>PBLS01000039.1 GCA_002721825.1 Magnetovibrio sp.
CGCTAAAGAAGCAGCAGAGCGTGCATAGGACATTATAGGCGCCTGAGCATCGGCGTGTAAGTTGAAGCGGCTTTGATCACCAATTCGTGCGAAAAAAACGGTGTGGTCGTGTGATTCTAGAGCTTCAATCGCATTTGGTGGTAATGTACAATCGGGAGACGGGCCGTTAACAGATATAACTGTTGTGTGTAATCCCATATTGTTCGCTGTTTTATCGACTGCCTCAGGAACTATTCCGTCGTACCATCCGAGTGAAGGATCTTCACAGATAATTGCCAGCCGATCATCCCTGGCCACACCAGCGCAGTTTACCAGCAGGTTATGAACGCCTTTTTCTAGAGGTAATAAATTGGTTTCAGCCATGTCTTACGTCAATCCGTACACGGTTGATTAGTTAGACTCTGCTTTGCGATACGAAAAGGCTTTTTCAAACCGCCATGTCAAGTAGTCGCCACAGGTTATTGGGTCATTTTGAGTGTCGCAAGCGGGGCCGAAGATTTCCCGTGGGTCTATCACCGTATCTGGTTCAGGGTCGTAGGCTAGCACTATGGAGAGACGCTCTTTATCCGATCTATTAATTACGCGATGCGGAGTTGAACGATAGGCGCCGTTTGTCCATCGTGCCAGCAAGTCTCCTACATTGACTAGTAACGTACCAGGAATAGGTGGGGCTGTTACCCAAGTCCCATCAAGGCTCTCAATTTCTAGACCGCCGACAGCATCCTGGTAAAGAACGGTCAGAACGCCAAAATCGGTATGAGGTCCTACACCGTATTTGTTCTCGTGATGGGGTGGATAGTACACGAACGACATGCGGCTTAATGGCTTTTCGCTAGAACGTAAAAATATATTAACTGGGAGATCTAGTCCCAGTGCAAATCCCTGCATGAGAAAACGGGCGACCTCTTGGGCTCGGGTAAAATAGTCTGTGGCAATGGATTTTAGGCCTGGCATGAAGTCTGGCCATTGATTTTTGCCCCTCAACGGATGATCTTTCAGGCTTAGGCGGTCAAGTTCCTCGCAACCCCAAATAAAGCTTTCCTTTGCGTCTGCCTCAAGATGGTTTTCCATCTTAGCACCACCAGGACCGAGATATCCACGATGGGCACTATTGATAGCGACAGTCATCTTCTGCGCTTCATTCTTACGGAAAAACTTTAAAGCGGAATCGCGTGCTGTTGCTATTACAGTTTCAGGAATTCCATGATTAATTATATAGATAAATCCAACCTCGGAACTTGCTTGGTGAAGGGCCTTACCTACACCAACCGCATTTTCGCCGTTGCGCAATGGAGCAATGTCGACAATTGGGATTCCGTGTACGTTGTGTGCTGCCCTAACCATACGTGATATCCGTTCCCTCTATGCTAACCGGTTGACTTTTCCAGATTGATAAATCCAAATTTTACAAATTTAAACGACGGTACATTAACGTGGTTCTATGTATCGCTATAGAAGCCAACGGTATCACCGTTGGTAGTTACTCCGAGACCATTAAGGCAGCGGTTCACATAGTTGAAATATCCGATGATTTGGTTCGCCTCAAGAATTTGTCCATCATCGATGCCAGCATTACGTAAATCTTCTATGTCAGAAGAATCCATTTCGCCGGGTTTGCGGGTTAGTTTATCTGCATACTGTAGGAGCAGCAATTCAGCACCTTCGAATACTTTCTCCGGTTGACCTTCATCTAGGGCACGTTTGATGGCATCGGCTCGTGGCGCATCGCCAATTAAATAGCGCGCGTTGGTCCAATGATTAGCAAGCGAATAGGGGCACTGGTTTATAATTGATACGTATGTTGAAATAGTTTCCTGAAACCATGGAGGCAAAGTATTACTATTGTCATGGAGAGTAGCCCGATATAGCGCAATATGCGCACGCATGGTATTTGGTCGTAGTGAGTGCACGCGCATTACATTATCGATCGTACCGTGCGGCGTTCTTGCCAATGTAAGCGCATCACGTAAGTCGTCATCTGCTTGTTCATCTGATATCATTTTAATCCATGCAGACATTGTATTCTCCTGTCGTAATCGTACGAAAATTTAATTATTTTAGTATTTTAAACGCGCTCATCTGCGCGCATCCGGCGTTCTAGCCAGCGGACGCCGGCTGAAACAATTAGGATTAGCGCTAAGTATTCTAAGATAAGGACTGTATAAATTTCTAGCGGGCGGTACTCTGTTACTACTAGCTCGTTAGCTCTTCGGGTTAGCTCTTGCATACCGATGACGGAAACTAACGAGGACATTTTTAGCATGTAGACAAGTTGATTGCCTAGTGCTGGTAATATCCGCTTTATAGCCTGTGGGAGGATAACGAAACGCATGGTGTCCATATAAGATAGGGAGAGTGATTGTGCCGCCTCGTACTGGCCTCGATTAATAGATTGCACTCCAGCGCGAAAAATTTCTGCCTGAAAAGCACTGTCGGATACTGCAAGTGCTATGACGCCAGCCCAAAATACGCTGATAGATATCTCAGCAATTTGCGGTAGGCCATAATAAACCCATAGGATCAATACTAGAATTGGTACGGCGCGGACTAATTCGACATACGTTCGATTAGAGATTAAAAGTGCGCGTTGTTTCGAAAGCCCAGGCAGAGCAATAAGCAGGCCTAATATAACAGAAATTGATATAGCGGTTATCGACATTAGAACGGTCCATTGAAGGCCATCTAGTAGAAAAAGAAGATTAGTACGACCGGTTGAAGTTCTGGGTGAAACTACATACCAGCCCCAATTCCCAGAGCAGCTGGTAAGGAGAAGTGTAGCTGCTAGGGTAAAAGTCTGAGGGAAGTAGGTTGATAACCAAAGCCGATTCATTTTCAAATGGACCTCATCTCAATGGTGTAAAATTTGTTTTAAGAATCGACGACAGCGTTCGCTTTTGGGTTTGGAAAAAAATTGGTCTGGTGGGGCCATCTCGACAACCTGCCCTTTATCCATAAATAACATCGTATCGGCGACTCGTTCGGCGAAACCCATTTCATGCGTAACACAAACCATTGTTATACCAGTATCGGCAAGTTCGATCATGACATCGAGAACTTCTGCGATCATTTCTGGATCGAGTGCCGAGGTGGGCTCATCAAATAGCATGATCCGAGGCTCCATACATAGTGAACGCGCAATCGCGACTCGCTGTTGTTGTCCCCCTGAAAGTTGGGAGGGGTATTTGTTGGACTGCTCGGGGATATGTACGCGTTTCAAGTATTGCCGAGCACGATCTTCCGCCTCATCTTTCGAAAGTCCACGTGCACGCAAGGGGCCCAAGGTGAGGTTTTCTAGTACGGTTAAATGGGGAAATAAATTAAACTGTTGGAACACCATACCTACTTCTTGACGAATTGCTTGGATATTTCGCCGGTTATCGTTTAATTCTGTCCCATCGACGATGATTTTCCCGCTCTCATGGCGTTCAAGACGATTGATGCAACGGATCATCGTTGATTTTCCCGAACCCGACGGACCGCACACGACTAATTTTTCCCCCGTTCGTATAGTTATACTCACGTTGTCGAGAGCTTGAAAATCACCAAACCATTTAGATACGGCTTCTAGCCTAATTATCGAGTCCGCAGACATTGCGGTTATTTCCTTTATTTCCAGGGCTTGTGATGCGCCATTTCAGACCCATAGTATTTGTTTGTTAAGAACGTTTCTAGTTCACCATCGTGTAAAATTTTCACCAAGATCTTTATAAGCATGTTGACAGGGTCCATACCAGGCCGTGTATTGTCGCTCAATCAATAATTCACTTATCGAAAATACACGTGATTTGTGAAAAACAAATTTTGATGAGAGATGATTTTTAATCGCGCGGCATGGTGTTTTCATGAGCGCACAGGGAGAAGAGTTTAATTTGAAAGGGTGAGATCATGAAGATTCTTCAAGTCGCGCTGGTTTCTGTGGCAGTTGTATTTTCCACAACTACGGTTAAGGCAGAATCAGTTTTGAAAGAAATTTTAAGCAGTGGGGTACTTAAAGTAGGTACGACGGGTGATTGGAATCCGATGACTATGAAAAACCCCGCGGATAACACATACAAGGGTTATGATATTGATGTGATGAAAGAGCTGGCTAAGGACTTGGGTGTGAAGGTGGAGTTTGTACCTACCGATTGGAAAACTTTAGTGAGTGGGGTGGTTTCCGGTAAATACCATATGACAGGCTCTGCATCGATTTCACCGGCTCGGGCAAAGGCAGCGGGTTATTCTGATAGCTATTTTTCACTTGCCACCGTTCCTTTGATCCTTAAAAAGAATGCATCAAAATTTAAGGACTGGGGAGATCTTGATAAGGGTAACGTAACAGTTGCGGCGACCCTAGGGACAACACAGGAAAAGTATGTAAAACTCTTTTTCCCAAATGCTAAGCACAAGATTGTTGAAGCCCCCGCACGGGATTTCCAAGAAGTTCTGGCTGGACGTGCAGATGCTCATATAACTTCAAATGTGGAAGCTTATAAGCTGGTGGAAAAGTATCCTCAGATGGCGGTTGTGACAGTTTCCAAGCCCAAGGCACCTACCCCTATTGCGATGCTGTTACCGCAAGGTGATCAAATCTGGATCAACTATGTGAATACGTGGATAAAATTGAAGACTGAACGCGGGTTTTATCGTGCGCTCGGCAAGAAATGGAAGTTATCCGACTGATCTTACAATTGTAATGCGCAATGTTGGACGCGCTGCATTGTAGGTGTCCAACATTACGATTGGCTAGAAAGCAGCCATGATAACTATTTATGCAGTTCCCATAAGCCTCTATTGTGCGAAGTTGCGGATTGTACTCCGCCATAAAAACTTGACTTGGCGCGAAGAAATGCCTCCTGGGGGCTATGGTTCTGAAGATTACAAGCGAATAGTCCCCTCTGGGAATCTGCCGGCTTTGGTGGATGGAAAGTTGACGATTGCTGATTCTGAAGCAATAGCGGAATACCTTGAAGAACAGCATCCCCATCCAGCGATGCTGCCACTAAACGTTTTGGAACGAGCCAAAGTGAGAGAACGGGGGCGATTTCACGACACCCGGCTTGAACCTGAGGTGCGAGCGCTATTTCCCTTTCTTCCGGGTCGAGAGACATCCACTCAAGAAATTTTGCATAGACAATCACATGCAATCTCCAGCCGTTTGCAGCAGCTTTCGGAAATTCTTGATGAGGCATTTAGACCGGAGTACATTTTGACGTTGGCGGACAGCGGGCTACCTATAACCTTTGCCTGGTTAGATAGTCTTATTCCACTTATGGGGCTAAGGATTTTGTGGCCTAAATCGGTAATCGCATACCGTAACTGGCTTGAGCAGCAGCCTGCGGTCAATGATGAACTGACCGAATACACACCTATACTGACAGCTTTTTTGGAGGTGTAGATCTAAGATGCGGCTTTCCCATAGTACGTGGCTTGAGGTAGAATCTTATTTGGGAAAGTCGGATGGTATTATTATACCCTTAGGTTCCGTTGAACAGCATGGCCCAATTGGCTTAATAGGTACAGATACGCTTTGCGCTGAGTCAATTGCGAATGAAATAGGGAATAGGACGGGAGCTCTTGTTGCTCCGGCTATCGGTTATAGCCCTGCCGGATTCAACATGGCCTTTCCAGGCACCATATCGTTGAAGAATAAGACTTTTCTTATGGTAATGGAGGAAATTATAGACTCTCTTGTATGTCATGGGTTCCGGCATTTCTATTTTCTGAATGGCCATGGAGCGAATATTCTACCGGTTAAGAAATTAATAGAAAAATACGCGGAAATTTATATTCGGATTAAGAGCTGGTGGGAGTTCGAAGCAGTTAATCAACTAAGGTGTGAACTTTATGCAGGCTGGGAGGGTATGCACGCAACGCCATCAGAGGTTGCTATCACTAGGGCCCTTTTTCGAACTGTAAGTGACCACAAACTTGGTTTACCTGAAAAATTGGATGAAGCTTATGTAAAAGCTCACGCCGGAGACCGGCATAGTGCTCCCGAGGACCATCGTGCCCGGTTCCCTGATGGTCGTGTAGGCTCGCATTCAGACCTTGGAACTAGTGAACACGGAAAGCGCTTTTTTGAGGTTGCTTGTTCATCAGGGAGAAGTGATTACTTAAATTTTTTAGACGATAAAACCTCTAATAAATCTCATGCTAGTGTTTGATTTTATAAAATTTACGCCGATGTTTTTAAATATTACAATTATCAGTAAATATATTTTTTAGTTTATGAGATAGTTTGACATCAAACACATGGAAAATATTCAACCTATTAATGAGGCGGTGACTTCGGTGACCGGCGACTTTGATGTAATTGTCATTGGGGCCGGTGTAATAGGCGCATGCACAGTCTATGAGTTGGTTAAAAAAGGTTTAAAGGTTTTAGCTATTGATAAAGGGCCCGAAGCCGGATATGGGTCAACCTCAGCATCTTGTGCAATCATTCGGACGTATTATTCAGCTTATGAGACGTGTGCGCTTGCTTATGAGGGGTGGCATTACTGGAAAGACTGGGCAAAATATACGGGTTTAACACCTAATTGTGACCTTATTAGCTATCACGATGTAGGCTGTCTGGTGATAAAAACACCGCATAATAAATATCTTTTAAAAGTCTGTCAGATAATGGACGAAGTTGGTTGTCCGTATGAACATATAGCCACCGAGGATATTCACAAATGGCTCCCTGGCGTAGATACTCGGACTTACACACCAGCAAAACGCCCTCAGGATACAGGTTTTTGTGAGCCTACTGGATCGACAATTAATGGCGCGGTTTTTTTCCCGCGTGGTGGATACGTTAACGATCCAAAGTTGAGTGCTGTAAATGCCTATCAAGCTGCTATTCGTTGCGGTGCCCAGTTTTTGTTCAATGCTGAAGTGACCAGTATTAAAAAATTGCAGGGCAGAGTTGCCGGTGTTGGGTTGTCCGACGGGCGTCAGTTGTATGCACCAGTTGTTATAAATATAGCGGGGCCACATAGTTTTGTAATTAATCGATTGGCAGGTGTCGAAGATGGGATGAAAATTAAAACCCGGGCTTTGCGTCATGAGGTGGCCCATGTTCCAGCACCTAAAGGTTATGATACGTCGAAATTGACGGTTTATTCCGATAGCGATATCTGCACGTATTCGCGTCCCGCAAGTGGAAACAACCTCTTGTTAGGATCCGAAGACCCAGAGTGTGACCCACGAGAGTGGATTGATAATCCCGATACTTTTGACGGTAATTTTACGGAACAATGGAGGACTATGGTCATGCGTATGGCGCAACGCTTGCCGGAGTTGGGAATCCCGGAACAAGCGAGGGGAGTTGTTGGGCTTTATGATGTATCAGATGATTGGATGCCCATATACGATAAGAGTGATCTTCCTGGTTATTACATGGCGGTTGGAACTAGTGGCAACCAGTTCAAAAATGCACCGGTCGCTGGCAAACTGATGGCACAGCTTGTGATGGCTTGTGAAAAAGGTCATGATCATGACAACGATCCGCTGATCTTTCATCTAGAAAACATTAATAGGGAAATCTCCTTGGGTGCATTTTCCCGTCGCCGTGAAGTGAATAAAAATTCTAGTTTTTCTGTAATTGGATAGTATTTAAACGAAAGTTGTTTCGCCGTGTGGTCTATTATAAATTTAACATCTAGATATAGATGAACGTAGGGTGGGGATGTCATGATGGATTTTGATCTTGTTATTTCAGGTGGCACGATCGTTACGGCGTCAGACACGTATGCTGCCGATATAGGCATACTGGATGGTCAAATCGCCGCAATTGGCACTAACCTTGCGTGCAGCAATCGGCATATAGATGCTGCAGGCAAACTTGTGTTACCGGGCGGTGTGGAGGCACATTGCCATATTGAACAAGAGTCAGGTATGGGCATCATGGCAGCTGATGACTACGCGAGTGGATCAATTTCAGCAGCCTTCGGTGGAAATACGACCATAGTTCCGTTTGCTGCGCAACACCGAGGTCAAAGTCTACGTGAAGTAGTACAAACGTATCACGAGCGAGCAAAATCAAAGGCGGTAATTGATTACGCGTTCCATTTAATTATCTCAGACCCAACGGAACAAGTTCTCGGTCAAGAGCTTCCGGCTCTTATCAGGGATGGTTACACCTCGTTCAAAGTGTTCCTGACCTATCCGTTATTGAAGCTGGAAGACCACGAAATATTGAGTGTATTGTCTGTAGCGCGCGAAAACGGGGCCATTGCGATGGTTCATGCTGAAAATGACGATATTATCCGGTGGCTATCGGACCGTTTAATTGGAGGCGGACATGTGGCCCCAAAATATCATGCAATGAGCCACGCGCGTATAGCGGAGTCCGAGGCATCGAATCGGGCTATTCAATTAGCCCGCTTGGTGGATACGCCTATACTTATTGTTCATGTTTCAACTGAAGAAGCGGCCGCAACTATCAGAAGAGCTCAAGATGATGGTCTTAAAGTATTTGGCGAAACTTGTCCTCAATATCTGTTTCTAAAAGCGGAAGACATTGATCAAGACGGTATGGAAGGAGCAAAGTTCTGCTGTAGTCCACCACCACGTGATGAAGCAGATCAAGAAGCAATGTGGCGAGGTTTCTCTAATGGAACTTTCCAGGTTTTTCACTCAGACCATGCACCGTATCGCTTTGATGAAACAGGTAAGCTGCATGCGGGTCCAAATGCGCCGTTTAAAAAGCTAGCTAATGGTGTGCCAGGGATTGAACTAAGGATGCCACTTTTATTCTCTGAAGGTGTCGGTAAAGGAAGAATTAGTCTCAACGAGTTCGTCGCTTTGACATCTACCAATGCGGCTAAAATATATGGGTTACATCCGCGTAAGGGAACGATTGCGGTGGGGTCTGATGCCGATATCGCAATCTGGGATCCTGATCGCAAGGTGCAAGTTACATACGATATTTTGCACGATAATGTTGGTTATACGCCATACGAAGGCATGGAGGTAACAGGATGGCCAGAAACAGTGATCAGTAGAGGTCGTATCGCTATTGAAAAGGGTGAACTTCACGTTCAGCGTGGTTCCGGGAACTTTCTCGAGCGGTCTCCTGGATATGAGTTTATTCGTCCGCGTAATAATTTACCGCTAGAAACAAATCCAGAGACCAATTTTGGAGCCAAAATACTTTAACAGGGACCTAGAGAATGACATCTACAATTCGTGTTATCAATCCGAACTCCAATCCGGCTGTTACTGCTGGCATGTCGAGTGCTCTTGAGGCGCTCCGGACTGCCGAAGGACCGAAACTGGAATGTGTAACTCTGGATGGTGGGCCTTTTGGAATTGAAAGCCAGGCCGACGTTTCCCGAGTAGAGCCTCTTTTGGCAAATTTTGTGAAGACGGATGATGAAGCCGCAGCATTCATCATTGGCTGTTATTCGGATCCGGGTCTAGCACTGTGTCGAGAGACTACCAACAGGCCAGTGTTTGGTATTGCAGAATGTGCGATGCTGACTGCGTTAACGCGTGCGATGTCGTTTGGCGTCATCGCGATTTTGAGTAAGTCTATTTCACGTCATCTTAAACATATGCGTGAGCGTTTGCTTCATAATCACTGTGCCGGTGAACGCGCAATAGAACTTACTGTCGCAGAGGTTGAAAGTGGTAGCGAAACTTTCGAGAAAATGGAAAACGTTGGCCGCGATCTCCGTGATCTGGATGGCGCCGAAGCAATTATCATGGGCTGTGCAGGTATGGCTAAGCATCGGATAGCACTTGAACGGTCTTTAGGAATTCCCGTGATCGACCCAACACAGGCTGCTGCTGGCATGGCTATTAACACTGTTCAGCTGGCTAATTAATTTCCTGCTTCGTTAGCCATTCTTTATGCGTTAGACGTTTTAGCGGGTAGGGTTTTCCAAGAGATGCATAGAGATCGCCAAACAATCGCGCCACAACATCATATTCATCAAGGTTGATACGCATAGTATTTGGATCAATGATTCCTTTCTTGATGTGCATGTAAATCACTTCGCCGATACATAGGTCTCGAGTTTCGTTAAGTTGCAGCATTATCGTGCGCCGGCACTCCAATGCAACTGGTGCTTCTTTAATCCTTTTGACATTCACATGGCGACATTCGGCACGGGTTAGCCCGACAATATCAAATTCACTTATATTTTTTGGAAAATCGACTGCACAATTATTCATAGCTTCTGCCATCGGCGTATCGACTAAATGGATGACAAACTCGTTTGTGATATGAATATTGCGTGTAGTATCCTTAAGAGAGCCTGGCTCTTTAGCTTGAAGGCCAAGCACAACTAAGGGTGGATCTTCGCCGAAGACATTAAAGAAGCTAAAGGGCGCGATGTTATCCGTACCCTCTGACCCACGTGTTGATACGAGGGCGATAGGACGCGGAATGACAGTCGAAATTAATAATTTGTAGCGAAGCTTCGGATCAATTTCGCGAAAATCTATTTCCATGACGACACACCTTTAGTCATTAGGGGGTAGCTGGACCCCCGTCTGGGATGTAATGCGAGTGTAGTGCTCAACCCGGCGGTGACGCGCGAAATCGAAAATAGTCTGCTTCCCAAATACTGTGTCATCAAGGTCACAGGGATGAACCAACAGCTCATCCTCTTCTGATTTCGCCTTTGCAACAATTTCACCATCGGGATTAACAATGACCGACCCTCCGAACATAGGGTGATCATCTTCGATCCCGGCTTTGGCAACTCCAACTACCCACGTACTGTTCTGATATGCCCCAGATTGCATTACTAGGTCGCTATGAAACATGCGTTTTTCTGGCCCCTCGGTCCCTTTTTGAGAGTTAACAGATGGAGTGTTATAGCCGAGCGTAATCATTTCAACACCTTGCAAGCCCATAGAGCGATAGACTTCAGGCCATCGGCGATCGTTACAGATGCATAATCCAAAAATTCCATCTAAAGTCCGGTAGACGGGAAAACCAAGGTTGCCTGGTTCAAAGTAACGCTTCTCCAAGTGTTGGAAGGTCCTATCCGGATCAAACTCTGAGTGTCCAGGCAGATGGACCTTGCGGTATTTACCTACTATGTTTCCGGTCTTATCCACATGTATTGATGTGTTAAAATAATGACCGTCTAGTGTTTGTTCGGCATACCCGAATGTCATAGCGATACCATATTCTTTAGCTTTATCGAACAATGGTGCTGTGGCCGCATTGGGCATTTCACTTTCAAACCAAGTGTCAACCTCGGCTTGATCTTCCATGTAATAACGTGGGAAGAAGGTTGTTAAGGTCAGTTCTGGATACACGATGAAGTTTGCGTCAGCTTTAGATGCGTCATCCATTAGTGCTATCATTCGAGCCACGACTTGTTGTCTTCCTTCGGCTTTTTGGATAGGCCCCATTTGAGCTGCAGCGACAGTTACCACGCGCATTTGTTCCTCCGATTTTAATTATTTTCCGACTTTATGTTCCAGGTTAGAAAGCATCCGAACTACTGGCCATAAAATCAATAGATAAATACCCGCGGCCATAACTATTGGAGATGAATTATAGGTCACGGAGCGAGCCATATCGGCTGAATAAAGTAGCTCTTGTAAAGCAACAACGCTTGCAATAGACGTTAGCTTGACGACTTCGATGGTGTTTGAAAGTAAATCTGGAAGCACGTTGCGTGTTGCTTGAGGTAGAACTACGTAGACTAATGCCTGGATTTTTTTTAGGCCCGTCGAGCGAGCCGCTTCCATTTGTCCTACGCCTACGCTCTCGATACCGGCACGGTAGATTTCAGCATAATAGGCAGAGTTATTTAGGAAAAACCCTACACAGACGGCAGTGAAGGGTGATAATTCGATATCGGCGAAAGGTAGACCAGAGTAAATAAAAATCAATAACACTAATGGGGGGACGGCACGGAAGAAATCAATCAGGGCTATGGTTCCCCAGCGTAACCATGGGCTGCGGGAAAGTGCCATCAGAGCGACGGTGAGCCCACCTATTAATCCAAGTGGAATTACCACTAAGCATAGCAATGCGGTTGTCCCTAACCCACGTATTAATAAGGGAGATGCCTCACTCATGATTTGGAAGTTAAAGAAACTATCTAAAAATATTTCCATCTTAGATACGTCTCCATGCGAACCGAGTTTCTATCCAACGTCCAATGGCCACGACGGGGATGAACAAAACTATATAGGCGATTGCTCCCATCATCAGAGGTGTTGCATTACCGGAAAACGATTGTGCGGTTGAGGCTTGGTTTAGAATTTCACCAACTCCAATAACGGTTCCTAGCGCAGTATTTTTAGTGATCGCGATGGTTCGGTTTGTTAGAGGGGCTACTGTCATACGTATGGCTTGTGGTATTATAACATAGACTATCGTTTGAGTATGACCTAGCCCGGTAGAGCGTGCAGCCTCCCACTGTCCACGCCGTATAGACAATATTCCTGCCCAAAATATCTCCTCTGCAAAGGCAGCTAGTATTAAAGACAGCACAAGCCAAAGAACAAGAAAGCCTGACATGCTAAAGCCAATGGATGGAAGGCCAAAATAGGCTAATAATATTAATACGAGAGGTGGCAAAGAACGTAAAATATCAACAAAGCATGATATAAAAACATTGATTGGGAGAAAACGGTACGAACGTAGCATGGCCAGCAAGAGGCCGAGAGCAATACCTGTAAATACAACTAGGACTGCAATTTCACACGTTATCAAAATACCTTTAGCGATAGCTCCAGAGTACTCATCAATTAGCCGCTGGTTGAAAAAAGTTTCGGTGAAAAGATCCCAACGGCTGAAAGT
Organism: Magnetovibrio sp.; assembly: GCA_002721825.1. Lineage (GTDB taxonomy): Bacteria > Pseudomonadota > Alphaproteobacteria > Rhodospirillales > Casp-alpha2 > TMED8. The sequence continues at coordinate 12,743 of PBLS01000039.1, forward strand.
CTCGGATGTATTCATCTGGAAATCTCTGAAACAAAATCTTGGGTCCTTTTTTGTTGAGGGTTTTCGAATATTGCTCCCGGTTCTCCTTCCTCTACAATTTGCCCTTCGCTCATGAATGCAACCCTGTCTGCTGCATCACGTGCAAAGCGCATTTCGTGGCTGACAACAACCATCGTCATGCCGCTGTCTCGCAACTTCTGCATGACTTGGAGTACACTTCCCACTAATTCGGGATCTAACGCACTAGTTGGTTCATCAAACAACATAACTTTGGGCTCTAGAGCCATCGCTCGCGCAATTGCGACGCGTTGTTGCTGCCCTCCGGATAGCTCGTCGGGATGCGCATTAGCTTTTTCTTCTAGGCCAACGCGTTTTAGCATTTCACGCGCAATTTCGTCAGCTTCGCTACTGTCTTTCTTTGAAACTTTTCGCAATGCTAATGTAATATTTTTAGTTACACTTAAGTGCGGATATAAATTGAACTGCTGGAAAACCATACCGATTTGTTGACGCATTGTGTTGATGTTGACATCCGGCGACATTAGGTCGACCCCATCAAAAATAATCTTGCCTCCAGTTGGTTCTTCAAGGCGATTGAAACACCGGAGCAAGGTGCTTTTGCCTGAACCAGATGGCCCAATTAAAAAGACCATTTCTTGTGGCAACAGTGAAAAATTTATTCCCTGTAGGACTTCAAGTGTACCAAAAGATTTTCGAAGGTCTTGTGCTTCAAGGATTGGTTGAGGTGTATCCAAGCTAAAAATCCGCTATTTATACGGCGGTCCGGGCTAGCCAAATTTGGTTTGGCTAACCCGGAGAATTTCTTTACACCGTCAGGTTTGGTTAATTACATTTAGGTATATGCGGTGTTGCTTCGTAACCTTGAAAGCCTGGTTGGCCATAGCCCGCATAAACGGTAACGGCAGCATCGCCTGGGGTTGGAGTTACACCAAACCACTTCTCGCTCATTTTGCTAAATGTGCCATCTAACTTCATGCATTCAATTACGTTCTCAACCTTGTTACGAAGGGCTGCGCCGTCTTTACGAAATGGCATAGAAAAAACCTTTCCGGTTGAATGACGAAACGAGAGCGCGATCTTCGGATTTTTCTTAACAGCCCATGCGGAGACGGTGTTCCCTGCAACATTGGCAAAGGCCCGTCCTGAAATTACTGCTTGAACGGCGTCAGTATTAGTGCCGTAGGACTCAACTTTCCAACCAATTTTATCAGCTAAACCGCGCGCCCACTTGTCATATGCTGACCCTTTATTAACTGAGATCACTTTACCTTTAAAACTGCTAAGGCTATTGACCATTGGTGTTCCTTTTTTTACGACGAATTGGAAATCTGTGTTCAAATAACCTTCCGTAAATAACATGTTTTTGGAGCGTGATTCTGTCAGGGTCGTAGGGGCAACAAGGAAATCATATGTACCCGCTTGCATTCCAGGTAACAAACCTGACCATTGCGCTGCCGTGATATCCATTTTTACCCCTAGCCTTCGACCTATCTCGTTTGCGAGGTCGACGTTAAAGCCTTCAACGCCGCCAGTCATTTTAGGCATGGCATGTGGAGCGAACGTACCGTCCAACGCCACCTTATAGGTGTCTTTTGCGCTGGATACAGCGCTTATTAGACAGAGCGTCCCGACTGCTATGACTACTCCGAGCGGTTTAAAGAAAGTCATGGGGTTTCCCTTTCTCTGTTAAAATTTTTAAGGCGGTGAAAATAGCATTGAATTCCATTGACAGTATTTTAGCTGACAGCAATAAGCAATATATCTAAGATTTTGCTCTGTTGGGGATGCATAGGGGGCATGAAATAAAAGACAGTACAATTCGCCAGGTATATAAGTTTTAATTGTTGGCATCTGTTGTATGTCTGGTGGGATTTTCTCGCCAAGACATTCTAGTTTTTGTCGTAAGCGGGTGAAAAGGCCCTCTAATTCTGTTTTGTCATCTTTAATCCATAGTTGGGCCTGGTGTACGAGTCGAGGAGTGCATAAGGGCACCCATCCTACGCAAAGTTTCCTTTCGCAAAGCTAAACCAAAGCCAAACTGTTGTTCATGGCGGATAAGTGGTAAATAAATATCGAAAAGGTCTTCCGCCCTATCCGGCTCTCCATCGATAAAACGGTTGTAAACCTCAACGAGAGCACCAATAAATGCGAACCCTGTCGTGACCCCGTCTGCTCCGCGGCGCAATTCCTGGGGTATGTAAATCGCTCCATTTCCAGTTAGTATGCTCACGCGACGAAGGCCATCTGTTTTGGGAGCATTACGTAGCTTCGTCAATTTTTGGTGTCCAGGGCAGTCCTCATGTTTGAACATTTTAATAGCAGTGTAATCATTGATTAGCTTATTAATTGTAGAAGTGGAAAAATGTACAGTCGTAGTAAGAGGGTAGTCCTGAAAGCAGAGCGGTGTTGTGTCGTCAAGTTTAGTTATAACTTGGCTGAAATACCTCAAAATTTGTTCGTCAGGTTTAAGGTTTGGAACGCCAGCGATGATCATACCTTGTGCCCCTGCATCCATCGAGGCTTTAGATAAAGAAACGAGATTATCGATACCAGGATTACTAACACCAACAAGAACGGGAACACATCCATTAATACGCTTAATATAGCGTTTGATTAACGCCAACTGTTCACAATCGGTTAATTTGGGCGCCTCACCCATAACCCCCAACACCCAACACCCAACACTGTTAGGCCGTGCACGCCTTGCTCCAAGTAAAAATCGGCAAGTGAATCAACGCTGTTATAATCTAGAGCGCCGGTTTCTGAAAAAGGGGTTGTAGCGATGGCATAAACCCCCCTAGCGGTTTCGTTGAGGATTAATGGCATCGACTTAAAATTCCTTGTCCACCAATTAAGGCGAGCTAATCTGTATCAATACATTATTATTATAAGTTGGTTAAAAAACAAATAGCGCCAAAGTCAATCAGCGCTACAAATGTTCGAACGGATTAATACTTTTTGTGAATTGAGTGAAAGGTTTGCTGTCTCTTAGTAGCAAGAAACATTTTGTTTTTGTCTATGATATTCAGAGCGATACATTTGCTGCCAATGCAACGAATTGAGTGTATTAATTGGAGAAATTTTTAGGAACAAGATACTGCGTTAACGTTACTGCGTTGCGATGGTGCTAATAGAGTTACTACTAAGAGCTGTATTTTTGTCCAAACTGTAGAATAGACACCAGTGCTCGACATGCACCTCTTGAGTCTCCGTATCGAATTTTTCCCACAATGCCTCTTCATATTTCCGATGTGTTTGAGCACTGAACGCATTAATATGGCTCCCGACAACCTGATCAGAGCAGAGGCTATCCTTAACCTCCCAGTTTTCATTTTTAGGGTTGTAATCAATTCTAAAACGCATGTTTTCACCTGCTGCTATTGTTGAAGTGTAAGCAGAGCGTAAATCACTAGCTGTAAAATTTCAGTGACTAGGGTCACATAATTACAGTGATAGGTATCACAAGGTTGATCGTCATATAATCTGAGACATCGTCTATTCAATATCTGCGTGGTTATATAAATGGCTTAATAGATGGATGTGGGGAAGAGCTATAGTTTTAACGAGAGTGCTCGACTTATTGTTAAATGACCTTGTCCTTTCTCAATTTAGAGGCTTACTTTATGCTAAGTTCCGGTATATTTTTTTCGATACCTTCGTGTGTGTATCTGAGTAACTGGTTCGTCCGGCTGTAATATTGCTAAGAACTGATCTATTCTTGCACAAGGTGCTGAAACAACTTAATAGAAATTAAAATAGAAAAATTTAGACATTACAGGTAGGAAAAATGCTCGAAATTCCAGCGATATTGTTGACGTGCGTTGCTCTGTTTGGATACGTAAATCACCGTTATTTAAAGTTGCCACTCACGGTAGGGCTGGTGGTTATGGCATTGGTCAGTGCTCTTTCCGTATTGGCTATCGATAACTTTATGCCGGAGGCAGGTATTTCCGACAAACTCCAGGGTTGGTTGAAAAATATAGATTTCAATAAGACTTTGATGGAGGGAATGCTCAGCTTCTTACTTTTTGCCGGAGCCCTGCACGTAAATCTCAAAGATTTATTGGAGGCTAGGCTTCATGTGTTCACACTTGCAAGTGCGGGAGTCCTCATATCGACTCTTGTCAATGGTTTAGGATTTTATTTTCTAACGCATTTGTTTGGTATCGATATTGGTTTCACTATATGCCTACTCTTCGGTGTAATCGTCTCTCCAACAGACCCTGTTGCGGTTCTGGCTTTATTGAAACGCATAAAGATACCAACCAGAATGGAAGCAACAATAGCAGGGGAAAGTTTGTTTAACGATGGCGTAGCAGTGGTTCTTTATTCATTATTGGTAGCCATAGCATTTGGTGCTGCAGGTGGGAGTGGTGGAGAACTTACAGGCGCAAATGCGATTGTTGGTTTTTTCGCCCGGGAAGCTTTTGGTGGTGCCTTATTGGGATTGGTTACAGGCTATGGGGCGTTTTTACTTTTGCGACAAATGGATGATTATGTTGTTGAAGTAATCACTACTTTAGCACTTGTAATGGGAGGCTATAGCCTAGCTCTTTACCTACATGTTTCTGGTCCAATAGCTATGGTAATTTCAGGTGTATTTATAGGGAACACAGGTCGCCAATTTGCAATGAGCGAAACGACAAGAGAACACGTAACTAGTTTTTGGCATATGATTGATGAAATACTTAATGCTGCCCTTTTTGTTTTGATAGGTTTTGAAGTGATAATGCTATCATTAGAAATGAATTTTCTTGTCTTAAGTGTATTCGTAATTTTAGTTTCGTTGTTGGCACGGTTTGGTGCTGTAGGCCTTCCAATGACACTTCTAAGTCCCATTGCGAAAAAAGACAAAGGGGATATTGTAATCTTGACTTGGGCGGGACTTAGAGGCGGGATATCCGTTGCACTTGCGTTGGCGTTACCATCAATTGCCGAAAAGCCCCTTATACTCACGGCAACGTACGCTGTTGTTGTCTTTACTATATTAATACAAGGACTTTCTATCGAAGGGCTAATAAGAAGAGTTTACAAGTAATTAGTAGATCGAATGACCATGCACTTTTAGACCTCAAAGGCTAAAAGATTTTGAGCTATCTCAAAATAATTGTTTCGATGGCCTAACAGTCTTTTAGGATAGCATCGGCTATTTTTTCGGAGATCATTAAGGTTGGGAAATTGGTGTTAGCAGAGGGAACGCAGGGCATGATCGAGGCGTCTACAACCCTTAAGCCTTCTGTGCCGTACACTTTACCTTGATTATTCGTGACGGCTAATGGGTCATCTTCGGTGCCCATACGACATGTACAGGAGGCGTGCCACGTACCTGTTACATTAGTTTTTAGATAATCTTTTAAAATTTCATCATCAGATAAAAGTGTTAAAAGGTTTTCGCCTTCAGTAATAAAAGAAGAAATTAAATACTTTCGAAACCAGGATGGGCCATCTAGCATTTTAGCGAGTATATTGGTCAGAACTTTATTCTTAGTTGTTACTGTTCCGATCTTTCGGACCCTTTCACTATAGGATGAAGGGAATGGGTCTTTGGCTGCGGACGAAATTATTTTAGAAAGGAAAAGTTCTGCTAGATTCTTGTAACCTATAACTAGTCGATCCAGGTCGCGCGAGTCTGACAGCATATTAAACTCGACTACTGGTTCATCTCTCCAATCTCTTGTATTTAAAGTTAATTGTCCTGTCGAATACGTTTTGTTTACCCACGTTAGCATTGAGCCGAGTGTGTCTCCAACAGCGTGCCAGGCAGATTTGTCAAGCGCAACACCAAACATATCTCCAAGAGGTGCATCATGCATGTTTGAAGAATATCGCCAGCCAACATGAACGTGCCGTCGTGTCATTTGATTAAGCCGAGCATCTGGCTGTGTCCAAGCTGATATTGCAGCTGCCGCGTGTTCCATTAAGTTCTGCCCAACACCTTCCCGTTTAACCCGAATATCGATGCCCATATCATGTAAATGCCCAACAGGGCCAATACCTGAGCGAAGGAGCATTGCTGGAGAGTGAATAGCTCCTGCACACAGGATAATCTCATTTGCTTTAAATACATTTTCCTGCCCCCGGCTGTTAGTCACAACTCCTATTGCTCGCTGTCCCTCAAATAAAATTTCCTGTACTTGGGTTTCTGATTTTATATGAAGATTGTTTCTTTGACGGGTTTGAGGGTCAAGGTAACCAACCGCGGCCGATACCCTGCGGTCATATAAATTTGAAATTGTGATGGGGAAATAGCCATCGCGAAATACACCATTCTGATCTTCTAAATACGCAAAACCTTTCTGCTCCAGGGCAGAAGCTACGTTTCTCGAAAACCCTGGCCATTGATTGGGGAAGATTCGGCGAACCGGAATACGACCGGTTTGTCCGTGGAGCACGTTGTTAAAATCAAGATCCTTCTCCACTTTTTTAAAAAAAGGTAGGCATGCGTCCCAATCCCATCCATATGCGCCAAGCTGTTCCCACTCATCGTAGTCCGTCGGCGCGCCACGGTTCGCAAGTTGACCATTGATACTGGAACCTCCCCCCATTACACGAGCTTGCTCGTATTGTTTATTTTCGGGGCGGTTTTCCGGCTGATTATGAGCTTGAGGGCCGATATGAGCCCTGAGACCGTTCCAAATAAATTCGGGATTAAAATAAACTTTTCCAGGATAGCTATCTAGAATATCTTCCGGCACTTGATTATGCGGCGTGTCTATTCCTGCTTCCAGCAAAAGTACTTGGTTGTAACTGCGCGCTGACAAGCGGTTAGCTTGTACGCTTCCCGCAGAGCCACCTCCGATGATTATATAGTCATAGGTAGTCATTTGTCCTCGCGCATTCTTAAATGAGATTAAAGATCCATCGAAAACAGTGATTGATGGTTATTAGCTTTTTGTGAAACTTGGTACCGTGCCTTTTCGCGCTTCGCACCTGATAATACGTCACAAAGTTCTGGTATTGTAAAATTGATGTGGCTATGCCTACACGTAAAATTACTATCGCTATTGTTCTGGGGGCAAGACTTCTTGTATGCAAATTTCTTCAATTAGATGCTCACGTTTAATATCGATCAAATGAGCTCTTTTATGTTCATTTGGCAGTTTTGCACCGATACCAGATGTCATCGTGAGTATCAATGAACGGTCACTCATGTCGAGCCAATAACTACGTCGAACAAGTTTGTCATCGCCGTCTCTAGCGAAAGGATCACCAGGGTTTTCACCGAGGTCAGGTTTATAGAAGCCAGACATTTTATTATTATCCTCCACAAAAAACTTTTCGGTCTTATCTACGAGTAGTTATGTTAAGCGTCCATCCATAACGGAGTATTTCGGAACTTAGTTAGGTTACTATATACATTTAATGATAACACGGGAACTCTAGCAAAAGAATAATCAAATAAGTTGGGTTTGACTAATGAGGTTAGTAATGACCAGAGGGTTGGATAAATGTGTAGATGGTTAATACCTTATTTGGTTATTTTTATAGGGCTGCTTAAAGGTTACCCCACTTTTAGTGCTTCAATTAAAGGACATGCTAAGGTCATTGATGGCGATAGCTTAGTTATCAATGGAAAGTCCATTCGGTTGCACGGTATTGATGCGCCAGAAGGGGTTCAGTGGTGTCGCGATTCTTCCGATATTGGTTATCGTTGTGGGGTTATGGCTACGGCATGGATGATAAACGCTATATCCAGCCGCCAAGTTAAATGTAATTGGGTAGAGATGGACCGTTACAAGCGTTTATTAGGGACTTGTTTTGCAGGGGCTCTAAATCTAAATGCTGGTAGTGTTCAGGCGGGATGGTCGGTCGCCTATCGAAGATTTTCTACCAAATATGTTACTCACGAGGATGCCGCCCGATCAGCTAAACAAGGCTTGTGGGCGGGTAGCTTTGAAATGCCTTGGGACTGGAGGGCTGGAATTCGGTCTAAGTCTGCTGCATCCCGTTAAAGTTATTCACAAAGTATTGATGACAATTTCGGCGACCTCCTCTGGATATGCGCCAATTAAGTAGCGGGCGCCAATGTCGCCTTTAAGCTCATGGAGCTCTGGGAAGAAGCGTCGCCCAATCAATACTGGATTATCCCGTCGTCCGTCTCGTAATACGACGCAAATGCTCTGTTGTTTGTGTGGATCAAATTCCGTGATCAACGCATTAATAGTTGTGACAGAGGGGGCTGGTGAATTACCGAGACACATTATTACTGCGTCGGTATCCATTGGTAAGGCGGAGAGCCCGCGTCTAATAGACGTACTCAGACCTTGATAAAAATTTGGATTATGGGCAAAGGATACAGGTTTATTTGAAAGCATACGGATAATTTTTTCCTCTTGAGCTCCTGTTACAACGTATACACCACTTGATTTGCTGGATATGGCCGCATCGATGACTTTTGCAATATTGATTTCGCCATCTGTTCCTGCATGAAGCGCCGGCTCTTTGCCGGCAGCTAAAACTAACGTATAAACACGGTAATTTTCGAATTTTTGGGAGTGGGGCGCCACTGAGCGAGGGGTAGGGCGGCTTGGGATTTCTTTAAGAAGGCCCCCACTTCCCATCAAAGAAATCTCATTTGATGATACAGGCAAACCGCAAAAGAGGCGTTGCAGTATCCAGTCAAATCCATTTAGTTTCGGAGAACGGGCACAACCGGGAACCCCTAAAACGGGTGTATTATTGATCTCGCCAATAAGCATTAAATTTCCGGGGTCAACAGGCATACCAAAGTGAATGATGGTTCCCGATAAAGCCTCGATTGCTGACGGAATTATATCACGACGGTCAGCAACGGCTGATGAACCAATTACTAGTACTGTTTCTGCACCGTCTTTCAGTTGTCTTGAGATAGCTGCGGTTAACTGCTCGATATTATGTTCACAACGGTCATCGAATGTTAACTTGCTACCCATAGCGTCAAGCCGGTTGTGTGTAACCTTTGAGGTTTTTTGTAGGATTTTTTCGCTAGTTCCAGGGAGTATAGTTTGGATTAGGCCGACCTTATGCGATTTTGCTGCGTAAACTTCTAATTTGCCTTTTGACGCCAATTGTTCGGCAACCGCCAGAAATTGTTCTGGAACTGCAAAAGGGATAATTTTTACAGTTGCCACCATCTGTCCAGGTTCGACGGTAACGTTTGGGGTTAAGGTAGCGATTGTTAACGATTCATCTATGGAATTAAGTTGGCACAACCATTCGGAGGAAAAAGTAAGTGTACCATTATGTTTGGCGATAAGATTCACGCGTCCACCGATGGCGATTTCAAGCTCAATACCTGGTCCAGCGATTGAATTAGCTAACCGCTGCGCGGCTTTGCCTTCAGTAACATCATTTGGCTCCAATCTAGCGATTGTGATAGCCTTAATCCCTTCTCTCTTTAATAACTTGACATCTTCTGCTCCGAGAATGCGACCCTTAGGAATTTTCCCAGATTCCAGCCCGAACGAATGGGCTAATATGCCTCCTTCCGCTCTATCGATTGGAACTTGTCCAAATTTCATGAGAAACTCATAAGTTTGAAAAATTGATACCTAAATTAAATGAGCCAACATGGCTGTGGGCATTAAAAGACCAAAATAGCTCTACCTATTAACTCCTTCGGTTGTAGAGCTACAACTTAAGCTGCATCATTCTGTCTTTTGAGATGGGCATTACGACGGATAGTATAAAGCGTACTAGCAATAATAACCGAGGATCCAATGATGGTCCATACAGTTGGTGTTTCGGAGAAGAATAGCATACCGAGAGCAGTAGCAAACAGCAGTCGAAAATAATCAATAGGGGCTACGGCAACGGCTTCCGCAAATTTAAGGGCTTGGATAGTTAGCCATTGCATGGCTGACATTAGAGTTCCAATTAGCATGATTAACACTAACTCCGGCCACGTCGGGTTGATCCAAAAATAAAAAGCTGGTCCGGCCATCACCAAAGTAACAAAGAGTGATTGGTAGACCATGATCGTCGGGGCAGGTTCAATTTGTGAAAGTCTACGAAGAACAATAACAATACTGGCAACAAACAAGGAAGAAAGTAGGGCTAAGAATGCATATTCGTTTAGATTATTGGGGCTTGGCCGAATTATGATTAAAACGCCTATGAAACCAATAATAGTCACAGACCAACGCCGCATGCCGACTGTTTCGCGAAGAAATAGGATTGCTAGTAAAGTGGTAAATAATGTGCGTGCGAATCCAATAGCGGTAACTTCCGCCAAGGGTAAGTGGACTAAGGCCGTGAACCCGGTCGCCATTGCAATAGCGGCGAAAAAACTACGCATTAGATGTAAACGGAAGGCCGTAGTTTTGAAGACGGTATCCAATGTTTGTACGATGATTGGTGAAATAATTAAGAGCACGCAAATTTGTCGGATGAATAAAATCTCAAAAACAGGGATCCGTTGGCCAACGTGTTTTATCAACGCGCTCATAATCGAACCAAAAAAGGTGGCGAGTAACATGAATAACGCCCCCTTGACATTACCAGGTAGCAAAATCCAGTAGTTGTTAATTGCTCTCAGCATTAGGCCCCGTTACTGCTGAAGTAAGTTAGTTAGAATATACGTGGTACGCTTTGCCGCACTTAGGACTTAGTTTAAATTGCAAAATATCTATCTCTAGTATCAGAATTACACAGAGAGGATATCCCAGTCTCCTACTTGACGCTCTTATCGCGTCTCTCCAAAATTGAACCTGCTTCGCGGGAAACTTGGGAATTTAGACATAGACAAAAGTGAAATCACCAATTTAGGAAACATTCTCCCCCAAAATGGTGATTTGAACAAGGTGGCTATAGTCGACTGCCTTAGTTGGGCAAAGCCAAAAGAATATACCTATAATCAAATAAACGAGGCCGCCGATGCATGCGCGCGTGGGCTTATAGCACGTGGCTTCAAGAGTGGCGATGCAATTGCGATTATATCATCAAACCGTGCAGAGTTCATCACCTGTTTCATGGGCATTCTTCGTGCAGCCATGGTTGCAGTCCCTATCAATTTTAAATTCCCACCCCATATCATCCAATTTATATGCGATGATTCGAATGTTAAAGGTGTGATCTGTGATCCGCAAAGGAGCAATTATGTTCCCGCCGGTTTACCAGTTTATAAATTTGATGAGTCAGCACCAGATAGTTATTCAGCAATGCTCGACCCGGGCTTTTTTGAAACCAATGATCTCGATCCAGATGGGGTTGCGGTTGTGCTATATACGTCAGGTTCCACTGGGAGGCCTAAGGGGGTCCCGTTAACGCATGGCGGCCATCTTTGGGCGCATAACTTTAGGGTGAAACGGGCTATGAATAGCAGCCATCACCGAATTTTAGTTGCGGCGCCATTGTATCACATGAATGCACTTTGCGTTTCTCTTTTTGCTCTAGGCATTAACGCGACCACAATATTTTTACCAGAATTTTCAGCTATACAGTATATTAAAGCAATTGAACGCTTTAAATGTACGTGGTTAACATCTGTTCCAACGATGTTGGCACTTTGCTTAGCTAATTCGAAGTTGATTGAAAGTACGGACACTTCTTCGGTTAGAGTCGTGCGGATGGGGTCGGCTCCTGTTTCACTTAAGCTTTGGAGACAGGTGGAGAAAACATTTCTGGGGGCTTTGATTATGAACGGTTATGGCACCACGGAAGCAGGGCCTGTGGTTTTCGGACCAAAACTGGACCAAATTCCACCACCTATTTCAGTGGGCTGGCCATTACCAGGTGTGCGCCTGAAATTAGTGAATGCTGAAGGAAAAGAATCCGAAGAAGGAGAACTCTGGCATCATACTCCGGCGGTCATGGCCGGCTATTTAAATCTTCCGGGAAAAACGGCAGAAGTGTTTTCGGATGATGGTCTCTACAAGTCTGGAGATGTATTTCGGCGCGATCCTGCAGACGGTTCCTATTACTTTGTTGGCCGTATTGATGATATGTTTAACTGTGGCGGCGAAAATATTTATCCGGCTGAAATAGAATCCTTGCTGTTGGCACACGCAAAGATCGAGATGGCTTGTGTGGTCCCAGTTCCAGATGCAATAAAGGGCATGAAGCCTGTTGCATTTGTAGTTTTGGTGCCAGGGGCAGAATTAAATGAAGAACAAGTAAAAAATTTTGCGCTTCAAAATGCGCCAGCTTACCAGCATCCACGTATGGTTGTATTTCTGGATGAGTTGCCATTAGCGGGACCAGGTAAAGTTGATCGTAGCAGTCTTGCAAAAAATGCTAGAGAAATTTGGAAGGCGAAATCATCAGTTATGTCAGAGTAAGATTTTTAGAGGAAGCAATAGATGAGAGCAGCTATTATTCATGAGCATGGAGGCCCGGGCTCCATAACGGTTGAGAATAATTTTCCAGACCCAATACCCGATCCAGAGGACGTTATTGTTAAGGTCGGTTCTACATCCTTAAATTACCACGATATATTTACTAGGCGGGGTATGCCTGGGATCAAAGTGCCTATGCCTTGCGTGATGGGACTTGATTTTGCAGGTGAAATTGTTGCTCTTGGCTCGGATGTAAAAAATTGGAGAATTGGTCAGCGGGTACTTTGTGACCCTGTTGACCGGGTTGGTGGTGGCGGACTAATTGGTGAGATGTGGCATGGGGGCTTGGCAGAATTGTGCAAGGTGCCTAGCCATCACCTAGTTGCTTTGCCTGATAGGGTTTCATTCGAACAGGCTTCTTGTCTACCGGTAGCATATGGCACCGCGTATAGAATGATGTATACAATTGGAAACATAAAAAGGGGTGACCGAGTACTTATTTTGGGGGCTTCGGGCGGCGTTGGAACTTGTGCAGTAAGACTTGCTAAAATGCGTGGATGCGAAGTCATTGCCTGTGCTTCTTCGCAGCAAAAACTGGATAAGTTAATCAATTTAGGTGCGGATTTCGGTATCAACTATACGGAAGAAAAATTTCATAAATGGGTGTTTGAGAAGTATGGAAAACCGCATCGACGTCGTTGGGAGAAGGGGGTGCACGTAGTTGTCAATTTTACGGGAGGTGAAACTTGGGTGCCTGGGCTTAAGTGTTTACAGCGAGGGGGAAAAGTGCTCACTTGCGGTGCCACTGCGGGTTTCGATCCAGCAGAAGATTTGCGATATATTTGGTCGTATGAGCTAAGAGTGTTAGGTGCCAACGGTTGGATGCGGGATGAGCTAGAGTCTCTCATCTCCATGATCGAAATTGGAGAGTTCGACCCTATCATCGACAAGGCGTTTCCCTTAGAAAAGGTTAATGAAGCTTTTCGACTTGTCGAGGAACGGGAGGTTTTTGGTAAAGTAATAGTCAAGCCTGGGTTAGGAAGAGAAGATGAGTAATCAGGGAAATTTGGACCGATTAGATAAGAGAGATATTCAAGCAATTTTTAAGGCTTCGCCTTTTATATCGACCCTCAATCTAGAGGTCTTGGAAATAAATTATGAATCTCAAGAAATCACTGTTCGCATGCCTCAATCAACAACTACTGGTCGTAAAGCCGGTACCATGCAATTTCATGGAGGACCTCTTGCTGCATTTATCGATATAGTGGGTGACTTTGCAATCGGTATGATGATCGGAGGGGGTGTGCCAACTATGAATTTGCGGATTGACTACCTTAAGCCAGCGGTGGGAGACGCTGTCATCGGCAATGCCCGTATTCGTAGGCGAGGTCGCACAACCTGCGTAATAGATATAGACGTTTGCAATGAAGAAGGAGCTTTAGTCGCAATAGGTCGTGGCACATATGTACCAATTAAAGGATAAAAAAAGGATGCCACTAAATATGCGACTTGACCACACCGTAATCAATGTCGGTTTTAGAATGGACATTGCAAAAACCTTATTTGAAAATTTAGGTTTTAATTTGACCCCGCGTGGCAACCATTCAACGGGATCTATAAACCACTTAGCAATATTTGGTAATGATTACCTTGAACTTATCGGTCTACCCAAAAGCGGGAAGCATGATCGACCCGATATAGCAAATGCCTCGATGGGGATAAATGGTATAGTTTTCAAAACGGGGAATGCAGAAACTACCTATAAGCATCTTAAAAATTTAAATTTTCAAGGTTTGACTCCCAAATCCTTTTCACGGCCGGTTGCTTTGGAGGAAGGCATATTTGAAGCTAAATTCCGAACTGTGACAGTAAAGCCAGAAGTTTTTCTGGGAGGGAGGGTTTATTTCTGTGAGCATTTCACACCGGAGCTAATTTGGCGACCGGAATGGCAAGATCATCCTAACGGTGTCGAGAAAATACGAGAGTTCGTTGTTGTCTCGACGGAGCCACTTGCCGAAGCCCAAAGTTTTGCAAAATTACTGATGCATAAAAAGAATACTGGAGGACAAATAAATTTTGATGACTGTAAAATAACCGTTCTCTCAGAAAGTCAATATAGGGATCGTTTCGGGGTACTAGCGTCTTCCTTGAAAGATCGAGGCTCAATTTTTGGTGGGATAATTTTTAAGACGAATAATCGTCAGCAATTCAATTTTATCCTAGATAAAGGTGTTGAAGGTGTGCAAAGTCAGATTGAGAAATTCCGAACTTTAGTTCGTATTCCAAGTTTTGACACTCTGATCGAGTTTATAGATTAGAGCTACTTTCCTAAGTTAGGGTAAATCAACTAACCAAAATTTAGATCTATAGTTCGGTCCTATCCAAGAGCTTGTTCCAGGCAGATTTTGTCTCTTTCCCCCCTTGGTTTATGGCCATAGACTTTTGTGCTTCGCGCTGGCGAAGCCTATGAGCATATTCTTCTGGCAATACCTCAAAAGGATCCTTTACACCTAGCGCGTCCGCAGCATGTGCGGGCCAATCAGCGTTCCATAAAAGCTCGCGCGCTAGAGCAACAAGATCGGCCTTTCCCTCCTTCAAGATATTTTCAGCTTGTTCTGCTTCTGTAATTCCGCCAACTGCAATGGTCAACACATCCGCTGAGTGTTTAATCCGTTCCGCAAATGCCACCTGGTAGCCTGGTACGCGAGGGACAGGTGGCATTTCTGTATCGCCAAAAATTCCACCGGATGATACGTCGATCAGATCCATACCTCGTACTTTTAGCTCACGCGATAAAGTAATCGAATCTTCTAATCCCCATTTGCCGCCTTCACCATCGACAGCAGATATTCTATAAAATATGGGTTTGTCTTTTGGCCAAGCATCGTACACGGTTTCGGCTACTTCTAACGCAAAACGCATCCGGCCTTTTATATCGCCACCATACCCGTCGTTACGATGATTGGAGACTGGGGAGAGGAATTGGTGAATAAGATAGCCATGCGCACCGTGTACTTCGACAATTTCATAACCTGCGTCCACACTCCTAAGCGTAGCTTCGCGAAATGCATTTAAAACCGTCCGGATATCATCGTGGTCCATTTCTTTGGGAAGGAATCGCCTTGGAGGTTGATTAATCGCGCTAGGCGCTAGGCCTTGCCATGGGCTCATGCCATCTTTTGCATCGTCGTCGCGCAGGGGTCTCCAGTCAGCAACTGCTGTATGACACGACGCTTTGCGTCCCGAATGGCCCAATTGGATGGCTGGTATAGCACCCTGTAAGCGGATAAAATCTGTCAAATGACGATATGCGGACGCGTGCTCCTTTTTATAAATTCCTGCGCATGCATAAGTCTTTCTTCCGCGGCGCTCTACTGCCGTTTCCTCGCCAAATACTATGCCAGCCCCACCTGTTGCTAACCTACCGAGGTGCATCATTTGCCAGTTCGTTGGACCACCGTCTTCCGAGTGGTACTGACACATGGGCGCAACAACAATTCTATTTTTCGCTTTTACAGACTTCAACGAAAAAGGCGTAAAAAGGAGAGGAAGGCCAGAGTTATCAGCAATGGAAGTATCACTTGTACTATTTGTGATCATAAATATTGAAGTCCAATGTTTAGTCGAATACGCAGTTTAAACTTTCACAATCTATATGAAATAGCTTTATCATAATTATATGGCAAGATCCCACGAATATGTAATGATAAGCAGATGTTTGATCGGAGTTTGTGAGTTTAAGCTACTAAAGGTTGAAAAATCCAAGTTTATATTGCCAGTTTATCTTTTTGATTTTTAGGCCTCTATTTTGTTAGAATCGCCCAGTTTAATTCAAGTTTTAATTAGAAGGATCACCATATGCTCCGAATATCGGTCGGCGCGTTATATTTGGCCTTTAAAATCATTCTTATATTGCCTTTTTCGTTAGAGGCGGAAGGAAATTTTTCGTCCGCAACGAAGCGCCTTTTCGAAGCGGTTTGGGCGAATGATATGGCTGGTGTTAGAGCCAGTATTATTGGTGGTGCCGATATTAGTGCGAGCAATGAAAGTGGGTTGCTTCCTGTCGATATGGCCGTAGATAGAGGTCATTTTAAAATAGCCCATTATTTATTAGCCGTTGCAAGAATGCGTGAAAAGCAGAATGTATCGACAAAGCGAAACCAAGGTTTGCCTACGGTAAGACCTGTTATTATAGAAACCCCATCAGATACAAAGGTATCCGTCTTAAAACCCGGAATAGCGGTATCAGAAAAAATCACACCCAACCGCGAGCGTATCGTCGCGGAAACATCAGTTCAGACACATGTGTCGAGAGTACAAATTGACGAGCCGCCAGTACAAAATGAACCAATATGGAGTCCAGTAAATAAGGGAGGAAATGTTCAAGCACCTAAAATAAGAATTATAAAAAGGACTGTATTACCAGAAATTGATAAAGACGTTGTAGAGGTTGTTTCGGA
>PBLS01000040.1 GCA_002721825.1 Magnetovibrio sp.
CCTAACTTAGGATGGATAATAGCACCACCGTGTTCAATATCGCCAGAAACTCCGACAATAGCAGCTTTGCCATAGCTTATAGGTGGGGCTGTGAGCATATTTACGGCATCCTCCATTAGCTGTTCGCCGAGTTGGCCGCCAATATCGAAAAGGGGAGACAGATCTTCAACAAAGCGGCCGGCGAATGGATTCTGGATCACAGCCATTGCGACAACCCTGTTTATAGCCTTGCAGGTCTTCCAATTCCCATCTGTAAGGGTTGTTTCTTTTATGAGCATTGTCTTGCGAATTTCCATGATGGCTATCCTTATTCAATTAAACAAAAATAGTCGGAGATTTTAGTAACATCAATTCTAGGCATTTAAACTAGGCAAAAATGATTATTTGTTTTGTCGAGCCGGAATCGGATAGTTTTCGCCGACGAGTGTTACGCGGTGCATTACACGACGAATATTCAAATTGTCAAATGGTTCTACCGAATGCATCGTGCAGCGATTATCCCACATTAAGACGTCGTCGTTAGTCCAGACATGTGTGTAGACATATTTCGGGTTAACAGTGTGAACAATAAGTTCGTCAAGAAGGTCCCGCCCCTTCATATCTGCCATACCTTCAATACCAACCATTGTATGTGGCGAGAGAAACAAGCTTCGCCTCCCTGTTATCGGGTGAATTTGAACTAGCGGATGACGTACTGGTGGTAAAGCTTCGTAGTCGCCCTTATCCGGCTTATTTGAAAGTTCCGCAGATTGCTTAATTATGAAGTCGTGATCGTGGATTACCCAGAGGTTGTCGATCTGTTTTCTTTTGTTTTTGGGCAATCCTTCGTAAGCGGCGTACATGTTTGCGTATCGGGTGTGCCCGCCTTTTTTTGTTGTCTGAATCCCGTGGAGGATTGATCCTTTGGATGGGATTTTCCGGAAAGAACTGTCCGTGTGCCAGAGCCAAGACAGATTGATGTACTGCCAGGCTGTTTCGTTAGAGGGAATGATGTTTCCAGTTTCATCCACATTGGATACGCGATAAATTTCCTTGTTGAGGGATGAACGGTGGGCGCGTGACGGGTGCTCTTCTAGGTCACCAAATTTTCGACCGAAACAGATGTGCTGTTCATCCGTGATGGATTGATCTGGGAAGACTAGCACGAGATACTTCATCCAAAGGGTGTGGAGAAGGTCTATCGTACTGCGATCAAGGTGGCTCGCCAAATCGACTCCGCGAATCTCTGCACCGACTTCAGGGTGGAGGGGCTCAACAGAGTGTAGGCCTTTGTTATGACTAGGCGAAGACATATTGCTTTCTCTATTATCTGGAGAGCAAACCCTTAATGACCTTCTAGCTCTTCTTCACATAGTGAACTAGAGTACGTTGCCTGTAAACTTGGGTCAATTGGGCGTATTTGTACCCAAAAAGCTCCGGATGTGGTTTAGCGCAAGTGAGATCTTTCGGTCGTTCTCTTTCCAAGGATAAAGACTTACCTGGGCATTGGGCGCCAGAAAAGCTGTTTCCATCGCTGTTAGGTAAGGGTGTGGGGGGATATCGTCAGGGAGAATTAGCACAGAGGGTTGGCAGTTACGTACAAATTCTCGGTCAACGGTAAAAACGAAATCAGCTCGTTTGGTGTACATATTATCGAGATATTCCGCAATCATGGCCTCAGTAATTTCGGGCCTTTGTTCCATAAACCGGGGAGCCCAGCCAAGCATATTAAGCTCAACGAAAATATTTGGATGGCTTGAGGTGTAGCCGCTCGGATGTACTAACACGGCAACAGTGACCTGGTCTCCAGCGCGTTTTAACAAATTCCAGATCATCGGTCCGCCGATACAGAAACCCATAACGAGGAATTGTTTGAAGCCGAGATGGTTCATGAGTTACAGTTGGTCGTCGTTGAACGCGTCCCAGGTGCGATCAATCTCTAAGGGACCTCGCGTGCGGCCCTCGTTGGCATTGCGGAAATCCAGAACCGGCCTCCTGGTAGTGAATAGTGACAAGTCCGTTCTCGATTAAGGGCATTTTGTGGCTCCCCTATGCATTGTTCTCGGTTGTGTTATTAGGATCCATCTTCAGCCAGGTTACTCTAAAGTTGTTACGGTGCCCAGACATTAGGTTGTCCGCAGAGAGGTCACTAAACAAATTAGGATAAGCGGAATAATGGTGATTAACCATTGGAGAGTATAGGCCCAAATATGGGTGCGCATAACCCGCATTTTTCATATAGCGGCATGCTTAAAAGTTGAATTATCGCAACACCGGTTATAACATTACTGTTGGATAGTTCTCTTTGTACTAATAGTGAGAGTTATGAAATGAAGTTATTCAATGTTGCAGTTCTGCTTTGCTGGTTGGTGCTAGCAATTAGCCCAGTTAGAGCCGAACCGATTTACCACGAAAAGCATTATCCAAGTGGCTCGGGACCATTTCCCCTAGTCATTGCCCTTCATACGAGTGGCGGTTTCAAAACAGTAAAACATCTTATTCAACGTTATGTTGACGACGGAATGGCTGTTTACGCGCCTGATTTTTTTAGACGACATGGTTTGACGCCAAAAACACGGATGAAAACCTTTAGCACTTACCGGGAAAATATTGAAAAAGAGCTATCTGAAATTGTCGAGCTTGCCAAAAAGGATCCAAAGATTGATTCTAAAAATACCTTTGCGGTTGGGTTTTCTAATGGAGGGTTTTGGGTTTGCTATTTAACTGGAACCTCGCAGGTTAATGCTGGAGTGTCCCATTATGGCGTTTGGAAGGCTAACTTTGGGCGTTCTTTCACTAACCCGTATCCAATGGATTATTTCTCTAATACCAGTTCGCCAACCCTCGCGCTACACGGTGATAAAGATCACACACAGAAAATGGTATTTGTTTCAAAGGCGTGGGACAAAATTAAAGGCAAAGGAGGCAACCTAGAGACACATGTTTATCCTGGTGCTGATCATGCGTGGGACCGCAAAGATAGCACTAAATGGCCATATAATGAAGAGGTTGATAAGGATGCGCATAAACGAACTATAGAGTTTTTTAAAAGACACATGAAATAAGTATAATCAGCAACCCGACTGTTTGTGTAGCTCATTATTTACTCCGCAGCGTGATTAATAAGCCGTGTGCGCTCTTTCAGATCTTTTTTGTTTCAGATCGTCTTTACTTTGCGCGCTTATCTACTCTACCATTTTTTCTACTTCTTTAAGAACAGCCAGCCAGAAATCTCTACCCTCTAAATCACCTTTTGATGCAGCTTCGTCTGCACGCAACTGGACGTCGATGGTTGCCATTCCGCCAAGCTCATCAAATAGTTTTTTTGCGGAAACGAACGGGTCTAAGCCCTCAGTCGAATTTTTAATTTTCTTTTTCCCACAGCACGTTTCAAGAAATTTAGCCATTATTTCTACGGCTTTTGGGTGAGTGTTAGAAATGTCATGGCCATGATTTTTGAGTTTTACGAAGCGGGACCCACGTAGTTTGTGGGTTGCATGACAAGCCCATTCATTCCATTCGTCGCCGTCACCAATAATGTTTAACACTGCTATGTGTTTAGGAGCTTTCGAGTGTCCTGGCGCGCAGCATGGTGCCGGACCTAGATGAGAGAAGCGACAGTTTCCGGCGAGGATAATGTGAGCGGTGAAGTCCTCGTCTGAATAGGCGGGAGGAAAAAAGGAGCCCTCACTGTGCCCCATTAATATTAAACGGGTCTGGTCTATCCAATCCGTCTTTTTTATTTGAGATAATGCATAATATAACTCAGACATTCGCATGTTAAAGAGCTTTGCACCGGGCATTGTTCCGCAATGCTTTCGACGTCCATCTCTTGCAAAACTGTTTGGAGCAATAACTCCAAAGCCCCATTCTGACAAAGTTTCCGACCAGCGATAATGATCGTTCCCACCACAACTATGAAGGTATAAGACAATCGGTATTTTTACATCGGGTTTCAGGTATTTTGCTGTATCTTCCGCCCAAGTTTCGACATTTTTAAGCAGGTGTGAGGCATTTGCTGGAGCGCCGGGCGCTAGGGCACTTTGAGGTAAAATTAATGCGCCATAACGCCAGGTGTTTATATCGTCTTCGGTTGGAGTAAATTTATCGTTAGCAACGACAAGGTTTTTGACGGGAATTGTTACCGTTAGCAGTGCGACTATCACAAACAAGATTAATTTATCGTTACGCATGAATAATACTCCAACTCATCCCTGTGCTTCTCCCATTATAACTAAAAGCGTTGCTAGCGGGTACTATTGTCTAGATAGTATTATCAACGCGCAATGACCCTATGTAAGATGCAAATATGATTACTCAAATAATTTTACCCCTATCCCTTGCATTCATTATGTTCTCTGTGGGTTTAGAGCTAACGGCGGGGGATTTTAAGCGCGTCTTTCTACAACCAAAAGATTTCGTAATAGGCACAATTAGCCAACTTTTGTTACTACCAATGGTTGCATTTGGCATCCTTTCCGTCTGGCCTATTGACCCCGTATTAGCGGTAGGAGTTATGATTATCGCAGCCTGTCCCGGTGGAGTAACTTCTAATTTGCTGACCTACCTCGCACGAGGTGATACCGCGTTGTCAGTGTCCCTCACGGCTATCATCAGTTTGTTAGCAGTTTTTACGCTTCCATTCGTTGTCGGTTTTTCCATCAGTTATTTTATGGATGCGGCAACTGCACCTCAGCTTTCTATCACCCAAACTGTCCCTGGAGTCTTCGCAATCACTACCGTGCCGGTTATAACCGGAATGATCGTGAAACAAATTACGCCTAATTTTGCGAAAAAATTTGAACGCTCGGCTCGCCTAATCGCTTCTGTACTCTTCGTGCTGATAATAATTGGAGCCGTTTTGGCTGAGAGAGAAAATGTTGTCGAATATTTCAAACAAGCCGGGCCCCTTACATTGGTTTTAAATCTGACGATGATGGTACTCGCCGCTATCCTTTCGAGGGCTACTGGTCTGGGAAACCGTCAACAAATTGCTATCACCTTGGAGTGTGGTTTGCAAAACGGCACTTTGGCGATCTTCGTCGCTGCTACCTTAATCGGAAACACAACTATGATGGTGCCGGGAGGCATATACAGCTTGATTATGTTTGCTTCTGCTATCGTCTATTTGTTTATAATCAGATGGGTCCCGCCTGGAACGGGCTAACTCTTTCTACCGATTTTTATAGGTTGTTTTTCGCACGAGAGATATTTGTAATCGTCGTTACTTGATATTTAAAGATGGTTCTCTGTCATCGGTCGTTGTTTACAATATAACGCGGGCTTTGAGAGATTTAGCGTGCGTAATAGGTTCCCTTCCCATCTTGCTTTTCTATGCCTGCTTTTCCTTTATGCAAAAGCACTCCTTTGCTAGCGGGTCTATTATCTTCTCGGAGCCATAGCCTGAGCAGATGGCGTCGCAATGCAGGGTTAGTAGAATCTTCAAACGCAGCTCGGGAATGCAGAATAAGGCAATTGTTCACAAACAAAAGTTCACCGGGTTCCATCAAAAAATCTATACGGATATCAGGTCGGTTTGATAGTTCTTCGAAATAATCAAGAGCCTCTATTTCTGGAGCAGTCAAAGTAACGTGGCCCTCTTCTACAGCGAGATCAATATAGCCACGAATGAAAATTACCGATGGCACATTATCTAAAACGGAGAATACCGGAATGCGTTCAGTAGTTACGGTTGGCTCACCTGGGGGCTGCTCTCCAAATCGGTGAAGATAAAATCCGTTATATAAAAGAGATAGTAGGTCTGGTCGCTCTTCTAACATAATATTATGGATAGTTATCGCGCTTGCGTATCTGCTGAATCCTCCAGCCATAGCAGGCCGTATACAGAGCATAGCAATATGATCCGCGCGATCAGTATGCGGGGTCAGTTCGCGACTGTTCCGGTAAGCGCGCTCATTTCGATCCTTGTCCCCGATATTAATTACGTCACCAACTAGATCACCCATATTACTCTGCGAGACGGGGCGTCCAAAATGAGTGCCTAAACCCAGGTACATGAGCCGTAGATCTTCAATCGGAATACGTTCGACAGGGAACCCTCGGAGCATTATCATGCCGCGTTTCTCGCGGACTATGTTTCGCCAGCTGGCAATGTCAGGTGCGATCCCACTTAGAGGAAAAGTTTTAACATTTATATCCTTATGATTGTTGCCTGGCTTCTTGAAGCGGGAAAGCTGCTCTTCCAACGCATCAATATGATACGGCTGTAGATCAACCGCGAAGGAGTCTTTTTCACTATAGTCGTTTGCCTTCCAGGCGGATGGTATATTGAACTTCTGAATGGCCCAATTTGTCATAACACATCCTATCAAATTGATGCGCGTTCCAGGTTACGCGTAACATACTAAAATGCGAATTAAAAAAGACAACCTTCGTCCAATAAATCTTGGGCCATCAAAGTTTTATTGTATTCTAAGCTATGTTAGTCCGCCTATAGATAGTTTATGCTACGGAAAATTTCTGTCACCATTGTAGTACAATATAATATGCTACTCTCCTAAAAGGTGTTTTTTGGATATTATTTGTGGAGAATGGTTTTGAATGAGAGCAGAGAGTTAGATTTTACAGGTAGGCGCGTACTTGTGACTGGTGCTGGTAGCGGTATTGGATTGGCAATAGCTGAGAACTTTTCTGCTCACGGCGGGGATTTAATAGTAGCGGACATCGAAATTGACAGATTGAAAATCAAAGCTGAAGGATTGGGCCCTAACGTATCGGTTTACCAGTATGACCAAAGTGATGCTTCCTCTATTGAAAAGTTAGCAGCTTCTGTAGGGCCCGTGGACATATTCTGTAACAACGCTGGGATAAATCACGTCGGTCCGTTTTTGGAGCAATCGCCGGAAATAATACAGAAAATTATTACTATCGATTTGATAGGCCCCATTCTGCTGGCGCGTTATATTGGTGAAGCTATGGTTAAGCGAGGTACAGGTGTTATAGTTAACACGGCTTCCCAACTAGCATTTCATGGCGCCGCAACAAGGGCCGCATATGCTGCCGCTAAGGCGGGCATCGTTCAATTTACCAAGAGTGTTGCCGCAGAATGGGCACCTTATGGTGTAAGAGTTGTGGCTTTGGCACCCGGACGCACGTTCACACCGATGACGGCACCTTTGCTTGCCACAGACGAACAACGTTCCGAAGGATTGAAGCATATTCCAGTCGGACGTTACGGGAATCCTGATGAAATGGCTAAACTAGCCATGATGCTAGCGTCCGATATGGCATCGTATGTAATTGGCGAGACGCTAATCGCGGATGGGGGTTACGTTTTGCTATAGGTTTTAAACTGTTAGCTTTACAGGTGCCATAAATCAAAGTCTTAGTCCCATATATTTTACACTGCGCAACGAATGATATTGAAGACAAGGCAATTTAATCCAGACTAATATTTGAGCGTGATGGTCTGAACCGCCATGCGGACTGTAACGCTACTGCAGATATTATAACTATTCCACCGATAAAGGTATTCTTGGTTGGCATTTCGTTAATTGCTATCCATACCCAAAGTGGCCCCAGGACCGTTTCAAGTAGCATCAATAACGCCACTTCAGGAGCAGGAACGGTGCGCAGTCCGTGTGTTATAAGACCAAAAGACAACGGTAAGACAATGAAACCCAATAAAAATAAAAGTTCCCAATTTGTTGAGATGATAGACATGGGGCTCGCAAATGGGGCGACAATGATTGCTGAAATTGCAGCACCGAATACAGCTGCTGGGATCATGCTTAAATGCTTGTTGCGGTTGATAATGATGAAAGTTACAGCAAGTGTTAATGCGGAAATAAATGCAAATATTTCGCCAAGCCAAACCCCTGATCGTAAGCCGTCTCCGGTTACGAATATTACCCCTGTCATTCCGGCTATGATTGCAGCCCATGTGGATTTTGGAACGTTTTCTTTAAGGATGATTACCGATAGCAGCGCGGCCATGAGTGGGGTTGAAGCTAGTATAATGAGAACGTTTGCAACTTTTGTATGATTTACAGCAAAAACGAAGGTGATGGAATTTAATGCAAAGACGATAGCGAGAGCTATACCGGCAATACCAATTTGAGCTATTTCGTTTCGTATTTTGCCGCGTTGGATGAGAGAATAGGCAACCACTAGTCCAATAGCCATCATCAAGCCTCGCCAGAAATTCATTGTCCAGGGGTCAATATTGATTAGCCGTAACAATAGGGTCTCGGAAGTGAGGACGAGTACGCCAATTAGAGTGAGAACAAAGCTGCATCGATTGGCATTAGTTTCAGTATATATCACGTATTTTACCTCGTGTTCATTCACCACGGGTGGATATTGCTAGGGCTGCTAAGCCTATTTTACAGTGGGTAGATTGCCGCCATGTATCCAGTGACGATTCCATACCAAAAGCATTGAAGAGATACAACCGACTATAGGATGGGCGGAATATACTCGGAATTTTATGGTTGGTTATATGAAGTCTACAACCACTTAACCTTACTATAACTCAAAAAGTATTTTGATACCCGATTGCGACTTAGCTAATTAGCCAGAGTCATTTGTAACTAATTTATTTAATTTAGTTGCGGAATTCTTCGTGACAGGCGTTGCAAGCTTCTCGAGTTGCATTAAAAGCTTTTATTAACGCCTGCTTATTTTCATTCTCGGCAGCAAAAAGCATGTGGTTGGCACCTTTTTGTTTGTTTTCAATAAAATATTTAAACAACTCTAAATTCTCCCAAATTTGGCTGCTAGCTGTGGATTGGTTATTAATTGAAGCGCCAGAGCCTTTAGGAAAATAGTCTAACATTATATTTGCCCAATTTTTAATAGATTCAGCGGCCTCACGAGCTTGCTGATAGTTAGAGTTTGAAGTACTTTTTCTGATTTTTGTCATGTCGCTGTCAGCTTTTTGCATGTTAGTTATACGCGCAAGAATTACATTTTCTGATGCACTTGTTGGCCAGGAGAGTACAAGCAGGAAGATAGGCAGTATAGTGTAATTTTTGATAAGCATCGGGAACTTGTCTCCTTAATTTTAAATGAATAAAAATGCAAAGATTATATTTACTCATTAGACGCTCTGGCTAAACGCGATTATTTTTTAATTTGACCATTGCAAAGATACGGTTTCAAACTCAAACGTTTGCGCAAAACTTAATAATAATTCGGATGAGTTAGCTAAGATCATGGACGTTATTGCGAGAAACCCGAAGAACAAGTGTCGTTAGTATAGAGAAGTATAGAGAGAATTAGATAATGATAATTCGTGTTACCGCTCTTGTTTTAGCTTTGATAATAGTCGCCCCGACTTACGCTAACGAAATTGTACGAACAATAGATTGGGATAACTTGCTTCCCGATGTAGCGCCATTAGACAATCCTTTTATGACACTGACTTCAGAGCAACTAATGGACTTGGAAATTTTTGTTGGCGTTACGGATTTGCAAAGTGGAGGGAATAGTTCGGATGTCGATGAAACCCGTGAGATTCGAATTGAACTTCGCCAAAAAATGGAGAGACAGGGATTAGATGTGGATCAATTGGTGGCCGCTTATTTGAGTCTGGAAGGAGAGTTAGCGCGCCGGAATCAACTAACCAACGCGGAACTTGATAACAAGATAGTTCGTATTCCCGGTTATGCTTTACCGCTTGAGCATAATGACAAAGGCGTTAAGGAATTGCTTTTAGTTCCATATGTAGGAGCTTGTATCCATGTGCCGCCACCGCCTGCCAATCAGACTGTATACGTGAGCTTAAAAGATGCTCATACAATTAAAAGTATTTATGAGCCGGTTTGGGTAACTGGTCGTATGAAGGTAGAATCGATGAATAAGTCACTTTCTTTTGTGGATGGGAGTGCTGATGTGGACACGGCCTACACTCTCGATGGGGTAAAAATAGAGTCCTATGAGGAGTAGCATGTAGCTAAAATATAATGGCCCCCAACTTATATGATCAAGGCCTGAGGGATTCGCATTCATCGCTAGTTTATTTAGGCCTAAAAAATATCTCATACTAGACAGAATCGTCTAGGAGCCTTGGAAACAATAGTTAGCCAACCTTAATTTGGTTATTGAGATCAGGTAACGCTAACGTTTATATTGACAAAAAATATCGTAATTATATAACATTACAAAATGTAATTTTATGGAAATGCGATATGAAACTTTCTCTCATTAATAATCAAAACTGTTTTCTTTCAATGCTGGTCTTATCATTGGTTTTTGCAGCACCATTAGAGGGTGCGGAGCGCGCACATGAGCATGGCGTTGGGTCGCTTTCTGTCGCGGTTGAAGGACACGATGTAGAAATTGAATTGGTTGTGCCGGGGGCGGATGTTGTAGGGTTTGAACATCCCCCATCATCTGAGAGGGAAAAGCAGGCAGTGATTGCAGGTGCAGATACTCTTCGTGATGTAAAGGGTATCATAGTTTTGTCACCTGACGGTAAATGTCGGGTTGAGGACGTAGAAATTTCTTCGGGGTTGCTTGGAGACAAAAAAGATAACCATAGTGGCGGTCATAAACATGAGCATGAAGCGAAAGATAAGGATGATCACAAAGAAGTTCATTCAGAATTCGTTGCTCATTATCACTTCCATTGTGACAACCCAAAACAGTTGATGGGTGCAAAATTAGGTTTTTTTAAGGTGTTCCCTTCTGCCTATGAGCTCGAGGCAAAATGGATAACCCCTAAAGGACAGGGTGCCGCAGAGTTGACAGCGAAGTCGTCAAGCCTGACATTCTGATACAAACGGATTGGTGAGTCCGGTCAGGTGTGTGGTACAATGATCGAATTGGGTAATGTTCGTTTTCGGTGGGGTAGTGACGCACCTCTCGTACTTGACATACAAAAACTCAACGTAAATGTGGGAGAACGAGTTTTCCTCGAGGGCCCTAGTGGTAGCGGGAAAACCACGCTTCTCAATATATTAGGCGGCGTCGCGCTACCTGAAGTTGGCATTGTTCAAGTCAATGGAACAGATCTGACACGACTTAAAAGTAGGGCGCGAGATGCGTTTCGAGCGGATCATATTGGAATTATTTTTCAGATGTTCAATCTGATCCCGTATCTTTCGCCACTAGAAAATGTTAAACTAGCTTGCCGTTTTTCTCGACGTCGGCACGCTTTAGCGGCAAGTAAGTCCAGTAATACTGAAGAAGAAGCGTTGCGGTTACTTATGCGAATGCAACTGAACGAAGCTGCCATTATGCATTCTCCAGCATTCGAGTTGAGCATAGGACAACAACAGCGTGTCGCTGCGGCAAGGTCTCTAATTGGATCCCCGGAACTAATAATTGCTGACGAACCAACATCTGCACTCGATCACGATGTTCGGCGGGTCTTTATAAAACTTCTCTTCGACGAGATAGCAGATACTGGTGCGACGCTCGTATTTATCAGCCATGATCCAAGTTTAGCTGACCAATTTGATCGCCGTATCAAGCTAACCGATATCAATAAGGTGCACTAGGAGTGACGTCTATTGGCTCAATCGTTAGTTTATCATTACGTAGCCTTTTAAATAGAAGGCTAACTGCAGCTCTTACTGTTTTTGGCGTTGCCGTCAGCGTGATGTTGATTCTCGGTGTAGAAAAAGTACGTCACGATGCTAAACATAGCTTTACGAATACCATTTCTGGAACAGACCTTATTGTTGGAGCCCGAAGTGGTTCCGTCCAGCTATTACTTTATTCTGTTTTCCGCATTGGCAATGCAACAAATAACATCTCCTGGAACAGCTATCGTACTATTGCCGGCCGTAAAGACGTTAAGTGGGCTATTCCTATTTCTTTGGGCGATTCACATAAGGGGTTCCGCGTTATGGGGACTAGTGAAGGTTATTTCCGTCATTATCGTTATGGCCAAAAGCGGATGTTGAGGTTTGAGGCTGGACGACCTTTTGATGATGTTTTCGACACAGTTCTCGGCGCAGAAGTAGCGGAAGAACTAGGCTATAAGTTAGATCAGAAAATTGTTATTGACCACGGTCTTGGCAAGGGACGTTTTTCTACGCATAAGGACAAGCCATTTCGCGTTACAGGTATTCTGGAGCGGACTGGAACACCCGTGGATCGTACCGTGCATGTGAGCCTCGATGGTATTACAGCTATTCATATTGATTGGAAGGGGGGTGCGCGGGTTCCCGGTATGGCTATTGATGCTGATGCAACTCGGAAGATGGATTTGACGCCGCGATCTATTACTGCCTTTATGGTAGGATTGCACTCGCGGTTAGGCGCGTTTAGAGTTCTTCGAGATATTAACGAATACCGAGGTGAACCACTTCTCGCCATTTTGCCTGGTGTCGCACTTCAGGAATTGTGGCGGCTGATGAGTACTGCTGAGGCTGCTCTTCGCGCAGTATCAATATTGGTTGTGATAGGTGGCCTGCTTGGAATGTTAACGATGCTGCTTACCAGTCTCAATGAACGGCGCCGGGAAATGGCTATTTTACGCGGGGTTGGTGCCCGCCCCCAGCATGTGGGTGCGATGTTTGTGGTAGAAGCAATTTCAATTACGGGTGCTGGTTGCGGAATAGGCTTGTTGTTTTTTTATGTAGGAATGGCGAGCCTTCAACCGGTGATCGAATACCATCTCGGTTTATTTATGCCTATAGCTCTTCCAACATTCCGGGAATGGTTGATCCTAGGTATGGTTATGGGAGCAGCCGCTACGACTGGACTGATACCAGCTTCGATGGCTTATCGTCGATCCCTTGCCGATGGAATGACCGTAAGAAATTGATCCTTTCTGTGTTGAATGCAAAATGACATGAATTTAGCTTGCGCCTAGGCGCGCACTGTTATCGCTTCGGATAGTAAACACAGTATTTCATACATCATAGTTGCACCGACCATTGCTGTGTTGCCCGAGGGATCAAAAGGGGGGGCAACTTCTACTACATCCCCACCTATCAGATTGAGACCGCGCAGGCCACGGAGCAGTTTTTGGGCTTCTATAGTTGTAATGCCGCCGATTTCCGGCGTTCCAGTGCCGGGGGCATAGACAGGGTCGAGGCCATCTACATCAAAAGAGATATAGGTGGGACTGTCGCCGACTACTCGACGGGCTTCTGTGATCACGTTATTGACTCCCATTTCCGTGAACTCTTCCATAAAAATCACCCGCATGCCGCTTTCAAGGGAGAAATCCCAACCATCAGAGACGTTTTGCGGACCCCGAATTCCGATCTGTATGGTTTGTTTTGGGTCTAGTACTCCATCCTCTACGGCACGCCTGAAAGGCGCGCCATGATTGAATTTGTTACCTTGCCACGAGTCCCAGGTGTCCGTATGAGCGTCAATATGGATCATGCTCAAAGGGGCCTTTGCGCTAGCGATTCCCCGAAAAATTGGATATGTGATGGAATGATCCCCTCCCGCTGTGAGGGGCAGAGCATTAGCGGCATGGATTTCTCTATAGAAAGTTTCGATCTCTTCCATAGCTCGGTCTGGAATGTGCGATTCTTTAAAAGGTACGTCGCCTACGTCTGCTACTCGGCAGGCATCGAAAGGGTTGATCCGTGAGACATGGTGAATACCGCGCATGAGACTTGATTGGTTGCGCATTTCTCGAGGGCCATGCCGAGCTCCTGGCCTGTTAGTGACGCCGCCGTCATAGGGGACCCCGACCATGGCAATATCCAAGTCCTTAATCTCTTCGACAAATGGGACACGCATGAAGGTGGGAATGCCGGTAAATCGGGGGGCGTTAATACCGTCAGGGTGATGGGGCATGGGAAAACTCCTCCGCAACCATGTTCCTTCCCCAGCGATGTTACGTCAATGCTTTACATGAGCTTATTTCGAGGCGAAAATTTATTCACAGCAACGAGTATTCGCTTGAGAGCAAAAGTGATAAAAATATCAACGAAGCAACCGAGAAGATACCAATAAAGGAACCCTCTTATGATGGATAAAATACGTGCCGTTATTTTGCGGGGTGGTACCAGCAAAGGTATCTATTTACATGAAAACGAGTTGCCGAAGGAGGAAATCGATCGTGAAAAAATCATTTTAAAAATTTTTGGTTCGCCCGATAAACGCCAGATTGACGGATTGGGGGGAGCTGATCCACTCACCAGTAAGGTTTGTATAATTGGTGTGCCGCCTGCGGACGCGCTGGGCGCGAAGAATGCCAATATTTCATATACGTTCGGACAAGTCGAAATAGATGAGCCACATGTCGATCTTTGTTCTCTGTGTGGAAATCTAACTTCAGGGGTCGGTTTGTATGCGATCTGGGAAAAATTAGTTGAAATTATAGAGCCCGTTACCCGGGTGCGTATTTATAATACCAATTTACAAAGAATGCTCTACGTTGAGGTCCCCGTTAAGGATGGTCGCCCCATAGAGGCCGGTGATTATATAATCCCTGGCGTCCCCGGGACCGGCGCAAAAATTCAGGTCGACTTTTCAGATACTGCGGGGGCAAGTACAGGAGCGCTTTTACCTACCGGAAACTCACGAGATCAATTAAATGTGCCCGGTATTGGAACGCTAGAAGTCTCGATGGTTGATATTGGTAATGCACACGTCTTTGTTCGTGCATCTGATCTCGGTATGAAGGGTTCCGAGACTGCTGACGAAATTGATACCAACGATCGATTATGTAATATGCTGGAGAAAATAAGGGCCCACGCTGGCGTGGCTATGGGTATGATTGATGACCCTACGGCCGCGCATTCATCGAGTCCCGCTACTCCATTTATCGCAATGGTTTCAGAGCCGCAGGAGTACAAAAATGTAATTGGCTGTTGCACTGTTAAGGCCGAGGAAAGTGATTTTCTCTCCCGCTTAATGTTCATGCAACAGATGCACAAAACCTATGCGGGTACCAGTACGGTTTGTACGGGTGTCGCAAGTCGCATTCCAGGCACAATTGTCAACGAGGTATGTAGACCAGAAACGATCGGCAATCTTGACATCCGTTTTGGTCATCCGGCAGGTGTTATACAAACTGAAGCTAGCGTAGAGTTGCAGGGCAATGAATATATTACAACGCGGGCAACTCTTGGGCGAACAGCGCGACGGATTATGGAAGGACAGGTTTATCTCTGATGACTAAGTTTTGGACATAGCCTGCGGATTGCAGTTGTAGGTCTGCTGAGAACGTGTAGACGACAGAAATGTCTAACAATATTGTTGATGTATTATGGGAGAAAATTTTGCAGACACGCAAAGAGACTTTTGATGTTGTGGTAGTGGGGTTTGTTATTGCTGGGTTGTCTGCCGCCGTAACGGCTCATCAAAATGGAGCGACAGTTGCAATCCTGGAACGTGCACCATTAGACGAGCGGGGCGGGAATACCCGCTATACGGAGAGTCTTTGGAGAATGAAAAACCATGACGCTGTCTCTGATGATTTCCAGAACCGGTTCTCGGAGAACTCCGGAGGTTGGCCAGACCCCGGAATAGTGAAAGATGCTGTATTAGAGAGGGACAATCAGCCTCGAGTTCTTCGTTCTCTAGGAGTTGTAGATCCTGATCTAATAAACACGTTGGCGCAAGAAGCGCCAAAATGCTTGAGCTGGTTGGGTGAGTTTGGTGTTAAGTTTGATTTTTTACCAACATATTTTTTAAGCCAATCGACTACCCGCATGGCGCCAGTGGGCGGAGGCCTAGCGTTAGTGGACGCATTGGGAAACTATGTTGATACACATACGAATAAGATTAGCGTTTTTTATGAGACGGCGGCGCGGGAACTTATCACCAATGAATGTGGTCATGTCGTCGGCGTGAAAGGTGTATCAGCAGGGAACACGCCCTTCGAGGCAATCGGTGGCAGCGTAATCCTTTCATGCGGAGGATTTCAAGGAAATCCAGAAATGCTTAGCCATTATATAGGCCCTCAAGCTCAGTTTGTTCGTCCGGTTAGTCGCGGTGGGCATTATAACCGAGGGGAAGGTATAAGGATGGCGCTTGATATAGGAGCAGCACCTTGCGGGGATTTTGGTAGCTTCCATGCACAGCCTGTAGATCCACGTGCAACTGATACGGAGCCTGTCGTATTGAATTATTCTTACGGTATCTTAATCAATGATGCGGGAGAACGTTTTACCGATGAAGGGTTCAACATGGTGGATTCTACATACGAATCTCTAACAAGAACAATAATGGCGCAAAGAGGGGGAATTGCCTTTGCGGTTTTTGATAAAAGTCTTGAAGACGTAAAAAATTGGTCTGTTACTGTGCGTTCTACGGTTCCACCTCTATTGGCGGAGACGTTAGATGCGTTAGCGAAACTAATGAATGTCCCAGTAGCGCAGTTGAACGATACCGTGGATAAATATAATAGCGCATGCCCAAATCAGAACGGTTTTGATCCGATGGTCTTAGATGGGTTGGCTACAAAGGGCCTCGATCCTATAAAATCAAATTGGGCGCGTCCGATTTCTCTTCCACCTTTCAAGGCATGGCCGATTATTTGTTCAAACTGCTTCAC
This sequence comes from Magnetovibrio sp., assembly GCA_002721825.1. Classification (GTDB taxonomy): domain Bacteria; phylum Pseudomonadota; class Alphaproteobacteria; order Rhodospirillales; family Casp-alpha2; genus TMED8. The sequence continues at coordinate 16,418 of PBLS01000040.1, forward strand.
TTTTGGGGGGTTAAAAATCGATAGTCGGGCAAGGGTGGTTAATACAGAAGGAGATATAATACCTGGTCTTTACGCTGCCGGCGAAGTTGCTGGCATAGATTATAGAACCTACACTGGATCGACGTCGGTTATGCGGGGGGTAGTAACGGGTCGTCTTGCTGGGAAAGACGCAATATTACGAGATGACAATAAGGCTTTGTAAGAGCCATAATCCGAACACATACAGGGTGATCTTATTTTTGCCGATATTCAATTTAATATTGTGATTATTCTGAATGACCTTTTTATGGAGTTGTTGTCTTTAGAGGAAAATTGTTTGGTTCATGATTGATAGAATTGAATAACCGCCATAAGCATTGAAGAACCACTAGCGAATACCGTTAGCGGCCCCCTCAGCTTCAGGTACCACTTCGGTGTCAAGCCTTTACGTAAGGCAATCCAATCGTAGAGTAGCATTGCGAGGAACGCTATTCCTAAAACCATTAATCCGGCTGGCACTGTTAGTAGGAGAGCTAACCATCCAATCAGAGGGGGAAAAACACTTATTAACAGGAACAAGAACAACTTCGTTTTATTACGTGACAATCCCGGCGTAGAAATTGCTAGACCCCAGTGTATCCCCCCAAGAAATGAGAGAATAACAGCACCGTAGATGATAAGTGCGAAAATAGTTCGCTCTACTAATGGTGTCTCGACGTAAAAACTTAGGGAGGAGAGCACAATAAACGGAAGTGCTCCGGCTCCACCTAACCATTTAGCTGAAATTGGAACTCCGTGTTGCGATTTTTTGCTGGTTTGCCGTGCTGGATTATTCACGCTACTGTACTCAATTGGACTAGATTATTTTGCTAGTTTAGTAACTCGGGTTTTAACACGCCGACAAAATAACGAAAATGATTATAAGATTGCTTTTCAATACGTTTTGTCACTCCCTCAAGGTTATTATGTGAAAATGTTGTTCTCGAACTTTGGCCTGTCACAAAATTGACTCCAGCTATGCGAAAAGTAAAATTGCCTGGCGGAGAAAATGTGCCTGTATTAGGACTTGGCACTTGGTTCCTAGGAGAATCCTCATCAAAATTTGAACAAGAAGTTAGTGCAGTGCGTTATGCGTTGGAACGTGGAATTAGGCTTATAGACACTGCGGAAATGTATGCTAATGGCGGTGCTGAAGAGGTTGTTGGTGCGGCAATTAAAGATTTAGACCTCATTAAACGAGAAGAAATTTTTATTGTTTCCAAGGTGCTCCCAAACAACGCGCACTTTGAGGGTGTAATACAAGCCTGTAATCGCAGCTTACGCCGTCTCGGCGTAGCTTCCATAGGGCTGTATCTATTGCACTGGCGCGGCTCTGTGCCATTACAGGAAACACTTCATGCCTTTCAAGTTTTGCAGTCGTCGGGAAAAATTCGCAATTTTGGTGTATCGAATTTTGACTCTCGTGACATGGAAGAATGGTACAAGTGTGAAGGTGGGGGCGCGTTAGCAACCAACCAAATTTTATATAATCTTAGCCGTCGAGGACCAGAATGGGATATAATTCCGCTTTGCAAAACTCGCGGTGTCCCGGTTATGGCCTATTCACCACTAGAACAAGGGCGCCTGCATAATTTCCCGGTACTCGCACAGTTGGCAGCGCGTCATGGTGTGACACCTTTACAGGTGGCACTAGCATGGGTGCTAGCTCAGGAAAATGTAGTGGTTATTCCCAAAGCAGTAAAGCATCAGCATATCGACCAAAATATTGCGGCCTTAGAAATTACCCTTAAGGCTGAGGACTATGACTTACTAGATGCCGCTTTCCCGCCACCAAGCGGGCCATCGCAGCTAGAAATATTGTAATGGTTTAGAGGTAAATTGGACCGGCTAGTTAGGGTTTGTAAGGACCCAATGGCAGATAGACAGTATGTCAGTACGGCGAGGGAGAAAATGAAAAAGATACTGCTGCTACTAATTGTTTTTCTGGTTATGGTGATAGGTGCGCATGTTTCCCAAGCTGAAAACAGTGTCTCAGATCTCGCTTATCGAGCACTTAAGGCGGGCGATTATAAAACGGCATTGCGTCACATCAGTTTTCTAGCCGTTAACGGTGATACTAAGGCGCAATATAATATGGGGGTTTTTTACCGAGATGGAATAGAAGTCGATAAGGACGATGTAGAAGCTCTGCACTGGTTTTTAAAAGCTGCCCACGGTGGAAACATACTAGCACATTACGCGGCGGGAAGGGCGTTTTATGAGGGGCGCGGAAGTTCACCCGATATGCATGCTGCTCGCTACCATTTTATAGAGGCTGCGTTGAGTGGTCATGCTACGGCACCTTTGTATGTTGGGAGACTTTTCTTTCTTGGTGAGGGCGTAGTGCAAAATTACCCCCGGGCTTATTTTTGGTGGGACTTGGCACGCGATAGGAATGCTGGTGCTGCCAACGAAAATTTGGCCAGTCTTACTAAGGACATGAGCAAAGAAGATATTGAGGAAGCACACGAGTTGATTGCAAGGTGCAGCAGAATGACATTACGCCAATGTTTACCCACCCTGGTACCGAATGGCAATGCAATGCCTCTTTAGGAGAGTAAAACTATCATGCATCATCACTTCGCAGGTTATCCCTACTATCTTTGATAGAAAACCGTTTTAAAACGGGTAATTGGGTAAGAATGAATAGAACAGTCAGTCCCAAAAGACCAAAAACCTTGAAATTTACCCATAAGTCAGTGCTCTGTGTTCGCCAAATTATTTCATTTAAAATTGCGCAAATAAAAAAGAAAAATGCGAAACGCAATGTTAAAATCCGCCACCCTTCGTCCGTCATATGCCAAGCCCCTCCCATTAAAGATTTGAGAAACAAACGATTTGCCAGCAGTCCACCAATTAGAACTGAAGCAAAAATAAATTGAATAATGGTTGGCTTCATTTTGATGAAAGTTTCGTCATTTAGCCAGAGGGTTAGCCCTCCAAATACTCCGACTAGTCCTGCAGTGATCAAAGGCATCATTGGGAGGCGACGTTCGGTAAGGTATGAGAGAATGAGAGCTAATATAGTTGCGATCATAATTGCTGCTGTCGCAACGAATAAATTGGTCATGTAGTATGTGATAAAAAAAATTACGGGTGGTCCATAATCGACAATTGGGCGAAGCCAAGGGTAATCGGATTTTATTTCAGACATGCCAGTGTTATGGCTTTGGTGTCAGCAAAGATCAAGTCTCGTTAGGACAAGAGATGATTGCTGGTTACTATGATAGCGCCTTAACATTTCAAATGGTCGTAGATTTTGTTGGTGAGAACATTGGGTCGTAAAATAGAGTTACTACATACTGCGATGCTCGTGTTAATATAAACGCACTGAGCGAAGTATTTTTGAGAACCTGGTGCTAAATTGTATCTGGGAGGCGAATGAGAATATGGCCTACGAAAACATTATTACCACAATTGAAGACGAATTACTGATCGTTACTTTAAGTCGACCGGAAAAACTTAATGCTATCAATCATCAGATGCGAGTCGATCTCTTGGATTGTGCTAGGCTGGCTGAATCGAACGATCAAGTGCGGGCTATTGTCTTAACGGGTGATGGGAACAGAGCGTTTTCCGCTGGTGCGGATATTCCAGAATTGAGTGAGCGCACTCTCGAAAATGAGATGGGACCAAGCTCAAATTTACGTAAAGAACTCCCGACGGCTATCGAACGTCTGGGCAAGCCGACGGTGGCTGCCATAAACGGTTATTGTTTTGGAGCAGGGCTTGAGATAGCTCTTGGTTGTACAATTCGAATTGCCAGCAATACCGCACGATTAGCTCAGCCGGAAATTACTTTGGGCCAAATACCAGGTTCGGGAGGTACGCAGCGTCTATCTCGCCTAGTAGGTCTAGGTTGGGCGATGCAAATAATCCTTATGGGAGAACATGTGGATGCTAAGAAAGCGTGTGATATCGGACTAGTAACCGAAATTCATCCGCTGGACACGCTGCTTGCGCGGGCAAAGGAGATAGCCCGCACGCTAGCGTCCCGTGCGCCACTGGCTTTTGTTGCTGGACGTGATGCCGTCCTAAAGTCAACTGAGATGGATCTGCAAAACGGGATTGACTACGAAAAGAAGCTATATGCCATTTGTATGGCTTCGGACGATAGTCGCGAGGGCCTAAAGGCATATGCCCAAGGGCGGAAACCTATATATAAGGGCAGATAGTTTGGAGAGGGCGTGAAACCGACTCTTTTGTCAGGCGCAGACATGCAGCATTACCTGGATGAGGGATATTGGTCCCGTGAGACACATGCACGAAGCCTACGGTCTTTCGCAATGAGATTCTCGAATACAATAGCCTGCCGCGATGAGGCCGAGGGGTACACTTGGGCAGAGTTAGAGGTTGTCTCTAATCATATCGCCGCCAATCTAATAAAATTGGGACTAGCGAGGGATTCTCGTGCTCTGGTGCGGATGTCGTCAAGTTGTCGTGAAATGGTTTTGCGTATTGCCCTTAAGAAAGCAGGCATAATCGGAGTTTTTGTGCCAATGCAATGGCGGCAAAAAGAACTATCGTATGTTCGTGCACGGACAGATCCCGCGCTTTTAATAACTTCCCGGCAGGGACTAAATGACGAAGAATTACTGTGGATGGATGACGCTTTTAAAATTCCGCGCGTAATCCTTGATCCGCCAAGTCTTGACGGCTGGCTCGGATGGGCCACTTTAACTGATGCGGTCCCAGAACCAAGTGTTGTAGAAGAAATTTCAGAGCGTGCCTTCGCGTTTGACGAAGTGTCGCTTATCACGGCATCCAGTGGCACGAGCGGAATTGCTAAGCTTTGTGAGTGGCCGGAAGCGGCGCAGCTTTGTATTGGCCGATCTATTGGTGAGCGCCTAGGAATTACGAAAGATGACACTATCGGCATTTTTTCGCCGATGTCAGGTGCTGCTGGTGTTCTAGTTTGGCTTGTATCGGCCGCCATCCCCGCTACGTTTGTTTTTCCGAAAACTTATAACGCGCCTGCTCTGCTTGGAATTATTGGAGAATTGGGTATCACTGTGGCAACTACGGTTCCTGTAATTATGTCTCGTTTGGCGCAGGAACCTCTAGCGGATTATAATCTCATATCGCTTCGGGCACTCAGGGTCGGTACTGCAGCGGCTGATATGAGTGCAGCGCGAAAGTTTGAGGAGGGTGCTGATTGCCGAGTTGTGGTTGCTGCCGGTTCTATGGAGTGCCCTGGTTTCGCGCATGCTGATTTTGATGAAGATAGGGAAATTCGTCTTAACGGGTCTATAGGCCTAAGATTACCGGGCTGCCGATCACGTATCATAGGGGACGATGGTGAAGAACTGTCTGCGCAGACTGTAGGAGAGTTAATAGTATCGGCGCCCTATGCTGCATCAGGCTATTGGAA
>PBLS01000041.1 GCA_002721825.1 Magnetovibrio sp.
TGAGCTAACCGCCCATAACCTCAGTCAAGGTATACTACTTACAAACCCAAATTTGGCAAGGAAATGGAAAAGCGTGTAGTAGTGTAGCACAAAGCCGACCACCTTTTAGGCGGTCGGCTCGGGTATTATTTACTAGAATAGGTCTCTTAATTTACTGCAGATTTTAATCCTTTACCTGCTTTGAATTTCGGTTGTTTTGAAGCCGGTATATGGATTGGCTCCCCTGTGCGTGGGTTGCGTCCTGTGGTTGCTGCACGATTGGCTACGCTGAACGTACCAAAACCGACAAGACGGACTTCACTTCCACTTCGTAGAGCACTGGTGATGGAGTCGAAGACACTATCGACAGCTTTTGCGGAATCGGCCTTGGAGAGACCAGAACTGCCGGCTACGGAAGCAACGAGATCATTCTTATTCACGGGTCAACCCCCTCTATTAATTTCATGTTAAAAGAAAGTGACAGCCACACAATATGTGGCAAGCCACGTTACTATTCTGCTATAAGTCTAGCGATGGCATTTTTCCTTCGTCAATCACCAATAAGCTATAAGGTTAATATATGGTCCTGAAAAACACCGTAAGTCATTGTAATAAAAAAAAAGATTGTCTTTCATATAAAGCAAGTAGGGCCTACAAATTTACCCATAATATTGGTTTATTCTTAATTAATTGCGCAGAAAACTAACGAATCGGTTGCTAAGGTTTAATGTTAACTTGTTATAACTTTAACTATTTAGCCAAACGATAATGACGCGAATTTTATTTCTGTAACATTTTAATCAGCTATTCGCTTTATATTTATTTATAAAATAAAGTCCGTAACTGGTTACTGAGATGATAAGCTTTAAGTTGAAATTACAATGGTAATTTTTTAGTGCGTTACTAGACCTTCAACATCATCGCCATCGTTGGGCGAATTCGTAATCTCTACCTCAGATTTTTCGTCCCATTCTATTGGGGTGAGCGGAGCGATTAGTGCTAGTTCAAGCACTTGGTCAACGATGGAAACAGGTATAATTTTCAGGCCACGTTTTACATTCTCAGGTATGTCAGGAAGATCTTTTTCGTTATCCTTCGGGATCAAAACAGTCTTTATCCCACCTCTATGAGCTGCAAGCAATTTTTCTTTAAGACCACCTATCGGTAATATGCGTCCTCGAAGGGTAACTTCTCCCGTCATGGCGACTTCTTTATTGACGCTTATACCAGTTAAAATTGAAACAATTGATGTCACCATTGCAACGCCTGCCGAAGGTCCATCTTTTGGAGTGGCACCTTCCGGCACGTGGACATGGATATCTTTTTTGTTGAAGGTTGGAGGTTCGATTCCAAATTCGATACATCTTGATTGTACGAAGCTTTTAGCCGCTTGAATGGATTCGGTCATGACATCTCCGAGTTTCCCGGTAATGGTCATTTTTCCTTTGCCAGGCACCATTACGGCCTCAACATTTAGGAGTTCGCCTCCTACTTCAGTCCACGCAAGTCCTGTGGTAACTCCAACAAGGTCATTTTGCTCAATCTCACCAAAACGGAACCGTTTAACTCCCAAATATTTTTCAATGTTACTTTTCGTAACCTTAACACTTTTTATTTTATTTAGTAGTATGTCCTTGACTGCTTTGCGGATAAGGTTAGCAAGCTCTCTTTCAAGATTTCTTACGCCAGATTCTTTAGTGTAGTAGCGAATTATGTCACGGATACCCTTGTCCGAGATGGACCACTCGCCATCTTTTATACCGTGCTTCTCGATTTGTTTTGGGATTAGATGGCGTTTGGCGATTTCTATTTTCTCATCCTCAGTATAGCCTGAAAGTCGTATAATTTCCATTCGGTCAAGCAATGGAGCTGGCATATTCAAAGTATTAGCCGTTGTTAAAAACATTACATCTGAGAGATCATAATCTACTTCTAGGTAATGATCATTGAATGCATTATTTTGTTCTGGGTCTAGTACTTCTAGTAGAGCTGAAGCGGGATCACCTCTCCAGTCACTCCCCATTTTGTCAACTTCATCCAATAAAAATAGAGGATTGGACGATTTTGCCTTTTTCATCCCTTGAATGATTTTTCCAGGCATTGAACCAATATAGGTTCGACGGTGACCGCGAATTTCTGATTCATCACGCACCCCACCAAGAGACATACGAACAAAGTTCCGTCCAGTGGCACGCGCGACTGATTTCCCGAGAGAAGTTTTCCCGACACCCGGGGGGCCAACTAAACAAAGAATTGGCCCGGTAACCTTATTAGTTCGCGCTTGCACCGCTAGATACTCTACTATCCGTTCTTTAACTTTTTCGAGTCCATGGTGGTCGGCATCCAAGATTTCTTGTGCAATTTTAAGATCCTTTTTTATACGCGAACGCTTTTTCCACGGAATACTTAGGATCCAATCGAGATAATTACGAAGTACGGTAGCCTCGGCAGACATTGGAGACATGGATTTAAGCTTCTTCAATTCGGCTATTGATTTCTCTTTTGCTTCTTTGGATAGTTTTGTCTTAGTGATCTTTTCTTCAATTTCGGTTGTCTCATCACGACCGTCGTCTGTCTCCCCTAATTCTTTCTGAATGGCTTTAAGTTGTTCATTTAGATAATATTCTCTTTGGGTTTTTTCCATTTGGCGTTTGACGCGGTTCCGGATTTTCTTCTCAACCTGTAGTACCCCAATCTCTGCTTCCATGTACGAGTAGACGCGCTCAAATCGATCTGTGACCGATGCTGTCTCGAGCAATTCCTGCTTTTCAGAAATCTTTAATGCCAGGTGCGAAGCAATTGTATCAGCAAGTTTGGTCGGGTCTTCAATCTCGTTTACAGAGACTAGAACCTCAGGTGGAATTTTTTTATTTAATTTGATGTATTGTTCAAATTGACTGATTACAGAACGAGAAAGAGCTATACACTCATCATTCGTAGTATCCGCATCTTTTTCGGGGATTAATTCGGCATCAGCCTGAAAGAAATCCGAATTGTCGTGGTAGCGAGCTATCCGCGCGCGGTGTGATCCTTCAACCAGAACTTTAACTGTACCATCGGGTAATTTTAATAACTGTAATACCGTCGAAACAGTTCCTATATCGTAAATATCCTCTTTACTTGGATTGTCATCAGCGGCATTTTTTTGAGCAACCAAAAGAATTTGCTTATCATCCTCCATTACGTCTTCAAGAGCTCTCACAGATTTCTCACGACCAACGAACAGAGGCACAATCATGTGGGGGAACACAACGATGTCGCGAAGAGGAAGAATTGGATAGGTGTTAATTTGCTTGGTCACGAATTATTACCCTTAATTGTAATTGATATTTTTTTTATTGTCGTAACGTGGTCAAATTGTTCTTAGCACTTGGAACTAAATTGTCTTACGTCCAAGAAAATTCAAGTCTCAATATTGTAAATTAAGCTGGTTTATCCAGTTCGCTTTTGCGTTCAGCGTATATAAACAAAGGTTTTCCACTATCTTCTGCTACTTCCCGATTGATTACAACCTCTTCAATCCCATGCATTTCTGGGAGGTCAAACATAGGGTTGAGTAAAATATTTTCCATAATTGAACGTAAACCGCGTGCCCCAGTTTTTCTCTCTACGGCCTTTTTAGCAATAGCGTCTAGAGCACTTTCAGAAAAGGTTAACTCAACGTCCTCCATCTTAAAGAGCTGTTGGTATTGTTTCACCAGTGCGTTTTTTGGTTTAGTTAAAATTTCTACAAGCGCGTCTTTGTCAAGATCACCAAGAGTTGCAACCACGGGCAATCGTCCAACAAACTCAGGAATGAGTCCAAACTTAAGTAAGTCTTCCGGCTCCACCTCACGCAAAATTTCTCCTGTCTCGCGTTCGTCTGAAGGACGAACATCCGCTCCAAAGCCGATGGACGTTCCTCTTCCACGTTCAGAAATTATCTTATCGAGGCCAGCGAAGGCGCCCCCACAGACAAACAAAATGTTAGTCGTGTCAACTTGAAGGAATTCCTGTTGTGGGTGTTTACGGCCGCCCTGCGGTGGGACAGAAGCTATGGTGCCTTCCATAATTTTTAGCAATGCTTGTTGAACGCCTTCCCCGGACACATCGCGTGTGATCGAGGGATTATCAGCTTTACGTGAAATTTTATCAACTTCATCTATATAGACGATCCCACGTTGAGCGCGTTCAACGTTATAATCAGCAGCCTGTAGGAGTTTGAGGATAATATTCTCCACATCTTCACCAACATAGCCGGCTTCAGTTAAAGTCGTCGCGTCTGCCATGGTAAATGGCACGTCTAAAATGCGTGCCAAGGTTTGTGCTAATAAGGTTTTGCCACAGCCTGTAGGGCCAATAAGTAGAATATTCGACTTCGCTAGTTCGACTTCGATATTTTTTCCCGAACTATGACCAAGCCGTTTGTAGTGATTATGAACTGCCACTGAGAGTACACGTTTTGCATAGCTTTGACCGATGACATAATCATTTAGTACGGTACAAATATCGTTTGGACTTGGTACATCATTACTAGACTTAATGAGGTTTGTCTTGTGCTCTTCACGAATAATATCCATACAAAGTTCAACACATTCATCACAGATAAATACGGTGGGTCCCGCTATCAATTTCCGGACTTCATGTTGGCTTTTTCCACAAAAAGAACAATACAAGGTGTTCTTTGAGTCACTGTTGGATGATTTGCTCATATGCGCTCCGTGTATTTCGACAGAACCTCAGTATGCCAAATGTATATACTAAGACAAATTAAACAACATACTAAGACAAAGTAAATAACATCGTCTACACGCGGTAGCATTCATGCGCGGATTACGCAAGTTTCGCAGTTCGTACATAAAGTGGATTTCGTATGAAATTCAATGCGCAAGATGCTGCTACCCAGATAATTACAGTAAATTCAATCCATTAATATAAAAAATAACATTAGTTCAAAGTGGCTTTATTGTCATTTTTCGTTTTCTGATTCATCCGTTTCATCCTCATCAGTCGGGCGCTGCGTTACCACTTGGTCTATAAGTCCAAAATCTTTTGCCTCTTCCGAATTCATAAAGTTATCTCGATCCATTGCTTTTTCGATAGTTTTTAGGCTTTGGCCAGTGTGCTCCACATATATAGAGTTTAAACGTTCACGTAGTTTTAAAATTTCGCGGGCCTGAATTTCGATGTCAGTTGCTTGGCCTTGTGCCCCGCCCGAAGGTTGATGAACCATGACGCGTGAATTTGGTAAAGCGTATCGCTTACCAGGCGTACCTGCACATAGAAGCATGGACCCCATAGAGGCCGCTTGACCAACGCAGACTGTTGAGACATCAGGCCTAATGTAACGCATTGTGTCATATACGGCTAGACCAGATGAGACTATGCCGCCTGGTGAATTTATATAAAACGCAATGTCTTTATTAGGGTTTTCGGACTCAAGAAATAAAAGTTGCGCACAGATCAAACTTGAAACTGCGTCATCTATACCGCCTGTGAGAAAAATAATCCGTTCTTTCAACAGTCTTGAATAAATATCATAAGCACGCTCGCCGCGGTTTGTAGTTTCAACAACCATGGGTACTAAGTTATTCATTTTCGTATTGGCCATTCAGAGCCGCCTTTTCAATTATCTTAGTTGTGTTTTGCTACGTTTTTTTGCTTTTACCAGATGATTTTTTGCGAGTGCTTTTTTTCTTTGGCGTTGGCATCTTTGCTATGCTATCCGCGGCCTCCTGTTCCTTCTTATCTTTTTCAAGTATCTCTATAAATTTTGCTACAGGAACTTTTTTTTCATCTACTTGGGCAAGTTCAAGAATAAAATCTGCTACCTTTTCTTCGTACAATGGAGCTGTGATACTTTCTAGAGCCTGTGGGTTCTCTTTGAAATGGTTAAGAACTTTTTCTTCTTGGCCCGGATAGTTTCGGGCTTCTTCCATTAGTGCGCGATTTATATCATCTTGTGCGATCTGGATATTATTTTGTCGTCCAACTTCGGCCAGGATCAAGCCTAATTGTACTCGGCGCAGCGCGATACTTTGGAATTCCTCCTTAATATGTTCCTCGCTCTTCTGATCCTCGATATCATCTGTTCCTTCTTTGTTTTTTTGCTGTTCTTCATATTGTTTGAATATAACATCCAATTCATTCTCAACCATTTTTTTCGGTACGTCGAAGTCGTGTTGGTCGAAAAGCTCATCCAATAATAGGCGTTTTGCCCGGCCACGTGCCAAATTAACGTATTCACGTGATTGTTCTTCTTTTATGGCGCTTTTTAAGGCATCCAAGTTGTCCATACCTGCCTTTTTAGCTAATTCATCATCAATGGATGCTGGAGTAGTCTCTCGAATTTCTTTAATTTTGACGTTGAATTGTGCGCTTTTACCAGCAAGGTCTTTAGCGCCGTAGCTTTCAGGGAAAGTCACGTCTACTAATGTTTCACTATTAGCATTCACACCTACCAATTGATCTTCAAAACCAGGGATAAAGCTACCAGTGCCGAGCTCTAGAGGGTAATCATCCGCTTTCCCGCCAGGAAACTCTTTCCCATCAACTGTACCGACGAAATCAATGGATAGTACGTCTCCAATCTTACTTTTACGATTGGTTTTAATAGGCTCTGAAGTTTGATTTGCTTTAGCTAAGTTTTCTAGAGCCTTCTCTACATCTTCATCCTTGGTTTCTGGAGTTAACCGCTCAATTTCAATTTTTGAAAAATCGGTAAGTTTAATCTCTGGTAGGGTTTCAACTATGATGGTGTATTCAAGGTCCTTACCCTCCTCAAATCCTTCGCTTATTTTAATTTCTGGTTGCATAGCTGGGCGGACGCCCTTTTCCGTCAGAGCTTGCTGCGAAGAATCGCCAACAGCTTTCTCCAGCACCTCTCCAAGAATGGATTGCCCGAAACGCTTTTTCAGTATGGTAGCCGGTACTTTTCCAGGACGGAAACCCGGTAGCTGAGCAGTACGCTGTATATCTGCTAATTTTAAGTCTACTTTTTCCGCTATTTCGTTGGCCGATAGACTTACTTTATACTCTCGGCTTAGACCTTCGGATTTAGTTTCCGTGATTTGCATAATTTTGTTCACCAGATAGTTTGTGCCACGTCATAGCTGAAAGTTTACATGGCTGGATCAAATACTCTTCATGCCATATCCTTATGCGCCGTATGCGCGGTGGGGGTAGCAATGGTGCGGGCGGAGGGACTTGAACCCCCACGGCGTCACCGCCACCAGGTCCTAAACCTGACGTGTCTACCAATTCCACCACGCCCGCTTTACATTCTGACAATTTTTCTCAAAGCGGGGCGCACTCTAATGGTTTCGAACCGACTGTCAACGAATCCTAGTTAACTGGGGTTACTTAAATACAACTAACTAGCTCATAAAAGACTCAGTATATCAGAAGAAGCTGTAATTTTTCCGCCGTCAGCGTATGCCTCGTGATTAATATCTATAGTAGCTAAATCATATACATAGTTAATCATGATTCCGGCCGATTGTTTAAGGCCTTTATTTGACGTATCTCCAAGCCAATTAAGCCTTTCCACAACTGCTCCATTTGTTAAGTGAAAGTGCGCTACTGGGTCTATAGCTTTATCGTTCTTATTTTTTTCCACAACTAAGTAATGTGCCACTGTACGTAGTAGTATGGGTTTTAACTTTGCGTTTAACGATTCATCCTCAGTCCAAGCATGTTCGCTAAAAAAGCTACTTAACCGGTTTTGACGGGCTTTAACGGATCCCATCGCTTCATTTAAAGTATGGCGATCGGATACGTTCAAGAGGCCGTTACAATCGTCACTGAATATGTTTTCTAACCACTCTATAAACCCTGGAATTGGAGACAAGGTCGAGAACGTTTTCAAGCCTTTAAATTCACCTGAAAGTTCTGTTACTACCCGCTTAATTAGAAAATTACCAAAACTAATTCCTGACAGGCCTTTTTGTGCATTTGAGATAGAGTAAAAAATAGCGGTATCTGCGGTTTCGGGGTCTTGTAGAGGGGCCTCTTCATCTAGAAGCATCTGTACGTTGCCCGCTAACCCACTTACCAAGGCTACCTCTACAAAAATTAACGGTTCTTCAGGCATTTTGGGATGAAAATAGGCGAAGCACCTTCGATCTGAGTCTAACCGGTTCTTTAAGTCATCCCAACTTTGGATCATGTGAACGGCCTCATAGGCGATGAGTTTTTCCATTAGCGCTGCAGATGTGAAGTTCCATGTAATTCTGCGAAGCTCCAGAAAACCAACATCAAACCATGAGCGAAGCAGGTATTTAAGGTCCTGTTCGAGAGGAAGCATTGTAATATCTTGACGAGTAAGCCTTAAAAGCATAGCCCTCATGTCAACTAAAAATTTAACACCGTCTGGTAATGCATTGAATTGAACAGAAGTTTTAAACGGTGAGATTCTAGAGATTGACGTAAATTTGTTTCAGCACGGGTATAATCTTTGGTATTATCTGCGTTTTGAAATTCTTTAATGGCTTCGTCTACGGCGTCTTTAGATATGTTAAATTCGTCATTGAGGGTGCGCAGAAAACGTTCTTTTCCCGTCTCATCAAGAGCAAGGTATACATGTCCAAGAGCTGCTGCGCGCGCGCGCGCTGAAACTTCGCCTCCCCTACCTTCCAAACAAGCTCCCATTTGGTTGCGTACACGTGCTAGATCTTCGTCCGGTAATGAAGGACGGCTTGAAGCTTGTTCTGCACTATAGTTTTCACCAGCAATTGATTGCCAGCCCTTCCAAATATTTCGAAGAGTGCGGTCAAGAAATCCTGCCTTTGCTTGTACGCCCATAACGTGTTTCAACTCCCTAAGTTTATCTTGTCAATCAGATATATTTGGCAAAACTCTATAACTATTTGTTCATCAAACTATTAAGAATAGAAGGAATTTCATCTATTAAATCTTCTGCTATTACGCCTGGCCCAAAATTCTCCGCAGCAATTCCATGTAGCCATGCACTAATAATAGTAGCGTCGAAGACATTCGCACCTTGCGCGAGAAGCCCTGTAATCATGCCGGCTAGTACGTCTCCGCTACCAGCGGTGGCTAGAAAGGGCGTGCCTGTTGAATTAATTACTGTAGTACCATTAGGTTCGGTAATAACGGTATCTGGACCTTTTAATAGAACCACTGCACTGCTAATTTCGGCAGCTTTGCGAGTACGTGTAAGCTTATCTTCTATGGGATCTATATTAAATAGCCGCTGAAATTCTCCTTCGTGCGGCGTAAGTACGCAAGATGTAGCATATTGAATAGAATTAAATAGCAATTTAGAGTTGTCGGAAAAGGTAGTTAGGGCATCAGCGTCTAGGACGCAGGTTTTTTTTAGCTTTAATGCGCCTAAAACCTTGTCGTGAGTTTCTAGCGATATACCGGATCCCGGTCCGATAAGGACTGCGTTAGAGCGTGGGTCATTTAAATAAGTGGTAAAAGCTTTAGCATTTGGTGTTTCCTTAACTAAATTACCGGGTAGACCAGCTGAATAGATAGCAAAGGATTTTGTCGGGGCTGCTATTGTTACGAGGCCGGCTCCAATCCGTCTAGCCGCTAGAGCAGCTAGACGTGCAGCACCAGTTACGGTATCGCCACCTGCAATTATAGCATGACCTCGTTGATATTTATGGCTGTTAGTATTGGGCCAAGGATAGCGATCGGCCCAAATTTTTGGATCGTTATAGAATATAGATGGACGAATGCTTTTAAGTACTTTTTCTGGAATACCTATATCGGCAACTACCAGCTCACCGCAAGATTCACGGCCTGGTATTAATAAATGTCCTGGTTTGGGCCGGAAAAAAGTTACTGTTAGCTTCGCCTTTGGGGCAATACCCAGGATTTTGCCGCTGTCACCATGAACACCACTTGGTATATCGATGGCGATACAAGTGAGTGATCGCATATTTATTGCTTTAATCACTTCCGCTACTTTACCTTTCAAATCCCGGTTTAGTCCAACACCAAAAAGTGCATCTATTACAATTTCTGTTTCATCCAAAGTCTGTAACGACAGTGTTTCAACAGGTTTATTCCAGCGTCTAGCGTTTGTTGCTGCATCACCTGTAAGAGCATTGATATTGCCCAATAAGGCTAGTTTTACTGGCCAGCCTATATCTGCGAGCAGGCGGGCAATAACAAAACCATCACCACCATTATTACCAGGACCACAAAGAACAGTAATGGGGCGGGACTGCCACCGCGTAGTTATTATATTGGTGACGGCTTTTCCGGCATTTTCCATTAAGGTTAATCCTGAAACCCCATTTTCTATACTCAACGATTCAGCGTGGTACATCTCTTTAACGGTGAGAATAGCTTTAGAGAACATGAGAATTTAACCTAGTTAGTATTGCTATAAGCATAGAGTTTCATTCGGTAAACGGAAATGATCTTGCTATGTCATAAATTTTTAAATAGAACATAACAAGAACATTTAAGTTGGAAAAACAATGACTCAAAGTTGTACAAAAGTTAGCACGTTAGACGACCTGCGCCAGTGTATTGCACATCTTGAGCGGTATGGAGAAAGACGAAAAGATCGCTCTAATCCACTTACCTTTAATATTGCTGCTATCGATCAGCATCTACCTTGGGGAGGATTAGCACCTGCTGCCTTACATGAAATTTTTTCTGTTGTTCCTGAGTTGACGACGCCCGCGCTTGGTTTTGCAACTGCATTTCTCGGTCTGGCTGCGCATAGGGCTCCTGTTCTTTGGTGCCAAAGTAGTGAAAATAAACGTGAGAATTTATATGCTCCGGGACTGGAAAGATTTGGTTTGTTTTCGGACAACTTGATTATCTTTAATGCAGTCAGAGAATGTGAAGTGCTGTGGGTCATGGAGGAGGCTTTGCGGAGCGGCGCTTTGGCTGCGGTTTTAGGTGAGGTGGAGGTACTTACCACCGTATCTTCTCGACGCTTACAATTGGCGGCAGAGAGAGGTTCTACAATAGCGTTTCTGGTTCGCTATGATCTTACTTCAAAAATTATTAGCTCTGCTACGACACGCTGGCAGATAAATACTGCAATTAGCAGTCACCCACTCGGTCCTTGGCCAGGGGCAACGCGTTGGGAAGTAGTCCTGGAGCGTTGCCGAGGAGGTGTTAGCGGTAGTTGGTTTTTGGAATGGCAAGATGCAAACAACATTGACTCTGGATCCGGAATTGAGGCGGGTAGTTTCCGTTTGGTTACCCCGCTTTGCAACGGATCTGTATATCCGACGACAGATGCGGCAAACCGTTTCTGTTGGTGAGATTAATGATAAGCGGCAAAAGTTATTTGACCTTGAGACTATACCTTTGGTTCTTGTAGAAAAGGTAAATTCTCAATCAGTCTTAACTTCTGTTAATCGTAGTGCAGAGAGAGCAGGATTGTACCGAGGTTTATCATTATCAGATGCTCGCGTACGTTGCTCTAATTTATATGTAGCGAAAGCTGATTTTTCCAGTGAGTACAAAGCGCTCGAATCATTAGCAGTCTGGTGTCTACGCTATACGCCGTGGACAGCGACGGATGTGAGCCAAAATGCATCTGAGACTAGTGGTTTATGGCTTGATATCAGCGGAAGTGCACATTTATTTGGCGGAGAAGCAGCCTTATTGAAGGACCTAAGCTCTCATCTCGCTTATTTTGGATATACGCATCGCATAGCTATAGCTGATACGCCAGGAACTTCCTGGGCCATAGCTCGTTTTAAGCAACCTCCACACAAGATTATTATTTCGGTGTCTACTGGTAAAGAGGAAACAAAGGCAGCTTTAGCTCCACTTCCCGTTACAGCACTTAGGGTAGCATCCAGTATAATAGATAATTTATTGCGCCTAGGTCTTAACTGTATTGGTCAACTATTAGTTCTGCCGCGTGCTCACTTAACGCTACGCTTTGGTGCCTCACTTGTCCACTGTCTTGATCAAGCTCTGGGCAATCAGACTGAGATTATTCAGCCCATACGTGCGATCGTCAAATATCAAAGTCGCCTTGTCTTCGCGGAGCCTATTTTGGACAGGGCCGTAATAGAAAATTCATTAGGCCGTCTTCTTAACGCCCTTTGGGATCAACTAGAGGTTAAACATCTAGGTGCACGGCAATTAACATTAAGTGGTTATCAGGTTGATGGAGATGTTACGGAAATAGCTATTGGGACTAGCCGACCATTAAGAAATTCTAAGCATGTAATAAATTTATTTGAGGAGAAATTAAAGAATTTCGACCTTGGCTTTGGAATTGAATTATTAGTACTTTCTGCCAATACTACTGATCCTTTAGTTCCCTCCCAATCTTCATTTATAGCTAGCCAAGAATCGCAAGGCTTACCTTACTTGATTGATCGCTTAAACAATCGGTTTGGTTCGCGACAAGTATTTAACCTAGTGCCAGTATCGCGGCACCGGCCCGAGCACGCCCAAAAAAAAATAGCGGCTTTTTCCGATAGAACTAAGCCGCTAGATCACACTAGGAAAGGAACAACTATTTTTCGGCCTTTACAGCTTCTGACTAAACCCGAACCTATTAGAATATTAGAATTAGCCGGTGATCGGACACCAGTGATATTTGAATGGCGTGCGAGGAGTTATCGTGTGGCTTTGACCGGAGGGCCTGAACGAATATCGACTGAATGGTGGCTCAACAGCTATTTAGAGCCTTTTAATAAGCAAGCAGATTCGCGAGATTACTTCCATATTGAAGATATAAAAGGCTTAAGATTTTGGGTGTTTTGTGCCGGCTTATACCAGTCTGAGCGGTCACCTAAGTGGTTTATGCATGGGTTTTTCCCATGATTGCTTATGCTGAACTATGCGTAGCTAGTAATTTCAGTTTTCTCATTGGAGCCTCGCATCCGGAAGAATTAGTGAAAACGGCGAAGGGCTTAGGCCTAGAGGCTATTGCCATTACCGACTTGAACAGCGTTACTGGACTGGTTAGAGCACATATGGCGGCTAAGGAAGTGGGTATCCGCTTAGTCATTGGATGTCGATTATCTCTCACTGAAGGATTAGATATTGTAGTGTATCCACAAAATCGAGATGCGTACAGTCGTCTAACTCGACTTTTGACGCTTGGCAAGCGTCGTGCACCGAAAGGCAAATGCCATATCGAACTCACTGATTTACTAGACATTTCTGCTCCATTTGCTTGTGGGAAGGGACAAATAATCGGAGTTGTGATGCCGAAGGATTTAAGCAGACATTTTTATACTACCTTAGAAAAATTATTTTTATACATTAAAAAAAATATCTATCTTATTGTTTCTTATCACTATAATGGGAATGACGAGATGCGGATTGAACAGGCATATCAAACTGCTAAAACGATCGGGATCAAACTGCTCGCGAGTAATGATATCCATTATCATCATTCTGACCGGTTACCTTTATACGATATCCTTACCTGTATCCGTGAAGATTGCACGTTATATGAACCGAACCGGTATTTTGCTGTAAATGCCGAGCGGCATTTAAAATCTTCGAAGGAAATGGTGGAATTATTCGTTAATTATCAGGAAGCTATAA
Organism: Magnetovibrio sp.; assembly: GCA_002721825.1. Lineage (GTDB taxonomy): Bacteria > Pseudomonadota > Alphaproteobacteria > Rhodospirillales > Casp-alpha2 > TMED8. The sequence goes on from PBLS01000041.1 coordinate 13,474, forward strand.
CGGCTAGTCTTGATATTGTTAAGAAATGTACCTTCAGTCTGGATGAATTGCGTTATAATTACCCTATTTTTCCAATGCCTAAAGGGAGAACGCCACAACAAGAGCTAACGCGCCTCACATATGAAGGCGCAATGGAACGCTACCCACAAGGTGTACCAAATAAAATTCAGGTTCAGATTAAACATGAATTAAAACTGGTCAAACAACTAAATTTTGCTCCTTACTTTCTAGTAGTACATGATCTTGTCCGCTTTGCCGAAGAGCGTGATATATTTTGCCAAGGACGTGGCTCTGCAGCCAATTCTACCGTTTGCTATTGTCTACGTATCTCTGCAGTCGATCCAGCATGTATTGATCTTCTATTCGAGCGTTTTATTAATGCTGAACGCGGAGACCCGCCGGATATAGATATAGATTTTGAGAATGATCGTCGTGAAGATGTAATCCAATATGTCTATGAAAAGTATGGCCGTGAACATGCAGGTATGACTGCAACCATTGTTACTTATCGTATGAAAAGTGCAATCCAGGCTGTTGGTAAAGCACTTGGTGTTTCCGAAGATATCATCTCTACTTTAAAAAGAATTGCTTGGCGACGTTCTTGGCAAGACATTTCGGTAGATCATATTCGTAATGCAGGACTCAATTCACAAGACCCTAAAATTAAGCACGTAATATTACTATCTAGTACCCTTTCTGGCTTTCCGAGATATTTGTCACAACATACCGGTGGGATGGTTATCACACACAGTCGCCTGGACGAAATGGTACCCATTGCTAACGCTGCTATGGATCGTCGTACGGTAATAGAGTGGGATAAGAATGATCTTGATGCGCTTGGTATGTTGAAGATTGATATTCTAGCGCTTGGGATGCTGGGCTGTATACATAAGGCTTTTAATTTGCTTGAGGAACATCATGGTCATACTTTTAATCTTGCTAATGTTCCATCAGAAGATCCAGCTGTTTACGATATGCTCTGTAGGGGCGATTCAGTGGGTGTCTTTCAGGTCGAGAGTCGTGCTCAGATGAGTATGTTACCGCGCTTAAAACCTCGCAATTTTTATGATCTTGTGATTGAGGTAGCGATCGTCCGTCCTGGGCCTATCCAAGGTAAGATGGTGCATCCTTACCTGCGACGTCGTAACGGTAAGGAAGCAGTAGATAAATTACCTTCCGACGCGTTGAGACAGATTTTAGGCAAGACACTTGGTATTCCTTTATTTCAGGAACAGGCAATGAAAATAGCTATTGTTGCGGCTAGCTTTACACCTCAAGAAGCTGATCAATTACGCCGTGCGTTGGCTACCTTTCGTCACATTGGTGAAATTGATAAATTCCGAGAGCGCTTTATTAATGGAATGCTTGTTAATGGTTACGAGTTAAACTTTTCTGATCGTTGCTTTAAACAAATTGAAGGCTTTGCCGATTATGGTTTTCCTGAATCACATGCTGCAAGTTTTGCATTTCTAGTTTATATCTCTGCCTGGCTGAAATGTTACTATCCTGCAGCTTTCAGTTGTGCGCTTTTGAACTCTATGCCCATGGGATTTTATGCTCCCGCACAGATAGTTCGTGATGCAATAGATCATAAAGTAGAGGTGCGTCCTGTTGATGTTAATCAGAGTGGCTGGGACCATACTTTGGAAAGTTGTGGAGGCGCTCTACGGCTCGGGTTCCGTCAAATTAAGGGAATTAGGCAGGCAGATATTGAAACACTTATTCAGGCCCGGACTACAGCATATGGAAGCATATATGAATTACGCTACCGTAGTGGTCTTTCAAAAGTGATTTTAGAGCGACTGGCGTACGCCGATGTCTTTTCTAGCCTTGGTCTTACCCGCAGGGAAGCGATCTGGACGGTTCAGGGTCTTGGTAAAGCGACACTAGCACTATTTGATTCTGCTGGCGCTAGCAATTCTCAGGAACATGATTTTTGCAGAGAGTCCATTATAAATTTACCTGTCATGTCGCTTAAAGAGCAGGTGGCAAATGATTATCGTACTCTTTCGTTGTCATTAAAAAGCCATCCGCTGGCTTTATTGCGTAAAGATTTTGCACTACGCGGCTGCACCCCTTTAGGAAAACTTTCCTATATAGAACACGGCCAATGTGTGCGTCTTGCCGGTTTAGTGACATCACGTCAGAGTCCGAGTACAGCAAAGGGCGTTATGTTTATTACACTTGAAGATGAGACGGCCAATACAAATTTGATCGTTTGGCCAAATGTATTTGAACGCTTTCGTCGCGAAATTCTGAGTGCGACATTATTAGAAGCTGCCGGCAAAGTACAAAAAGAGGGCCTTGTTATTCATGTAATTTCACACCGTTTATGGGATTTAACACCATGGCTTAAGCGACAAAATAATTTTAAGAGGTCTAGTTTTGATATTTATGCGCGAAACTTTCATTAGAAAATTTTGAGCTCAATTTATGTTACGCATGAAAAATAATAATTACGTTGAATATTCTAGACTTTTGGATACCAACTTGCTTCGCGTTTTTCTAGGAAACTTGCAAGGCCTTCAGTGGCCTCTGCTGTACAACGTTTTCGGGCATGATCTACGGCAAGATCTCGTGCCTTATTATCGTCAACGTTTAGATGTTCTGTCTCAAAAATAATACGCTTCGTGTCGGCAATGGCTTCAGGTCCATTCTTAAGGATTGCATCTATAATTGTCTCAACTGTTTCATCTAATTCATTTTTCTCGCAGACTTCATGAACTAAACCAATTTCCCACGCCTGAGTAGCATCAAAACGTTCACCAGTAAGTGCAAATCGTCTTAGATTTCGCGTTCCGATCGCTGCGGCAAGTTGTGGTAAAATCGGCCCAGCGTGCAGCCCCCAACGCACTTCCGCAATTGAAAAAATGGCATCCATTGAGGCGATAACGATATCACAAGCTGCAACGATTCCAGTTCCTCCACCAAAGCAGGCTCCATGTACTAGTGCTATGGTTGGTTTTGGACATTGGTTTAGGAAACGCACTGCATCTGTAGTATCTTGAGAAACAGTAAAATTCTCAGCACTATTTAAATTGGAGACTTCGTTAATCCAATTCAGGTCTGCACCAGCCTGGAAATGGCGACCATTACCCCGTAGAACGATAATTCGTACTAATTCATTTTGCATCAATTCCTGAACCGCGGAAAGCAGCTCTTGGATCATGAAACTGTTATAAGCATTATTTACCTCAGGTCGATTTAAGGTAATGGTTGCAACACCACGTGGGTCAATTTCAGTGAGAACTATGGAATCACGCATGCTTTTCTCCGCTTCAAGTACTAGTTAACTCTTTTTAATCTTGGATTCAGTTCTAGACAAACTTTTACAAGCACTGCAAAAGTGGGCGTTAAATAATAGGAGCTATGTATGAATTTAAAGGACGTAGAAATAATTGATAAAAGAACACCGTTTGATGATTATTTTTGTGTTGATCAGTATGATCTCCGTCATCGGCTTTATGACGGAAGTATGGGGCGGTTAATTAGACGAGAAGTATTTGAACGTGGCCACGCAGCGTCATGTGTTCTATATGACCCCGACCTCGATTTGTTAGTCATGATCGAACAGTTTCGGATTGGAGCTTATGCCGCTACGCATTCTCCCTGGTACGGCGGCGACACTTCTCCTTGGCTAGTAGAAATTATTGCTGGTATCATTGAAGAAGATGAAGATCCCGAAGATGTAGTGCGCCGTGAGGCCCTGGAAGAAGCTGGCTGTGTAATTCGGCAGCTTGAACGAATTAACCATTATTTAGTAACACCAGGTGGCTCATCTGAATCGGTATTCTCATTTTGTGGATGTGTTGATGCGTCAGATGCAGGTGGTGTGCATGGACTGGCAGACGAAGGGGAAAATATTCGCGTTTTTACCGTTACGCCAGAAGAGGCGTTTGCTATGCTGGCGGATGGTAAAATTCATAATTCTATGACGATGATACCGTTACAGTGGTTTAAGGAAAATCGTGAAAGATTGCGTTCTAAATGGAAACACGAGTGAAAGTGAGCTTATTGCGTCTAGTTTAACACTACGTCCTTATAAACTATTAAAAACTGGTATTTTATTTTTGCTGTTTAAAAACATTATGGGCATTTAGCATGGAAAATCGAACAGGTTTTGTAGGGGCTATCGGGAATACTCCGCTTCTCCGTTTAAATCGTTTATCGGATGAAACCGGTTGTGAGATATTAGGTAAGGCGGAATTTCTCAATCCAGGCTCTTCAGTAAAAGACCGTGCCGCACTATTTATTCTTAAGGACGCTGAAGAAAAAGGTATTTTGAAGCCCGGAGGGCTGATTGTTGAGAGCACTGCTGGTAATACTGGTATTGGCCTTGCTCTTTGCGCTAATGCCCTTGGTTACCGAACGATTATTGTAATTCCTGAAACCCAAAGCCAGGAGAAGAAGGATATGCTTCGGCTTTGTGGTGCTAAACTAATAGAAAATCCTGCTTTACCCTACTCTGATCCAAATAATTACCAACATGTAGGACGACGAATGGCAGAAGAGTTAGCAGAAAGTGAAGAGAGAGGGGTTCTTTTTGCGGACCAGTGGAATAACCTAGCTAATCGCCGTGCACATTTTGAAACCACAGGACCAGAAATTTGGGAACAAACAAATGGTAAAGTGGATGCTTTTATATGTTCTATAGGTACTGGCGGTACTATTGCTGGCACGTCGGCTTATCTCAAGAACAAAAAGAAAAATATTATTACAGGTTTAGCAGATCCATATGGTGCCGCAATGTACAGTTACTTCTTAAATGGCGAGCTTCTCGCAAAGGGGAATTCAATTACTGAGGGTATCGGACTTGGTAGAGTGACACCAATAATTAAAGATCTTTCTATCGATAAACCTTATCAAATCTCGGACGAGGAAGCACTAAGTGTTGTATTTGATTTATTGGAGTGTGAGGGCCTTTGTCTTGGAAGTTCAAGCGGAGTAAATGTGGCTGGAGCCGTACGTCTAGCTAAGGAATTGGGCCCAGGGCATACGATCGTAACCATATTATGCGATTCTGGAACACGTTATCAGTCAAAGCTTTTCAATCCTACTTTTTTGCGGGCAAAGGGGCTTCCTGTACCGCATTGGCTATAGCAAGGTAAATTATGGAATACGTAAACCCAGACGCACTAGTCAGTACCGAATGGTTGGCTGAGAATTTAGATAAAACTGATTTAAGAATAATTGACGCGAGCAGTGTGCTGCCAAACGTCGATAGAAACCCATATGCTGAGTATTTGGAAAAACATATTCCCGGAGCACAGTTCTTCAATATAAACGAAATTGCGGATACGAGTGATCCGTTACCACACATGCTACCGTCTGCTCAATTCTTCTCATTAAAGATGCAAAAGATGGGGATTGGAACCGGCGTTAAGGTGATTGCTTATGATACCAATGGTGGCTCTTCTGCATCTTGTCGCGCATGGTGGATGTTGCGGGTATTTGGCCATAACGATGTAGCAATACTAAATGGCGGCTTGCCAAAATGGCTTGCTGAGCAGCGACCTGTCGAAAACCAGAGGTCAGTAGCAATTGAATGTGATTTTAAACCTCATAAAAATGATTTTCTTGTCCGTGATATAGAACAGATGTTGGCGAATGTTGATAGTAAGCAAGAGCAAGTTGTCGATGCGCGAAGTTCAGGTCGCTTTTTTGGTATTGACCCAGAGCCAAGACCTTCAATTAAAAAAGGGCATATTCCCGGTAGTTTAAATTTGCCGTATAATTTATTGATGGATACTGACAACAACTTTGTATTTCGTTCAGCTGATGAAATTATAAAGGTTATAGAGGTAGCAGGAATAAAACCTGAGAATCCTCTCGTAGCAACATGTGGGTCTGGCGTTACAGCTTGTGTAATTGCTTTGGCACTCTATTTGGTTGGTTATAAAGATACGGCTGTTTACGATGGTTCTTGGGCTGAATGGGGTGATCACCCTATCACCCCATGGGTTGTTGATGAGTAATACTACGCCCCAGATTTCTACGGTTGTTACTTATCTGGAAATGCATGCTCGGCCAGTAACTCCTGCTCCGCCAAGACCAGCTCTACCATTAGCTCTATTGCGTGTGTGTAATATTCCGGTTTCATTCTATCGATATTTATACGAAACCGTCGGAGAAGCATGGTTTTGGTATGAACGGCGGATGATTGATGATGCCACTTTAAGCACCATTGTTCATGATGAGGGTGCAAAAATTTACGTAATTTATGTGGATGGTGCTCCCGGTGGTTATGGAGAGCTTATGAAAACTGAAAATAACACGGTTGATTTAGCTTATTTCGGATTACTACCTGATTTCATCGGTCGTGGATTGGGACGCTATTTCCTTCGTTACATGGTAGATCAGGCTTGGGGCCTTGATCCGATTCGGATCACAGTTAATACGTGTGACCTTGACCATCCTTGCGCACTTAAAGTCTATCAAAAAACGGGGTTCTCTGTTTACCGGCGTGAAATCAAGCAATTTGAGGATCCGCGTAGTATTGGAATACTTGAAGACTGGCAGGACCCTCGTCTTAATCAAGGACATGAAAATTATTAATTTTTCAATGTGCTAGAATTTGGCTGAGGAAAAGTTTGGTGCGGTCATGTTGTGGGTTGTCAAAAAATTGGTGCGGGTCGTTTTGCTCTATAATCTCACCCTCATCCATAAATATGACCCTATCAGCGACTGTTTTGGCAAAACCCATTTCATGACTTACAACAAGCATCGTCATACCGGTATCTGCGAGCTCAACCATAACGTCTAAAACCTCTTTTATCATCTCAGGGTCAAGGGCTGATGTAGGTTCATCAAAGAGCATTATTTTTGGATTCATACAAAGAGACCGTGCTATTGCTACGCGCTGCTGTTGACCTCCCGAAAGTTGCCCCGGATATTTTGTTGCCTGTTCCGGTATTTTTACACGTTCTAAATATAGCATTGCAGCTTCTTCGGCTTCTAATTTTGGCGTTTGGCGCACCCAAATTGGTCCTAGCGTGCAATTTTCAAGGACGGTTAAATGTGGGAACAAATTAAAGCTTTGAAAGACCATTCCAACTTCTTGGCGGATTAAATCTATCTTTTTTAAATCATTAGTTAATTCAATGTCATCGACAATAATTTCGCCTTTTTGGTGTTCTTCCAAACGATTTATACAACGTATCAACGTGGATTTCCCAGATCCCGAGGGGCCACAGATTACAATTCGCTCCTGACTCTTTACGGTTAGGTTGATGTTTTTTAACACGTGAAAGTCCCCAAACCACTTATGCATACCACGTATTTGTATTATTTCACGATCTTGTATAGCGGACTTTATTTGTTCTGTATTCACTGAAACCTCAGACATTTCGCCTGCTCCTGAATTTTGACATTTGCCTATATCTAGTCACGACGATCGGTATCAAGGCGCCGTTCTAACCACTGACTATAGCGAGACATGCTGAAACAGAGTATCCAAAACAATAGTCCAACAAACGCATAGCCTTCCCACTCGAGCCCTAACCATTCCGCATCGGTAATTGAAGATTTAGTGATCATTAAAATATCAAAAAGACCAATAATCATCACTAAAGACGTATCTTTTGTCATAGCGATGAAGGTATTTACTATTCCTGGAATCACTATTTTTAGAGCTTGAGGTAATACAATTAATCGCATCGATTTGTAGTAATTTAATCCTATTGATGCAGCGGCTTCAACCTGTCCTTTTGGAATAGCCTGCAAACCTCCTCGAACGACTTCTGCTAAATACGCACCAAAAAATATGATCAAACCTATCAAGGCCATAACTACGTTATCAAAACTGTAGCCTTGCGGGAGGAAAAGGGGAATCATATTTATAGCCATAAATAGTACCGTTATCAGTGGCACCGCACGAAATAGCTCTATGACACCGATACAGAAATACATCACAACAGGTAAACTTTCCGCACGTCGTCCAAGTGCAAGTAAAATCCCCAAAGGCAATGAAACTACAATTGAGGTTAATGCAAGGACCAGGGTAAGAAGCAATCCACCAAATTTGGTCGTTTCTACTTCTGGTAGTCCTAGGCCCCAGTTAAGAAAAAGAAGAACCACGGCAGCGTATGCAGACCCAAAGCCGAAGCCGCGTTTTACCAGATCATTTGTCTGCATACCGCGGACCCCGTAAAATAAGAGGGCTACGATCAGGATACCCCAAAGGATTAGAAAAGTGGTGTCCGAAAACAAAGCTATTTTGATAGGCCCAACTAAAAGACTTAAGGCAATCCAGGGATATAAAAAAATAAGAAAAATTGCGAATAATTTTGTTCCAGGAATTTTCGGTACTAATACGGGTACTCCAAGAAAAACTAATAAAATTCCGGCTAAATTTGGTCTCCAGAGCGCTTCGGCTTCATAGAAGCCGTACATAAAGAGCACAAAACGTGCTTTTATAAATCCCCAACAAGCGCCCCCTTCTCCAGCTCGACAGTCTTTATTGGATGAGGCTTCCCATGTCGCTGATCCCCATACCCAGTCAAACGTTGGTGGAATGATTAGATATAAAAAATATAGCCCAATTATAGTAGCAATTGAATTATACCAGGTGTTAAAAAGATTGGTTTTAAGCCACTTTAACACCCCCCGCTCTGTTGTTGGTGGAGGTAAGCTTGGATGTTGCCCTATGGGATAAGCCGCCGCATTTGTATCATTTGGGTTCATAATATTATCTCTCTACGATAGCGACGTGTTTGTTAAACCAATTCATAAAGATAGAGATCAAAATGGAAACAGAGGCATAAAATGCCATTGTTAGCATTATGATTTCGAGCGCGTTTCCGGTTTGCATCAATGAAATTCCCGTGAACACATTCACTAGGTCCGTGTATCCGATAGCGATAGCCAGGGAACTATTTTTCGTTAGATTCAAATACTGGCTTGTTAGGGGTGGAATAATAACACGAAGAGCTTGAGGAATTATAACAAACCGGTTGATTTGAGCTTCACGCAGTCCCACTGATCGAGCAGCGTCGATCTGTCCTGAAGTAACGGAGAGGATTCCCGCTCGAACAACTTCAGCAATATATGCACCGGTATAAAAAACTAACGCCATTAGCATTGCCACGTAGTTTGCTGGCAATTGAATGCCATTAATATAATTGAACCCTTTTAGTACCGGAAACTCCCATGTAATTGAATTTCCTGAGATTATTAAAAAAGTGTAGGGGATAAAGATAAACATAAAAGCAGATGCTAGAAAAACGGGAGTATCTTTCCCTTCACGTTCAAGTCGTTTTTTTGCCCATTTTTTTAAAAATATTGTAGCAATGAGCGCTATAAACAACCCAACACAGACGTATATTATTGCATCGCTATAGATTGGTTGAGGCACGGCAAGATAACGTTTGTTGACAAATATCGTATCAAATAAATTGATCGATTGCCGTACATTAGGGCCCGCTAATATTACACCAAAATACCAGATCAAGATCCATAATAGTAACGGAATGTTTCGCATACCTTCTACATACGCACTTGAAATGAATGAAATTATTAGATTTGAGGATAGACGCAGGATCCCCATGACAAAACCTAAAATAGTAGCTAAGATGATGCCAACAATGGCCAGTAGAAGGGTATTGAAGATCCCGACGATAAACACGTCTTTATGTGTGCTTTTGTTTACATCGAACCCGGTAAAGTTCATGCCGTCCGTTGTTGGCTTAAAACCCGCAATTTCATTCATGAACTGAAATCCGGGTTGAATATTTAGCCGTTCTAGATTTGTAGATGTGTTATCAAATATAAAATAACCAAAGTAGGCGAATGCAAGGACAGCGAGCACTTGCAAAAACAAGCGCCGAAAATTTTGGTCATACCACAAGCCTACTAAGCGGTTAATCATAGTATCTGCCACTACATTAATATGTTTAAAAATGAAATCGGGGCCAACAGCGACCTATTGGCCCCGATTATACTAGATCGATTTAACGGAACGGAGCGGCATAGAGAATGCCATTTGTACCGTCACCATTTTTTCGGTTCCACAGCTGATTAAGACCTCTATCGAGCCCAATCGGCGTGTTTTTGCCGATGTGACGCTCAAAGCTCTCACCATAATTACCGATATGCTTGATAATTCTGTAGGCAAAATCGTTAGAGAGACCGAGCATTTTACCAAGGCCGCCTTCAACACCTAAAAGCCGTTTGATTTCAGGGTTATTGGATGACTTCATTTGGTCAACATTACCTTGGGTAACGCCTAATTCTTCTGCCACGATCATTGCATTTAGCGACCAACGAATGATATCGCCCCATACATACATTGTCACCATGACGTACAACAGGTCCGAGCGGCTCTTTAGAAATGATTTCCGGAAGAATTACATACTTACCCGGATTCTGAAGGGCTGAACGCTGAGCGGCTAACTGGGACGCATCGGTCGTATAAACGTCGCAAGCACCTTTCTCGAAGTTGACCCTACTTTCCGCAGAATCTTCCGTTGGAACGGGTTGGAACTTCATTTTATTTGAGCGGAAATAGTCAGCTAGATTAAGCTCGGTTGTGGTACCTGTTTGAATACAAACGGTTGCGCCATCAAGCTCTTTAGCAGATTTTACGCCTAGATCCTTACTTACCATGAAACCTTGCCCGTCGTAATAGTTTACGCCGACAAAATCGAAACCAAGGTCAACATCACGCACGAAGGTCCAGGTGCTGTTTCTAGTAATGACGTCAGCTTCACCGGAACGAAGGATCGTAAACCTTGTTTTACCAGTACCAGGCTTGAATGATGCAGCTTTCGGGTCGTTAAAAATGGCAGCTGCAAATGCACGGCAAAGATCAATATCAAAACCTTTCCATACGCCTTTATCATCCGGGTTCGCAAAACCGGTAAGGCCCGGATTGACAACACATTGAATTTTCCCCCGTGCCTTGACGGCATCAAGGGTTTTACTCGCTGCGAAGACGGAGCCAGCGCTAGTTGCTACTAACGCTGCTACAGCGACCGCTGTAAGTTTTTGGAAATTCATATTTTTCCTCCTTAGGGGTATTTAGTACTTCTTAAATAAAATTACCAATCGGCGATACTAGTTGTCTTAAGCATAAAATAAAAAGGGTTTTTTTGTTTAAATACAAACCATAAACAAATTGTGGAGGCTTCATAAGTCTTGTGCGTATTTGAAAGATGGTTTTTTGAGCGTAATTGACTAGGCTGATAACGTAATTATTTGGTGTGTATATATGTTTTTTAGTGTTTTTGACGATAAAAAGCGTACCAAGTAATGCGAAGTCGATACGTATTAAAATTTGTTAAATTTATGCGGAATCCGTGCCAAGAGGGGGGATGTACCCGTATGTACATGATGTGTTTCTATATAAAGGGCGGATAGGCCTTAACCAGACGTGAAAAGTTGCGTAATGATCATTAATGAATATTTCTAATAAATTGCTTAAACTGAATTTTCCTCATTTTTTATAATTACTATTGATTCATAATTATTATTGGGAATTCGGCTGTGCATCTATAGAAATAAAACGCACTTTGGATAAGTTATATAGAAAACGAGCGCCATAATGTATTTCCGGCAGAAGTTGATTAGTGGCTTCTGAAGGTGTATTCCCGTTACATACTGGTAGATTAGGCCCCAACGGGCAGTATCGCGGACATTTCATGAAAAAAGACACATTAATAACTTATACAGGACGTGACCCCGAGGATAACTACGGGGTGGTTAACCCACCCGTTTATCACGCGTCAACGATAACTTTTCCAAGTCTTGACGAATACGAAAATCGCGGGGATAACGAATTCGATAGACCGCAGTATGGTCGTACAGGAACGCCTACACAGTTTGCCTTCGAAGAGGCAATCAGTGCACTTCACGGTGGTTTTAAAACGGTTTCCTATCCGTCAGGTCTCGCTGCAATTATTGGTGCGGCGACAACATTTTTGCAACAAGGTGATCATTTGTTGATGGCGGATACGGTTTACGGACCAAGCCGCATACGGCTTGCCAATACCGTTCTAAAAAGAGCTGGTGTTAAGACTACGTTTTTTGACCCAGGAATAGGTGAGAAAATTTCTGATTTTATCCTTCCAGAAACAAAAGTTATTTTTATGGAATCGCCTGGGTCATTAACATTTGAAGTTATGGATGTGCCGGCCATTACTTCAGTCGCACGGGATAAGGGTATTATTACTATGATTGATAATACTTGGTCCTCTCCTTACTTTTGCCAGCCTATCAAACTCGGGGTGGACGTGGTGATCGAAGCATGCACAAAGTATGTTGTAGGCCATTCTGATGTAATGATGGGAAGCGTCACCTTAAACAGCAGTGAGCATTATCAACTTGTAAAAAATATGGCTAATAATTATGGCTACCATGCTGCTCCTGATGACTGTTACATGGCTCTGAGGGGGTTGCGCACTATCTCAGTCCGTTTACAGCGGCACCAAGAGAATGCATACAAGGTTGCTACTTGGTTGGTTTCGCGTTCGGAGATCGCAAGAGTTATGTATCCTGCTTTGCCGGAGGATCCAGGGCATGAGATTTGGAAACGCGACCACAAGGGGGCATCGGGTCTCTTCGGTGTAGTCTTTACTGAGGGGAATTGGAAAGCCGCAGCTGCTCTGATAGATGGACTTAAGCATTTTGGTTTGGGGGCGAGTTGGGGAGGATTCGAAAGTTTGGTGCTTCCAGCACACCCCGAGAAAATAAGAACTGTGAATGAATGGCCACATAAGACCCCCTGTTTACGGTTTCATATCGGGCTAGAAGATCCCATTGATTTAATTGCCGATTTAGATGCTGGACTAACGCGCTATGCGCTCGCCTGTTCTTAGGAATTAAGTTAGTTATGAGTGTGCCAATTTCAGAAAGCTGCATCGACCAGGTATTGAATACTCTGAAATTTACTCCAGATGGATTAATTCCTGCGATCGCACAACAGCACAATTCTGGTGAAATTTTAATGATGGCCTGGATGAATAGAGATTCCATAGAGGAGACACTTCGCACAGGGCATGTGTGTTATTGGTCACGTTCGCGTCAAGGGCTATGGCGTAAAGGCGAAACTTCGGGCCAAACGCAACAATTAATAGAATTCCGCTGGGATTGTGATCGAGATACGTTGCTCCTTCAAGTAGAGCAAGCCGGTGTTGCTTGTCATACTGGACGTCGTAATTGTTTTTTTTATGCAGTAAGGGAAGATAAGATAGAGAAGATTGCGAAGGTTGAGATAGCACCTGAAGAGCTCTACAACTAACTTAAACCATGGGGTATTTTTTTATACCACTTTGGTTTAGTCTAACTTTATTAATTTGTTTTTCTCCTACTGGAGTAGCTTTTGCTGACCCCTACCCTCTCCGTATTTATGCAGCTGCAAGCCTTACAGGAGTTATGAAAAAAAATATCGCAGGTTGGTCTCAAACGAAATCTTCCAACAGTTATATTTGTTCACGCGGCATCATCCACCTTAGCCCGTCAAATTGAACGTGGAGCTCCAGCAGATATCTATATTTCTGCTAACTTATAGTGGATTAACTATTTAATTGGACGCAAATTTACGAATGCTGTTCCTCGTACCTTTGCAAGTAATAAATTAGTCCTGATAACGCCTATAGATAGACCTATATATTTTTCATTTAATGAAAGTGTGTCGTTGGCAATGAAGGTGAAAGGAGACTGGGTCGCATTGGCTGACCCTGATCACGTTCCAGCAGGGAAGTACGCAAGTATAGCTCTCCGAAAATTAGGTTATTGGCACGAATTAAAAAGTCAGATCGCGCGTGCTTCTAATGTCCGTGCTGCGCTTGCCTTGGTGAGTCGCGGCGAAGCGCGTGCTGGGATTGTTTATTTGAGCGATGCCATGAACCATGAACGCGTCCGAATTGATGCTATATTTCCAAGTTTTAGCCATCCTAAAATACAATACGCTGCGATTGACCTTACGTCTTCAGTAGAGAGTGGGCTCTATTTAAATTTCCTCTCTTCTCAAATTGTTGCAGGTATTTTAAAAAACCAAGGGTTCAGCCCATAACTCATACATTTCAATAGCCGGCGGCCATAGGTTTCCACTAAATATGCTCAACCTTGATACAATAGAAAAAGAAGCTTTGATGTTGAGCTTGCGTGTCGCTTTTTGGTCCGTGACAATTTGTCTTCCTGTTGCTCTAGCTACGGCATGGCTCTTAGCCCGGCAAAAGTTTTTTGGAAAATTATTGTTTGATGCGCTAGTTCACCTGCCACTTGTTGTGCCACCTGTAGTAGTAGGGTACATATTATTAGTTAGTTTTGGGCGTAACGGTTTTGTTGGCTCGTTTCTTTTTGAAAATTTTGGTATTTCTCTAGCCTTTTCATGGCGAGGAGCCGCATTTGCGGCTGGCGTAATGTCTTTTCCATTAATGGTCCGGGCTATTCGGCTTTCATTAGAGAGTGTAGACAGCGGCCTAGAGGAGGCGGCAAAAACCCTCGGAGCGAGCAATGTTTGGGTATTTATAACAATTACGTTGCCTCTGATATTGCCTGGTATAATAACAGGTATTGTTTTGGCTTTTGCGCGAAGTCTTGGAGAATTCGGAGCAACAATTACATTCGTATCCAATATACCAGGCGAAACCCGCACCATCCCGATAGCGCTATACACGTTAATTCAAACTCCTGAAGGCGAAGTAGGAGCAATTCGTTTGGTTATCATAGCTGTACTTCTAGCATTGGGAGCTCTTGTAATATCGGAGTTGTTGGCACGTCGTATGCGGCGGCGCGAGAGACTATAAATTGACCCTAATAACCCATTTAGGAATCGATATAGAGATTAGCAGGGGTGATTTTTCACTGCGAGCGAATTTCTCAACTAATCATGGCTTAACTGCGTTTTACGGTCGCTCAGGTACAGGGAAGACGACCCTTGCCAATGCGATCGCTGGTTTAGAAAAACCAAATTTTGGAAAAATTGTGCTTGGTACACGAACTCTTTATAACTCTGATAAAAATGTAATAATTTCGCCAGAAAAACGACGAATTGGTTACATATTTCAGGATGGACGTTTATTCCCGCATCTTTCGGTGCAAAAAAATTTGTTATACGGTCGACGATGTATCCCATCAGATATTGAATTCCCCGACTTTGACGAAATAATCAATTTACTCGATCTTCAAGATTTATTGTATCGCCACCCTATAAATCTTTCCGGTGGTGAAAAACAGCGTGTTGCTTTTGGTCGTGCAATTCTGAGTGCACCAGAATTACTGATAATGGATGAACCATTAGCCGCACTTGATCCTGGGCATAAGGATGAGATTTTTCCATTTATACAGCGGCTGCGTGACAATATTGGTGTTCCTATCATCTATATTAGTCACGCCCTTGAGGAGATAATTCGCCTTGCTGATTACATGGTGATTTTTGATAAAGGAATTACGGTCGCGTCTGGTCCTGTAGATCGTATAATGAGCCAGCTCAATCTTCGCACACTGATAGGTCACCATGAGGCGGGCGCAGTGTTGCAAGCCACTATTTGTGGGCAAGATAAAACGTTTGGTCTAACCGAACTAAATTTTAAACGCGGTCGCCTTTTCGTAGCCGGGATTGATCTGCCGCTAGGAACCAGCGTAAGAGTACGTATTCGCGCAAGCAATGTTTCATTGAGTCTCACAAAACCTTCCGACACTTCAATTCTTAACGTGTTACCCGCAAAAGTAATTGAAATAACGGAGAATTTCGAGCCTCAAATGGACGTCTTACTTGACATAGGCATTCCACTTATAGCGAGAATAACGCGACGTTCTCTTACAAATATGAAGTTACAACCTGGAACCGCCGTATTTGCGCTCATTAAGAGTACGGCCATTGACCGTCGTTCATTGGGGCTAGTTGATATTGATTGACGGTATACGCAAATATATTTGTAAAAACGGTTACTGAAACTATTGGGATGGAAGGTAATGGCTGGCCCATTTTAAAATAATATTAAAACTGATTGATACTCGTGTTTGCTCGCTGAGATTAGGGTGTACGAAATGCATCAAACTTGCAGGCCAAAGCATTAAGAGCCCCGGTTCTGGTAATACTGTAAACTCGGGGTCAATATAAGGGTCACCTTGAATGGATTGCATATTAAACGGGGTACGAGGATCATAAAACGTAATATGGTTCGGCCGGACATCACTACGTTGGCGTCGTGTTGACGGTAGCTTAGGAATTCTGACGTAATAAGTACCACTTAAATAACAATGTGGGTGGTTATGTGGGTCGTGATAATCGCCAGTCCGGTTTACATTTGCCCAACCATGGATTTGCCAATCGACTGAAAAATTTATACCTATAGCTTTTAAATATTCAATGATTGTTTGATTGACTTCTGATCGCAACCAATTAGTTGCCGGAGTATCTAGCTCGAATGGATTGTTTTCGCGGTAATCGGTAGTTAGGCTTTTATTCGTTTTTTCCCATTCTCGTATTAATTTAATGAGTTCACTATTTGCTTCTTCAGCATTTTCTAGTTTTTTTTTGACTAGCTTGGTAGGCCACAGGTCTAGTATTTCTGTATTTTGGCCATTCATTGTATTTTTAGAGGGTAACTATCGCGTGTTTTGGCCGCGCCGCATTGGTGTATCTGCAACGTAAACCTTACAGTTCGAATAACCTTGATTGAAAAAATGATATGTCTTTCGCGGTTCGGCCAGGCGTTTTGGGTCGTGCAAATTCCAATTAGTATTTGCAATTCCTGTTATCCCTCTGCCCTTGCCACCGACATAGCCTATCGAAAGGCGGTACAATTTACGCTGCCCAAACTCACCGCGTTGACAGGCATTACTGAGTTTTTTGCTCAATGCGCCTACTTTCCAGTAGGGCTGATCAGTATACGCCCATTGCCCAGCTATACGCTTACGTGCCGCTTCCCCATTACTCGCGAGGCCCAATGTGAGAATGAAGCTGAGTAAGCCCGCAAACCGTATGCAGGTGGTTAAAGATTTGTCGGTTAAAATTTGCATTTCTTTACATTTTATTAACGTTAATAACGCCGAACGTAGCAAGTTTTACCGAAAGTTAAAGAAAAATTAAGGAATGGCGCGCCCGGCAGGACTCGAACCTGCAACCCCGTGCTTAGAAGGCACGTGCTCTATCCAGTTGAGCTACGGGCGCCAAATTAAAGAAGAGATTATAGAAAAATTCCCATCCAAAACTCATGTATAAAAAACTATTTATTTTCAAA
>PBLS01000042.1 GCA_002721825.1 Magnetovibrio sp.
CTATTGGTAGAGTTTTATAGGTTTCTATAGTTACAATCGCAACCGCGCCTCCCATAGATGTCCCAAGTAAAAAGATGGGTGTCTCTGGATAACGGTGGCGTAAAGCACGCAACGCATCGGCAGTATCTTTTACGTACGCACCAACACCAGCCCAAGAACCTCGGTTTGGGGAGCGGCCGAAGCCCCGTTGATCATAAGCATAGGAAGCTATGCCATTGATTTTTAGGTAATTTCCCGGCGCTTCAAAAAAATTTGAATGGTCGTTAAAACCATGTAGTGCAAGTAGCACAGCACTGGGCTTGCCTTTGGGCAACCAGGAGCGGAGTGATAGCGTAATGCCGTCTGCAGCAGTGAACTCGCCTTCTCGCAGCGTTGGCGCTTGGATATTGCTACCCCGTGGTTTCACAATGGGTGTACAAGCGATATTACACCAAACAACGAGAATAGTAGTTAAAATTATAGAACATGTAAATGTTGGAGAGCGTTGCATGATTTTGCATCGCCCACAGTTCTCGCGTTGTCAAGAATTGTAGCGATAAGTCTGAGACATGTTATTGATCATGGGGGCTATTAGGATACCATAGAACGGCTGTTTAGATCTTTTACAAGGAAGTTGGTAATGGGTGTTAATGCACAAATGAAATTTCAAGAGAAAGTCGAAGTAACGACGAAGAGAGTGGCCTGCGATGGTGGAGTGCTGGGACATCCAAAGGTATACCTTGAGATGGGAAATATGTCTGAGGTTACGTGTCCGTATTGTTCTTGCCGGTATGTTTTTGTCGAACCGGATTCAGTCTCCAAGGAAATATGAAGGCAGCTTAAGATGCCATCTGGATCGGGCCAGTAGGCTCTTAAAATTCGCGTAATTCGTTAGCGTTAACATTAATACGGGTTATTTCTTTCTTTCTTCTTGCCGCAGCTTATGCCTTAGGGTCAGATATAATCATGAAACAGCCAACTACGCCTCAACACCTTTTTTTGGTCGATGGCTCCGGGTTTATTTTTCGAGCCTTTCACGCATTGCCTCCAATGACACGCGAAGACGGAACGCCGGTAAATGCCGTTTTCGGATATACCAAGATGTTGATGAAGCTTATAGAAGATACAGAAGCAGATCACATAGCGGTAATTTTTGATCGCGCGCGCAAAACTTTCAGGAGCGAAATCTATCCCAAATATAAGGCAAACCGTCCGCCGCCCCCAGAAGAATTAATACCACAATTCGAATTAGTAAGGGATGCGACAAAAGCCCTTAATTTGCCGGTGGTAGATATGGATGGTTATGAGGCTGACGATTTAATAGCGACATATGCTCGTCAAGCTGCTGAGCGCAATATTGAGGTGACGATTGTATCTTCGGACAAGGATTTAATGCAGCTTGTTAATAGTAAAATTACTATGTTGGATGCTATGAAAAACCGGGTAATCACTCGCGAGCAGGTTATGGAAAAGTTTGGTGTAGGGCCAGAGCGCGTGATTGATGTGCAGGCCTTAGCCGGAGATAGTAGTGATAATGTGCCGGGGGTTGAAGGCATAGGTGTTAAAACAGCAGCACAACTTATAATTGAATATGGTGATTTGGACACGCTGCTTAAACGTGCTGATGAAATCAAGCAACCAAAGCGCCGGGAAAAATTAATAACTCAGGCTGATATGGCCCGTATAAGTCGTGATCTAGTGCGCCTAAGGGATGACGTTCCGATTGATAAAAGCATCGATGATTTTGCTGTTAGACCACCTGATTCCGATGTGTTGCTGAACTTTTTGAAGGAGCAGGGTTTTAAGTCCTTAGTTACCTCGGTTGCGGCCAGGTTGGGTGAAGATGATAAGTCCAATTATCATGGAAGCGTAGTTCCAGGAACTGCCAATTACGAACTTATACAAGATGTGGAAAATCTAAAAAAGTGGATCGCGCAAATGGAGAACGCAGGATCATTTGCAATCGATACAGAAACAACGGGTCTTGATTCTATGCAGGCGGAATTAGTTGGTCTATCTATCAGTATAGAGCCTGGACAAGCTTGTTACATTCCTCTTGCGCATAAGGTTTCAGGGGCAGAAAAGACGGGTGATCTGCTAGATAGTACGCAAATTAAGTCGACTCCAGACCAAGTACCGTTCGATCAATCCCTAAAACTACTGGCGCCTTTGCTTGAAGATCGCAGCGTTTTGAAGATTGGTCAGAACTTAAAATACGATATGCAAGTATTGGCACGCTATGGTCTTCAGATTTTTTCTTACGACGATACAATGTTGCTTTCGTACGTTTTGGATGGAGGACTCCATGGTCATGGCCTGGATGAATTAGCGCGCGATCAACTAGGAATTGAAACTATAAAATTTAAGGATGTTGTTGGGACAGGTAAAAACCAAATTACATTTGATTTTGTGCCTTTGGATGAAGCACGTGACTATGCGGCTGAGGATGCTGATATCACCCTCAGGCTCCATCGGCTCTTCCGGTCGCGACTTGTAGAAGAGCATATGGTCACCGTTTATGAAACTTTAGAGCGACCGATTATATCAATATTGGAAAAAATGGAACGGACCGGTGTTAAGGTTAATGCTGCGGAGCTAAAGCAGCTGTCAGGTGACTTTTCGAGACGAATCGCTATTCTTGAAGATCAGATTTACGATTTAGCCGGTCGTGAATTTAACGTTGGGTCGCCAAAGCAACTTGGTGAGGTTTTGTTTGATGAAATGGGCTTGCCGAGTAGCAAGAAGAGCAAAACAGGAGCATATGCCACCGGTGCGGATGTTTTAGAAAACCTGGCTACTGAGGGCTACGAATTGCCGGCGCGTATATTGGACTGGCGTCAACTTTCAAAATTGAAAAGCACATATACGGATGCGCTAATCTCGGCAATTAATCCCGCTACGGGTCGTATTCACACTTCTTATGCACAGGCGGCGACGACTACGGGTAGGCTTGCCTCAAGTAATCCTAATTTACAAAATATACCAATTCGTAGTGAGGAGGGTCGTAAAATTCGCCGCGCGTTTGTACCCGAAAAGGGATACGTATTGATGTCGGCAGACTACTCGCAAATTGAACTTAGGCTGCTTGCTCATGTTGCTAATATTGAGACACTAAAGGGAGCATTTAGAGCCGGAAAGGACATCCATGCGATAACTGCATCACAAGTCTTTAACCAGCCAGTTGAAACAATGGACCCACTTACCCGTCGTAATGCAAAAGCTATTAATTTTGGGATTATCTACGGTATATCGGCTTTTGGTCTGGCAAGACAGCTTGGCATTTCGAATAGCGATGCCAAGGATTACATTGAAGCTTATTTTTCAAAATATCCAGGAATTCGTGCCTATATGGAGAAAACTAAGGCACAAGCTAAAAAACAAGGTTATGTGGAGACCTTATTTGGACGGAAATGCCATATGCGCGGTATAACGGATCGCAACCCTAATGTTAGGGGATTTGCTGAGCGTGCTGCTATAAACGCACCTATCCAAGGTGGCGCTGCTGATATTATTAAGCGCGCGATGATTCGATTACCTGATGCAATTAAAAATGCCGGACTAAAAGCACGTATGTTATTGCAAGTCCATGATGAGCTTGTATTCGAAGTACCTGAAAAAGAACTTGACCAGACCAAAGCGCTTATAAAGGAAATTATGGAGGGCGCGGCGCATCTTGATGTGCCCTTGGTGGTCGATATTGGACATGGCTACAATTGGGAAGAAGCACATTAACGGAATACGTTTTCATGGTTGGCGCGCGTTCGAATGTGCAGCAAATAAGGCGGTTGAGAGTCTCTAGGGTTACTTTTTTAGACTTAAAAATTTACGTTTACGTGATCTTCTGTGCTTTAGTTTGAAACGTGAGGTTAAAAGCAATAATAATACCGCCGCATAGACGAAAGGCTCCAACTGAAATCCTTTGCGTATCATTATAAAATGGATGGTGATTAGTATTGCCGAAATATAAATCGATTTGTGTAAACGGTTCCAATTGCCTGCACCTAATCGTTTGATCATCGTAGTTGTCGAAGTTGCGGCTAGAATGGTTAGAATAATGAATCCGAAAAAGCCAAACATTATGTAGTTACGTTTTAGAAGATCTTCCCAAATCGCAACCCAGTCAAAAAACTGATTTATGGTTAAGTAACTAAATAAATGAAGAACCGCATAAAAAAAAGAAAACAGGCCTAAGAGGCGCCGAAATCGAATAAGTTGCCCCAAACCTGTTATTAGCCTTAGGGGTGTGACAGCTAGCGTAATCCACAAAAATACCAATGCCCAATAACCTAAAAATCGGTCTATGGCCTCGGCCGGATTAGGGCCCAATGTTTTTTGAAGGATCGACCAACTAAGCCAAGCTATCGGGAGCGCTGCTAAGAGCCATATGAGAAATTTCACCGCCCAATAGAACTGCTGATTAGTTGCCATAAATTGGCCTCTAGTTTGATTAAAAATGACGATTTAAATCCATGCCCTGGTAAAGTCCTTCTACTTCTTCCGTGTAACCGTTGAACATTAAAGTGGGTTGTTTGGTGACGAAACCAAGCATGTTAGTCGGACCACCAAGGAGACGTTCTTTCGCTTGACTCCATCGAGGATGGTCAACTTCTGGGTTTACGTTTGAATAAAAACCATATTCGCGTGGTGCCGACAGATTCCACGATGTTGGGGGTTGTTCTTCACTAAACGTGATCCGAACAATGGATTTAATACTCTTGAAACCATATTTCCAAGGGACAACAAGGCGAATTGGGGCTCCATTTTGGTTTGGTAAAATTTCACCGTAAAGGCCTATTGCCATCAGTGTTAAGGGGTTCATTGCTTCGTCAAGGCGTAATCCTTCAACATAGGGCCAATTTAAAACTCGCGACCGAATGCCCGGCATTTGTTTGGAATCTGCCAAAGTTTCGAAGGCTATATATTTTGCATTACTCGTGGGGCCAAGCTTTCGTATTATATTGGCAAGTGGAATACCAACCCACGGTACAACCATGGACCACGCTTCGACACAACGAAAACGGTATACTCGTTCTTCGAGTTGATCAAATTTTACCAAATCTTCGAAGGCGTAACGACCAGGGTTTTCTGTATGACCATCGACGATTATGGTCCAGGGTCGAGTTTTAAGAAGACGTGCGTTACGCTTCGGGTCGCCCTTTGAAGTGCCAAATTCATAAAAATTATTGTAACTGGTAATATCGTCGTACGAAGTCAATTTCACGCTTTCACCGAGACTTTTGAGTGTCCATTTGGTCCGCTTTAAATTTGGGATTTTTGTGGCGGCACTTGTGTTGTTATTAAGGGCATAGGGCCCAAAAGCCACGACTGCGCTGCCGCCAGCTAATGATTTAAGTAGCCTTCTTCGGCTAAAATATGCGGATTTTGGGGTGATTTCGGAAGATTTTATATCATATGTGTGCATATTACGTATGAGCATTTAGACCTCTTTGGGCGACTGGGGGAGATATAAAAAATACTGCGTTTAGTAACCAGTTATTTATAGATTAGTTGTAAATTATGACTATTAAGGTTTGTAGGTCTCGATTGTAAATTGGTAAACCGTTTGTTGTAAAAATTTATGCGCATATTAATTCATATGTGGCTATCGCCCTTCTGTCGAAAGGTTCGACTGGTATTGCACGATAAGCATCTCGGGTTTGAGATGAAAACGGAGAACACTTGGGAGCGACGGCCAGAATTCTTAAGCCTCAATCCGGCGGGAGAAGTGCCAATTCTTATTGAAGCGGATGGTTCGGCTGTTTCGGGTAGTGACGCTATATGTGAATTTTTAGACGAATTGCATCCTGAGCCTTCAATCATTGGTCGGGGGGCGCTTGTCAGGGCAGAGATTAGAAGGTTGGTTTATTGGTTTGACCATAAGTTTAACACAGAGGTTACGGAAAATTTGGTTGGGGAAAAGGTTCTGAAGCGTTTTCTAGGACTCGGAGAACCTAATGCTAGTAAAGTTCGTGCGGGCTATGCCAACATACATAATCATCTCAATTATGTTACTTATCTTATAGAGCGTCGACGATGGCTTGGGGGAGACACTATGTCTTTAGCGGATATTACTGCTGCAGCTCACATTTCGACAATAGATTACCTAGGAGATGTACCGTGGGAACAACACCCCGGAGCAAAGGACTGGTATGCACGTATAAAGTCGCGCCCATGTTTCAGGGGACTTTTGGAAGATTACATTCCAGGCATGCCGCCAGCAGAAAATTATTCCAATTTGGATTTTTAAAGCTTATTTGTTGATAGTGACATCCATTTTTTCAAGGTTATGACGTGCTGCTATCGCGGAAGCACCTTTTAATTCAAAAGAAAGCACCATTAGCCAATCAGCGCGCGCCCCTTTTTTATCACCTTTTAATCGTCTTAGATTACCTCGCTCCAGTAATGCTGGTACGTGAGCAATGTTGAGTGCGAGTGCGCGTTCAATATCCAATAGAGCCCCTTTATTGTCTCCCAAAAAGCGCTTTGTAGAAGCGCGAAAAGTTAATGCTTCAATATGGTTAGGTTTTTTTGTAATAACCGCATCGAGGTCACTTTTGGCCCTGATGTAATCCTTGAGTCCTGCGTGGGCTTGGGCACGATCAATCAAGAGTTCAATGTTACCAGGGCTTAACTTGAGGCCTTTTGTGGCCAGTATTTTTGCCCTTGATGGCGAATTTGCTATAAGCCACGCTTGAGCGGCTTGGCCAAAGATTGTGGCCTGCGCATCTGTATTAAGATTAGCCTTGGCAGCAAGATTTTCGAGGCGAACTGCCGCATCCCTGTTAAGACCGAGAGAGATAAGGGCTACAGAAGCGCAATGCTCAGCTGCCCAGGTGTTTCCATAATCACGCCATTGAAGAGCATCTTCGAAGGCTTCTTTTGGGGAATGTTTAACTTTAGCCATACAGGCATCGTACTGGTCGTCTTGTCCCATCGCCTTTGTTATAATGAGAAATATAATTAAAAAGCTTGTCAATGATTTGATCATGTACGTTCCTATGACAATCACGATTGTATCTTCTGGGCCAAGTTTCTGCGTATTTATCAAGAGTAGATTAAGGAAAATTTAAATGGGGAAAAAGGTGCTTTTTTGTTTTGGCCTTGGTTTCAGTGCTCTCCGGCTATCGAGTTTACTTCAGCTTGATGGTTGGGAAATTCGAGGTACGTGTCGAACCCGCGAAAAAGCAAATGAACTGAAGTACATAGGTATCAAGGCACATATTTTTGATGGGACGGAAGGGTTTGACCCTTTATGGCTTGATGGAACCACTCATGTGTTGAGTTCTATCCCCCCAAACCCGGCTGGCGACCCAGTCCTAAACTATTGCTGGGGAAGTTTGGAAACTGGTGAAAATATTAACTGGGTGGGCTACCTATCTACTACTGGAGTTTATGGAAATTCTGATGGGGAGTGGGTTGATGAAACCTCGCCAACCTGCGCGGATGTGCCTCGGAGTAAGCGCCGTGTCAAAGCTGAGAGAGAGTGGCTCGCGCTTAACACAAAACACCGGCTTCCTGTACATATTTTTCGATTGGCTGGAATATATGGTCCGGAACGTAATGTCCTTAATACCATCTCCCGGGGCAAGGCAAGGCGAATAGATAAGCCTGGACACCGTTTTAGCCGAATACACGTTGATGATATTGCGGCAGTTCTTCGTGCCTCTATTGAGAGCCCTAATCCGGGAACAATATATAATGTATGCGATGACCTGCCGGCAGAGCCCTCTAAAGTCACGGAATTTGGCTGTGAACTTTTAGGTGTTGAGCCACCTCCATTAGTACCTTTTGAGGAGGCAGCAAAAACCATGACCGCTATGGGCCTAAGTTTTTGGATGGATAATAGGCGTGTACGCAATAACCGTATTAAGCATCAACTCGGTGTGTCGCTGGTTTACCCAACGTATCGCGAGGGGTTGAGGGCTTTGGTAAGTGAAATTATCTAGCTTATTATTCTAAATTCTCAGGGTTAGAGGGCTCAAAAATTAAGGATGCCGAGTTCATGCAATAACGTAGACCGGTTGGCTGAGGGCCGTCTGGGAAAACGTGCCCTAAATGCGCGTCACACGTAGCACAAAGCACTTCGGTTCGTCGCATCAATAAAGTAATGTCTTCTTCTTCAATGACGGCATCTTCATTTATGGGAGCCCAGAAGCTGGGCCAGCCTGTACCGGAGTCAAACTTGGCTTTTGAATTGAACAAGGGATTATTGCAACACACGCAAGCGTATGTCCCAGAATCTTTGTTCGAGTTGTATTTACCTGTAAAGGGGCGTTCGGTGCCCTTTTTACGGCATATATAATATTGTTCTGAAGTTAGTTGTTGGAGCCATTCCGCATCGGTCTTTTTTATTTTCTGCATTTGGGAGCACCCACTACTTAATTAATTATCTTAAATTGTATATGGATAAAGCCCTCGGTTCTTGCAAGTCGAAATAGTAGAAGCGATCATAGGCGATTGTCATATGAACGTTTTTCAATAGGACAAGCTATCAAGGTAAAGGTGTCTCCATCGAGGGCGGTTTCGATAGCCGATGCAAGATCGGTGCGGTTAGTTACAGTAATTCCTGACCCTCCTAGTGCTTCTGCTACGGCAGCAAAATCGGTGTAGCCAAAGTCAACGCCTAAATTCGGCAATTGGTCGTGCCGCTGCTTTAGTTCGATTAAAGCTAGCTGAGTGTCTACAAAGACTATTACAGGAATGGTTAGGTTCATATCACGTGCTGAGGCTAATTCGCCCAAGACCATCTCAAGGCCTGCATCGCCGGTGAAGGCAAGGACAGGGACCTCTGGCCTTGCTACCTTATAGCCTATGGCTAATGGCAGCGCTACTCCCATAGTGCAAAGAGCAGAGGACTGAAGTATTTGGCGTGGCCCAAAACATTGCCATTGCTGGTTTAAAAGAATGCGATGTGCCCCAGTATCCACCGTAATGACCCCTGTTTTTGGGAAAACTGTCTGGGCTACATCAATAATAGCTGCGGGCCCCCATTCTTCATCCGAGGGGAATGCATGAGTGAGTTGGTTGCGGATTTCTTTTGGTTCTTGTTCAGGCCAAACATTTTTATTTGGCTCGACATCTTGCGTAATAGCGCGGAGACTTGCGCCGACGTTGCCGACGAATGAAAGGGTTGCTTGATGCATGTAGTGAGTGTTTGGTGTGGCGGTTAGGTCTATTACCATTGGACCGTTGTCACCTAATTCCCAGGGACTTATCCATTCTGCCCGCATTTCTATAGGATCGTAGCCCACAAGTATTATTACGTCGGCGGCTTCGATTAATGGTTTAATAATATAAAAGGATTTGGGCGACAACCCATGGCCGCCCATAGATAAAGGATGATCCTCGGGAAGAATTCCTTTAGTTTTATATGTAGTGATCAATGGGATTTTAAATTGACGTACGGCTTCTGTGACTACCTCGTGAGCCTGGTGGTGCAATACATCTATGCCGGCGATCATCAGTGGCCGTTTAGCACCTTTAATTATTTTACGCGCGCCGTCCAGTTTTGGTCCTATTGCGGGGGCCATAGCTTCTGATCGCACAGAAGGAATCATAGATGTACCATTAAAAGATGATTTTGCGAGTGAGATAGGTATGTCTATATGTACCGGCCCCGGTCGACTGTCCACGGCAATAGCGATAGCCTTATCGATAATTATATCGATAGCACCCTCTGCTAATGTGAAGCTCGCTTTTGTAATCGAAGTGACAAGTTTGGATTGGTTAAAAGCTCGATGCGTGAAATATTGTGTATCAGGGTAATCAATGCAGCCAGTAAGAAAAATTAGTGGGACTTGATCTTGCCACGCGTTTGTAACAGTGTTTATTGCGTTGACAACACCCGGCCCTATTGTAGCCACAAGCACACCGGGGGCCGCAGTGGCGTGATGGGTGCCTTCAGCCATGAAGCCGCCATTATTTTCGTGTTTAACAAGATGAAATGCTACACCGGCCTCTTCTAACGCGGCCATTATAGTCAATACTTCACCGCCGGGAATACCAAAAGCGTGTCTGCATCCAGCTTTATAAAGGCGTTTAGCGACGACATCGGCATTTTTCATCATTCAAACTTTTCTAACAGCTAAATTTTTCATTACTTATATCTCTGCTAACCTGGTTCTTGGAGGAAGCGCTCAGGATACGCTGGATAGTTTCTTTCTTGCATTTGGTATGGTCAATTTTTGCCTTCTTCAGCTAACTTGGTATAACCATCACGCGTTTGTGGTACTTTCATCCCGAGTACCTTCGAAGCGACAAGGTTTCTGAGAACTTGTGCCGTTCCTCCGCCGATTGTGAACATCCTCGCGTCTCTGTACATACGCTCTAACGGAAGATTACGTGAATAACCAGCTGCACCGAATAACTGCAAAGAATCGCTAGTCGCCCTAATAGCCATATCTGATGTGAATACTTTGGCTTGCGCGGCAAGTAGCATGTCGGGAAAGCCGGTGGGTGTAGTCTCGGCACTCAACGCGGCCTTATAGACCATATTCTGTGCAGCAGAAATTTGGATTGACATGTCGGCCAACATCCATTGGAGCCCTTGGAACTCAGCAATAGGACGGCCGAATTGATGGCGTGTTCGGGTGTATTGAAGGGCTTCTTCGTAAGCTCCGGATGCTATTCCAAGGGCAACCGTTGCGGCACCTACACGCTGTGTGTTGTAAGCATCCATTAAACCAGCGAAACCGCGTTTTATACCTTCAGGGGGTAGCACTAACATTGTTTCGTGTATTTCCATGTTTTGAAATACGATTTCACACTCTGGGATACCTCGGAGCCCCATAGCCGGCTCACGTTTTCCTATAATAAGTCCGGGGGTTTGATCACGAATAGCGATGAAGCCTCCGATTCCTTTCTCCACACCATTTTCAAAAACTCTTGCGAATATTAGATGCAGACGTGAAACACCTCCACCGGTTATCCAGTGCTTGGATCCGTTGATCACATAGTATTCACCTTTCTTTTCCGCACGGGTTGACATGTCAGTTGCGGCGCTACCTGCATTCGGCTCAGTTATGCAAATTGCCGGCTTGTCTCCATCTAAAACTAGTTCCGCAGCAATGTTCTTTTGTTCTGCGGAGCCATATTTCATGATTGCACCGATTGCACCCATGTTTCCTTCGACCACAATACGGCCCGTAACCCCACAGACCTTAGCCATCTCTTCAACGACAAGTACTACATCCATATAATTTGCGCCCTGGCCGCCATACGCTCTAGGAATGCTCATTCCCATGAAGCCTGTTTCCTTAAGAAGTGAAATATTGTCCCAGGGGTACTCTTCCGTGCGATCAACTTCGGCAGCTCGAGGTCGGATTTTATTGCGGGCTAAGTTTTTAGCAGATTCTTGGATGTTGCGCTGGCTTTTACTAAGTTCAAACATTGGTGCTCTCTACATCTAAAAATTATATAGTCTTTGACTCTCGTAATATTTTTAGCTCGGAAGCGTCAAGACCGAGAATTTCCTCAAGGATTTCATCGGTATTGGCACCTAAAGTTGGTGGTGAGGCTCGATAGGTTACAGGAGTTTTTGAAAATTTTAACGGATTACTCAAGAGATCTACCGACTCACTATGCGCTAGAGGGTGTGGCATCGAGATGCGCATCCCACGGTGCATTACCTGGGGGTCCTTAAAGGTCTCCTCTAGGTTGCTTACCTTACCAGACGGGACCCCTATGTCAGAAAGCCCGTTAATCCAGTCATCTGTAGATTTAAGGACAGTGAGCATGCTAATTTCATCAATCAGTTCTTCCCGATGGCGTAAGCGTTCTTGGTTAGTGGCGAAGCGCTGATCACGAGCAAGACTTGCTTTTCCAGCAAACTCGCAGAAGCGGTAAAATTGCTGATCGTTGCCTACGGCCAGAATAAAATGACCATCCGAGGTTGGGAAAACCTGATAGGGAACTATATTGGGGTGGGCATTGCCTCTCCTTATTGGCACTTCTCCAGATAAGAAATAGTTTGTCGCTTCGTTTACCAGCCAAGCAATTTGTGTGTCCAGAAGAGCCACATCTATCATTTGTCCCTCACCGGTTTTGTTGCGATGGTGAATTGCAGATAGAATTGCAGTGGATGCATACATACCACACATAACGTCCGCTATTCCGACGCCCACTTTCATTGGCTCGCCATTGGGCTCACCGGTCAGACTCATAATGCCACCGAGCCCTTGCGCAAGGAAGTCGTAGCCAGCCCGGGAGGCATAGGGACCAGTTTGGCCAAATCCCGTAATAGAACAATAAACCAGTGCGGGAAATTCATGCTTGAGGTCTTTATAGCTGAGGCCATATTTTTCTAGACCGCCAACTTTAAAATTATGGACGAAGATATCGCAATGATGCAGTAGGTTCTTCACGAGGGCTATGCCAGCGGGACTCGATAAATCTATTGTAATTGATCGTTTGTTCCGGTTTGAAGCAAGGTAGTATGCACTTTCTGAAGTATCCTTACCGTTCTTGTCTTTGACGTATGGCGGTCCCCACTTCCGCGTGTCGTCGCCAACGTTTGGGCGCTCTATTTTAATAACGTCAGCGCCAAGGTCTCCCAGTAGTTGTGTACAGGTCGGACCGGCTAAAATGCGAGTGAGGTCAAGGATGCGAAGGCCCCGTAATGGACCACCGGTTTGTTGTTCAGCCATATTTTTTCTCCAGGGGATAAGCGCCCTATCTGCCAACAGGTGATTAGCAAAATGAATATTTATAATTTATAATTTTATTATGCATTTTGTGAAAGATTTGTTTTAGGTAGACTAAGAGAAGTGGGTTAGGTGCTCTGGTTTAAATATTGCGCCGCGGAGTTATGGTCTCATGCTATCTTTGATAATAAATTCAAACTGTTAAGGTGGCCATGGTGAAGTATGAGACAAAGCCTATCGCGCCGGGGTTTGGCGTCGCAATCTCCGGCTTAAAAATTGCGTCTGGCGAGAGCGACAATCTCATCGCCGAAATTATCCAACTCTGGCACGACGCAGGTGGGATCGCCGTTATTCATGATCAGGATCTTACTTCAGAGCAGCACATAGCGTTTTCACGGCATTTTGGGCCGTTGTTTGGAGACCCGTTGGAAGAGCCCCTTCAATCAACGGTTAGTCGTTATATACACCCAGAATACCCAGAAATTTATCGTGTATCTAATAAAGTCGATAACGAAGGTATGCCACTTGGACGCAAAGGAGCTGGAACGTACTGGCATTCGGATGTCAGTTTCCGGGAACGGCCAGCACAAGCATCTTTGTTACATGGGAAGCAGATCCCAATTTTAGGAGGAGATACTCTTTTCGCGGATCAAGCGCGTGCCTATGAGGCGTTGAGCAAAAACATGAAAGTATTTTGCTCCTCTCTTTTTGCCTGGCACGATTTTGAAGATGCGGCACGAAGTCAGTATGCTAGTACAGTTGTAGTTGAGGAGGACATGGCGGGTGGGAATAGGTCTCTGCATCCTGTTGTACGTACCAATCCCGATACGGGTCGTAAAAGTTTGTTTATAAATCCAGGATTCACCTCTCACATTGATGGGTTCACCTCAGAAGAAAGCGAGTCTATTTTAGCTTTTTTATACGGCCATTGCGTTAAACCGGAGTTTGTTTATCGCCATACGTGGCGTGAAAAGGATTTGGTAATTTGGGATAATCGATCTGTAATGCATTATGCGGTAATGGATTACTCTGATGATGAGCCTCGTTATATGGAGCGGTGTACAGTTATTGGTGAGCGGCCAACCTAGAATTTAGTTAGAAAAGATGTTTAACATTGGGATGCTTTTTTTATAGCTGATTTATCTAGTAACAAAGTCTGTCGCATTTTTACTATTTTTTCATGTTCAGCTATAGCATTCATATCAAAATCTTGTAGGGGAGCGGTTTCGAGATGGAAATTACCGTATTGATCGTTGCCGCGTACTAATATTGCGCTATCATTTCCTTTTGTGGGTCGTACATTGGTTGCAATATAACGAATTGCGATTCCGATCCGGCGCTCTTCAGCCTGGTTAGGAGCAGATGCATGGGCGGTATTGCCGTGATGTAAAGAAAATTCGCCAGGCTGCAATTCTAAAACTGTAGCACTCTTCTCTTCTATGCCTTTTTGTATAGATTGGCCACGGCTCAAAAGGTTTTTATTATCGTTAACATCCCGGTGCACTAGGTTAGTCCATTTGTGGGAGCCTTTAATCATGCGCATGCAGCCGGAGGTTTTTGTTGCAGGTGTTAAGGCCAGCCATGCGGATACTACATTGGCCGGCGTTAGCCCCCAATAATTAAGGTCTTGGTGCCATGAAACATAAGTGCCATCATTCGGCTCTTTTATTAGGATAGCTGTGCCCCAGCAAAGGATATTGGGTCCAAGTAACTGCTCTATGGGATCAAGGATATCGGGCCAACGTACAAGGCTATCAAGCCATGTCATCAGGAGGTGGTTTTTAGGGCTTCTAAACTTGCCAGTAAGAGACCCTTGTTCAGCCTCTGTTGCTTCTAGACGCTGCCGGATTCCATAAGCTTCTTTAGTTCCCATTGCCTTCAATGGAAATATAAACCCATCTTGTTTGAAGACTTCTATTTGCTTATCTGTCAATCTATGCATTCAATCACCATATCCCTGCAATTAGATGGCATAAAATAGCCTCAAAGCAAATCATGGAGTTCTAGATGCAGCAAGTAAATTTGACCCTCGAACAAGGAAAAGAGCTGGCATTTAATTGTCTCATTTCTAATGGTTGTGATGATGCTAATGCAGAGGCGACCGCTGAGAATATGATAACTGCTGAACGGGATGGCTGCTCTTCACATGGGCTTTTTCGATTACCAGGTTATGTGATTTCGCTTAAAAATGGAAAAATTAACGGTAGAGCTGCGCCCGTTATAAAAAAATCAGCCTCAAGCATACTTCGTATAGACGGGAAAAGAGGCATGGCACCTTTAGCGCATACGATAGGAAAGAAAGCGATAATCGAGCGTGTTCATGATCAAGGTGTTGTTATTGCCGCTTTCGTAAATATTTTTCATATGGCCGCCCTATGGCTTGATGTAGAGCCGCTTGCAGATGAGGGCTTTACAGCGATAACAATGACGACCTCTCGCAGTTTTGTCGCGCCAGCAGGTAGTTCAAAGCCATTATTTGGTACCAATCCAATGGCCTTCGCTTGGCCACGTGCTAATGAGCTACCTATGGTTTTTGATCAAGCAACTTCGGTTTTAGCTAGAGGGGAGGTGCAAATTGCAGCACGTGATGGGCTCGAATTACCGGAAGGTGTAGGGCTTGATGTCAGGGGGTGCCTAACCAATAATCCAGAAAGCATTCTTGAAGGAGCGCTATTGCCGTTCGGTGGATATAAGGGCTCGGCCATAGCTTTGATGATAGAATTACTGGCAGGCGGTTTGATTGGCCAGCCCTTTAGTCCTGAGATCTCAGCTCTAAGTAATGGTGATGGAGGGCCAGAACCCGGAGGACAACTGCTCATAGCGTTAGACCCAGACCGATTTGGTGATCAGAAGGGATGGCGTCATCACTGTGAGGTTCTTTTTGCGAAAATGAAAAGTTATCCAGGTGTGCGTTTGCCGGGACAGCGCCGTCAGTCTAATCGAGATCGTATAATTAAAGAAGGTTTTCAAATTCCGGAAAATTTGCATAAAGAATTACTTAAACTAGCTGAAAAAGTGGATTGAGCTAATGGATAAAATGGCAATAGTATCGTTTCGGAAGCATGGTGCGGTAATTTTGCGCGAGGTATTCAAGGACTGGGTTGAAATTTTGCGGAAGGGTGTTGCAAAAAATATGCAGACACCGGGTCCGCATGTCAGAGTTTATAAAGGAGATAATCCAGCAGAAGGGAGCGGTAAATTTTTTGGTGACTATTGTAATTGGCAGCGAATTCCAGAGTATAGTGATTTTATCTTTAACTCACGCATTGGAGAGATGGCATCACAGCTAATGGGCTCGAAAACGGTGCGGCTTTTCCATGAGCACGTATTAGTCAAGGAAGCTAAAACGGAGTTGGTAACACCTTGGCATCAAGATCAGCCTTATTACTGCGTTGAGGCATCGCAAAATATTAGTTTTTGGATTCCTTTGGACGACGTGCCACGTGAGCGAAGCCCTGAATTTGTTGCAGGATCCCATGGTTGGGGAAAAATTTTTAGTCCGGAGCGTTTTAACGGTCGGCCTTTAAATAAGGGAGATGATCTGGAAAAAATGCCCGATATTGAGGCTAGTCGATCAAATTATGATATTTTAAGTTGGGAGCTATCTATCGGAGATGCAATAGCCTTCGATTTCAGCACAGTGCATGGGGCCCCTTCTAATAAAAGTACATCTAATAGCCGCCGAGCATTTTCATTGCGTTTAGTCGGCGATGAAGCACGATTTAAGCGTACTCCTGGATACGTATCCTCCCCACCATTCACTGATATTCAACTTAAAAATGGGGCACTTTTAGACGAGGTTTCCTTCCCTGAACTCTACCGAACTGAGTAAAGAGAATGATTTTTGTAAGGACAGTATTGGGATTTCACAGCCTTATTTTTAATGGGATTTAGGGGAGTTTAGGGCCACTATAATGAATGGTTTTTTCAAACTATTTGGTTATGGAGTTTAATATCGCCCCGGAAGAGACGGTCTAGGTTCTCCAAGAGTATATCTAAAACATTTTCTTCGTAAGATTGAGTTTCACCAGCTGTATGCGGAGTTAAAATCACATTTGACATATCCCATAAGACTGACCCAGAGTGGAGTGGCTCTTCAACAGTGGTATCTATTCCAGCACCGGCTATTTTGCCCGCCTGTAAAGCATTGATTAAATTAGTCTCTTCCACACAACCCCCTCTAGCTACATTTATTAGGTGTGCATCTCTACGCATTAACATAAGGGCTTCGTGATCAATAATATTTGCCGTTTCATTGGTTAATGGGCATGTAAGAACAACA
The DNA here is from genome assembly GCA_002721825.1 of Magnetovibrio sp. Classification (GTDB taxonomy): domain Bacteria; phylum Pseudomonadota; class Alphaproteobacteria; order Rhodospirillales; family Casp-alpha2; genus TMED8. The sequence goes on from PBLS01000042.1 coordinate 16,903, forward strand.
AAATTTGCACGATCTAACAAACTTAAAAATTGGTCGGGCGTATAGGCCTCATCCACTAGATCCTTTATGGCTTCGATATTTCGTCTAACCCCAATTATCTTCATATCAAAAGCTTTTGCGAGTCGGGCCAAACGTGTACCTATGGCACCCATTCCAAAAATGAGGATTGTCTTTCCGGCTAGCTCATCTTCGCGTCGGCTAATATCTGAGATCATCCCACGCCAATGTTTAGCATGTTGGTTGTCGCGTGCGAGATGAATCTTACGAGTTAAACCTAAAATCAGAGCCATAGCGTGATCGCTTACCGCATTCACATTTACCCCGCTAGCATTTGCGAAACGTAGTCGTCTATTTGCAAGAGCGGTTAGGTCAAATTGGTTGTAACCAGCACCGCAAGCTTGGATAAATCGCAGGTTTTTACCTTTTGAGATGAAGCTATTATTCCAAAACCCCGTAACCACTAAAACATGGCCTTCAGTAATGCGCTTAGCGGTATCTTCTGAGGTCCAAGTTTGAAACGCTTTAATACCTGTTCCCCTTGCCGCTAACCGCTCGCAAAATTGGTATGCTGAGTGTGCGAAATGTATTGTTAATTCGGGTTTGCCAGGAAAATCATTCAATTTAGCTCTCCATACTCTGTTGGTAGGCTATAGTTTTCAAGCTTCTCTTACAAAGACCTAGAATTGTGTTCCCTTAGGTAATTTTTATTATCCCCGGTAAACATTGTTTGTGTCTACTATGACTATTGGTTTTAAAATTAATAATAATTATTGCATAAAAGATGTAGAGTCACTGTACAAGAGGTTAAAATGGTTAAGGAAAATAAAACCGACACGGTCCTTCAAGAGGCAGCTAATGAATTTCTGGTGCGGTATGGAGGAGATCAATTCCCCAACCTTTTTTCGTCTGCGAAGGGTTCTTTAGTCGTTGATGACAGTGGACGGGAGATCCTCGACTTTACGTCGGGGCAAATGTGCGCGACCGTTGGCCACAACCATCCTGCAATTGTGGCTGCTGTAGAAGAAGCTGGCAAGAGAGCGCTACATATGTTTTCAGGAATGATACCGGAAGTAGTAGCTGAACTGGGATTGAAACTTGCCTCTTGGCTTCCCTCGCCTCTGAAAAAATCGTTGTTTGTTAACACTGGTAGTGAAAGTAATGAGGCTGCACTGCGTATGGCGAAAATGTATACAGGAGGGCACGAGGTAATCGCACTTGGAGGTTCTTGGCACGGAACGGGTGCCGGAGCTGCATCTGTATCATACGCTAGTGATAGAACGGGTTATGGCCCAACAGTGCCAGGAGTTTACGTGATGCCAGAACCAAATTCTTTTCGGTGTCCCGTTGAACACTGTAGGGATGCTTGCGATAACACTTGCCAGCGTATCGGGCTGAATATGTTTGACATGGCATCTCGGGGTGAAGGGGCCGCAATTATAGCGGAGCCAGTTATTAGCGCTGGCGGTGTGCTGGTCCCTCCGGATGATTATTTTACGTCGTTGAAACAAGAGGCGGTGAAACGCGGAATGCTGTTGATTTTGGATGAGGCGCAGACAGCTTTTGGACGAATTGGAAAAAAATTTGGTGCTGAGCGTTTTAATACCACTCCTGATATTATGACGGTTTCAAAGACTTTAGGTGGGGGCGTGCCGTTAGCAGCAATGATCACTACCGAGGAAATTGAGCAATCTGTATATGAAAAGGGATTTACCTTTTACACTAGCCATGTGGCTGATCCATTGCCGGCACAAGTGGGATTGGCAGTGCTAGCGACTATAGAAAAAGAAAACCTTATCAAACGAGCTGCTGATAGCGGTGCCTATCTTAAGGCGCTTCTTAAGGACTTGCAGCAAAAGTATGAATGCATAGGGGATGTTCGTGGAGAGGGTTTGTTGCTGGGTGTAGAATTAGTAAAGGACCGTGAGTTTCGTGAACCAGATCATCGTTTGGGTGCGCTCACGACGGAACGGTGTTTTGCCTTGGGTCTTTCCATGAATATTCGTCGGAGGCCTGAACGTGGTTCGGTATGGCGGATTGCCCCACCATTGAATGTAAGTCTGAATGAACTCGACCGTGGAGTGGCTATACTCGACCAGGCCCTTTCTGAGAGCCTTAATGAGCTTGCACACTAAAGGTGTAAGTTATTGCGCTCTAAGACCATAGCCCGCGTTGCATGGCGCTTGATTTTTCTCATTCGGTAAGGAGGGCAGATGTCAAATTGACTTATAAATAGCACTAGTTGCGGGTTCGGCGTTACTTTTAAATTAAACTCATGGTGATTTTTGTGTTGGGCTCATGAATTCCAGGATCCAACGCGTTTGCGTCAAATTGTTGGCATATTCTGTTCTACATACTTTGGCGTATTGTGGTGGCTTTCAAGGAATCTCGTCGTTGGCATTACCCAAGGAAGGTGGAGGCATGCGCATGGCGGGCCTTTCCCCATTGATTGAAATCGGGAGCCCAACAAGTGTTAGCGGCGTGCCTGGTACTGGCTGTAAAATATTTAGGCCTAAGGTTTGTGGAGTATCTAATACTTGTGGAATGGTTTGAATGGGCGCTGATGGGACGCCAGAATTTCGCAGCCGTTCTACCCAGATATCACGCGGCTCTTTGCTAACGATTTGCTGTATATCATTCAAGATTGCGTCACGGTTCTTTACGCGACCCGGGTTGGATTTGAAGCGTGGATCATTAACCCAGTTTGGTTTCCCTAAAATGGGTGCTAGCCTCGCAAATATGCGGTCGTTTCCCGCTAAAATCATAAATGGGCCGTCACTTGCATCGAATGCTTGGTAAGGTACTACAGCTGGGTGTCCTGTTGCTTGTCGTGGTGGGACTTTGCCAGTGGCTCGATACTCAGCCATGTGAAAATTTCCCCAAGCAAGAGCCGTTTCGTATAGAGAAGTATTAATTACACAGCCTATTCCAGCTTTACTACGATGATGCAATGCGGCTAAAGCACCGATTGCGGACCACATGCCTGTTCCGAGATCGACTAAGGACACCGCGACCCTTGCTTCAGGCCCCTGAGGGTGTCCATTTATTGAGACGAGACCACCATAGGCTTGCATTAGAGGCTCATACCCCGGGAGATCCTTCAGGGGACCAATGTGCCCGAAAGCACCTACATCGCAATAAATGAGTTGTGGAAATTTGTTTCTCAATCGTTTAGCCCCAAGACCCAGCTTGGTACAACTGCCTGGCCGAAGGTTGTGCAGGAATATATCTGCTTCTTCAAGAAAACCCATCAGGCGTTTCTTGTCGTGGTCTAGTCTTAGGTCCAGGCTTATTGATTTTTTATTTCGATTCAATGTTTGATACATTGTGGTTGTGTCACTGGAAATTTTTGTTCCCCAGTTACGCGAGTCATCTCCTGTTGGACGTTCGACTTTTAAGACTTCGGCACCGAGGTCAGCTAGGATTTGAGTACCATAGGGACCAGCTAGGTTTTGACCAAGTTCAATTACTTTTATGTCTTTTAACAGCATACCGATCCTCCTTTGAGGGTGAAGCAAGATAAATTTAATGAAGCTACCGATAAATTAAGATGGTAGATGTTAAATTTTATATTTACACATAGAAGGATCAGGTGCCAGCGTCGTATTTAAAGTGCGGTATGAGCCTAACTTAGTTATTTCTTCGGGTATAATGATGCACGGCGTATACTGAATGGTCTTAATTTGAACTATACTCAATCTTCATATTATCAAGAATATTGAGCATCGGGGAGAGCCATTTTTTGTATTTTTTCCAGTCATTTGAAATATTTTGAGGGATTTTTGACTCACCTAATTCCTGCAATTCAATTGCCTGTGAAACACCAATTTCGTGAAAATTAATGTCTTTAGAATCTTCATTAAGCTCTAAAAATTGCATCAGTCCTTTTGTATTTTCAAAAAATTTTTCATTTAAGCTTTCATCATCAATATCAAAAATTTTTTCAGGATAATTTTCTTGCCAAAATTTCATAATATCATGGTATAGCGCATAATATTTGCCAATATCCTCCAAGTCGAAAGAAAACGAAAGTCCATCAGCTGCGAAAAAACTCTTGAACGCGGACCAGCAAACCGCAGCAGGGCATTTTCTTATATGCAATATTTTAGCTTCTGGTATAGCTTCCATGATGAAGCCAGCCCATTTAAAGTTAAGCGCAGTTGTATCAGTGACGATAGAAGAGCTTGAAATTGATGAGAGTTTTTGCAAATAACTAAGTCTTATATCCTCATAAACGCGCGCTTTATCTTCTTCAGTTTCCCATGCAGTTTGATCTATGGCCTCTCTAAGAAAATTTAGATCCCCCCCGCTGTAAATTTTTGGATGGAAGGAAATAATTTGCTCCAAAAGTGCGGCTCTAGTTCCAGGCATCCCAAAAATAAATATTGGTATAGCATCAGGTTTTTCGGTTTTTATGTTTAATTTAGATAGGGTGGTGTCGCGGAAAAAATTTTTTATAGATTTAAATAATTTCTCATCGTTTCGGAAATCATACTGCAAAAATTTTTTTCTTATGGCATTAGCTTTAATGAGATGCGCCATGCCCTTATCGTCTCTCCCTAGATTGAGTTCAGCAGTTCCAAGCGCAAAATTTAAATACATTTTACCAGCAGTTGATATTTTGGCCGATTTTATAAGTTTTCGCGCTTGATTGAGGATTGGATCAGAGGTAGAAACGGCCGCCAGTCTGAAGTATTCGTAGTACCCAACCTCAAGGTTGGGGTCAATCGTCAAGCTCCGTTTAATACTTTCAGCAGCTGATTGCAAATCACCCAATTTGGCTAATTCCCGTCCCAGAATAAGATACGCGTCAGAATTTTCAGGGAGGAGTCTTATCCCATCCTTAAAACATTTTATGGCTGCTTTTGGGTCATTTTTATCGGAAAAAATTTTGCCAATTTTGATATGAACTTCGCCTAGATGGGGCTGCAACTGCAGCGCGCGTTTGAAGCTATAAATTGCGTTAGTTAAATCACCACTAAGTTTAAGCGCATTGCCAAGGTTAACGTAAGCTTCTGCGGAAGAAGGATCGATATTTAAAGCACTCTTATAACTGGCTATAGCCTTGCTGTGATCACCTTTTGCGCTCCAGGCGTTACCTAGGTTTATATGAATCTCAGCATTATTAGAGTTGATGGCAAGCGCATTCTGATAATTTACTATTGCGGCGTCAGGCTGATCCAGTTTTATGTGAAGGTTGCCTAAGTTAAAATACGCTTCCATATAATGAGGGTTAATTTTGATGGCTTTCTCATAAGCGGTGATCGCTTCTGGCAATCTATTTAAAGCTTCAAGAGATACTCCAAGATTACAATAAGCTTCAGGGTACTTAGCCTTAATAGAAATAGCTTTTGAAATTAGATTAATACTTGCGTTGCTATTGCCGCGAGCATGAATGAGCACTCCTAAAAAATGGAGAGCATCGGGTTGGTTCGGATCTAGATCAAGGACCTTCTGGTAGATTGCTTCCGCATCATCTAAATGTCCCTGTCTATGAAAGTGAAGGCCTCTTTCTATAATTTGTTTAACGTTTTCGTGGGAGGCTGAGCCCTTTGAAGTTTTAAACATTTTAACGCCCTTTTGACGATTACTTCGAGTCCCGGAGGCCCATTCTTAAAGGAGGAGTGTGATTTCTAATTTGATCTTAAGTAAATTATCGGAAGGGTAACGTTGGGATATTATATGGTATTGTCGCTGTCGTGTCATTTTGCATTTGAGCTGGACCAGTATAATGATTTTATGAACAGACTTGTTGCAACCTCTGGTGAGCTCATGCTTGTAATAAGTGAGCAATAATATCTGCAGTAAAATGGAGCGGGTGAAGGGAATTGAACCCTCGACACCGAGCTTGGGAAGCTCGTGCTCTACCACTGAGCTACACCCGC
>PBLS01000043.1 GCA_002721825.1 Magnetovibrio sp.
AGAATATAAACATTTAGTTTAAATCTTTCATTGGGTGCCTCAGCATTTGCGTGCCAATCGGTTATTATAACTCCACCAAATGGGTCCGCAGAATTAACAGGCATAAAGGATATAGTGTCAATGGATGCTCTCCACAGGAAGCTATTTACCCCGATTCCGCTCTGATTCTGCCCTTTCTCCTCATCACCAAATAAGTCCAGGCCGCCCTCGCCGAAAACTGTCTTTCGCTCACTTTGATCGTAAAGAGGGTGATTTGGATCATATTCAGTTTTTCCAGCTGTTATCGATTCACAAGCGGCCATGGTCATGCCAATGATTATGATGACTGCAATGCGTATTAGCCAAGAAATGTAATTTGTATCAGCCATTAAGGACCTTGAGAGCTTATTCATAACGGTCGCGTACTATATATCTTATTCCATCGTTTCGCCAAGCAGCGATCGCACTCCCAACTGTTAATTTTTGTTAATCACTGAGAAATATACTAATTCCCGCAATACCAGCGCATTTTGAATTTTTTAACTGTCGGATTGTATTACGTGTTATGCCGCCTAATGCATAAATTGATATTTTGTGGGCCCGACATAGCTGGGAGAAACGCAAAAAGCCAATAGAACGAGCTTCGACGTGAGATCTGGTTCTTAATACGGGGGACAGGAGAACGGCATCAGCCTCAGCAGATTTGGCCTGACTAATTGTTTTTAAACTATGTGCTGAAACGGTAACGATCCAACGACGACTAAGTTTTGCCCACTTTATATTAGGCCGTTTTCTAAATAAGGCTTCTGGTATGTGCACACCGTCCGCACCAGTGGCAAAAGCTAAGCGGGGATAGCCTGCTATTAAAATGCGGTGACCTAATTTTTTTGCAACGGGAATTGCGGCTACTGCTAATTTACGTAATGTTTCAGGTTCAGGATGGCGCAAGATTAAAGCGCTATTTGCGGGCAAATTGGACAATAATTTATGGGGATTAGGTGCTCGGGTCATATCTGTCATTGCAATAGCAACAGGAAGGCCCCGCTTTCGGAACCGATTAAATGGGCCTAAGGCTAAATTGAGCCTATAGCCAACGTCTGATAACTTTCTATTCATGACACTTTTTCAAAACGATGGGGCTTATGATGGGTGCTAGTAAAAATTCCATACCAGACATTCAAGAAAATTTACGTTCCGTCAAGGAACAGATTGCTAAAGTAGCCAAAGATACTTTGCATGAGCATACGGAAATAAAACTTGTCGCGGTTACAAAAATGCAGGGCTCAGCGCAGATCCGTGAAGCTCTACTCGCGGGACAGAAAGTTTTTGGTGAAAATCGTGTTCAGGAGGCAGAAGAAAAATGGCCAAATTTGCGAAATGAATTTCCAGGTATACAGCTCCGGATGATTGGGCCGCTTCAGCGAAACAAAGTTAAACGGGCTGTAAAACTATTCGATATTATTGAGACTATTGATAGGTTAGAATTAGCAGAGGCGGTTGCTCAAGAGATGCATAACACCAATCGGCGGATTGATTGTTTTGTTCAAGTTAATACGGGTGAGGAGCCGCAGAAAGCCGGAGTCTTGCCAACAAACGTCAATAAAATTGTAGAGCATTGCCGCGGTAAATTAGGGTTACCATTAGTTGGGCTAATGTGTATTCCGCCAGTTGATGAGGAGCCTGGCATGCATTTCGGGCTTCTGGCCGAAATGGCACGCCGAAATGGCTTGTTTGAAATTAGCATGGGAATGAGCAGAGACTATAAAACCGCTATCGCCTTTGGAGCAACCTGTGTGCGAGTAGGGACGGCGATTTTTGGCGAAAGGCAAAGCGTTACTGGTGCGGGTGAATAATTAGCTTAGTACCTCGACTGCAACTAACCAAAATTTCGCTTAAATCGTCTAACTTTAAAGCAACGCATCCTTGTGTTGGCGTAAAACTTGACCCGGTCAAATGCAAAAAAATAGCACTACCCCGACCCGGCACGATGGGATCAGAATTGTAGCCAAGCACGACAATTAAATCATAAATCTTATCAATACGCCAAAGAGTTTCGTGGCTTGCTCCAAAAGGTTTTTTAATAAATTTATTGTAAGATGGGTGATTTGGGTCATCGCACCAACCATCGCTAGGGCTCAGGGCCTTTATCGGCAGTCCAGTAGTCGGCTTAGCTATTCGATCTGGCCGATAAAGCACATAGAGTAAAGGCCAATGGCCGACGGGAGTGGCGCAATCGCCCTCCAACTTTTCCAGTTTAGCGCCGCTCTGTCCAAGGACACAGAAATATGACTTGTTCATCCAAACTAGTGTATTAGGGCTTATTACATCAATGTTCATTCTTTATGGTAAAACTAAGTTAGCTCTGTTCATGGCTGTGTTATAGGCCGCGGCTGCCGTGCTAGCTGAGCGACGCTCTGAATTTCCCCAGAAGTCATTTTTTTCAGAGGCAACGTGGGGTTTATTCGCCGCGACAATTTGCTTATTCATATATTTGGAAATCATTGAATTTTCTTTTGTATGGGGTGTGCCGCCGTTAATCTTCTGACTTGTGTACCGCTTTTGTTTGAAAGAATGAGTCGCGACTATTGCGACGGTCTTAGATGTATTTAATAAACGCTGCCGGTATAATATCTCTGCCTGAGCCCAAGAGGAAACATTATTGTCGTTAGGGGGCTGATTACTTTTATCCGCTATTTTTTCATGCTCGCTAGGGTCGTTTGTATTCTGCGATACTGTATCTTCTTTTGCGCGATTATTTCTGCCATCGAAAAGACCAAAAAGATGCTCATCAAAATTATGACCTGATGTATGCTCTAAAACTAAGTCTGCTCCTGAAATAGCCCCGCCCATTGGGCCTAAATATAGAGTGTTGCCGACAACACGCGGAAGTGGATCAAGCGTGTCACCAGTTATTTTCCTGTACAAGGAGCCGATTACAGGGAAGTGATGGAGAGGATTTACTATGTCTAAGATATCTAAAAACGTAAACCCATCTTCGCCGAATGGAAGAAAATCCGTTTTTGGCGTTTTTCCCGGGCCGGGTCTCTCGAGAGGACTCTTAAAATTTTTTTCCACTTGCAACGGGACAGAGCCGACAATCGATCTTCGAATTGGCGGCAATACAGCTATATCTTTAAAATTCATCTTTTATACTCATATAATTGATTACGAGAATACAAGCGCAAGCGCTGTGCCAAAAAAAACCTTGGTTTTTCATATGCTAGCTAATATTGAGGAATAAAAAGCGCGTTATAAGCAGGCAATATTTGCCGCATTCTACATCAGATGGCCACTGCGAATTATCTTTGCCTTGAGATAACTCTCATTATGTTCATTTGATGGGAATGTGTGGGTGACTCGCTCAATAACATCCACGCCACATGCGTTTAACGCGCCGACTTTTTCAGGATTATTGGTCATTAATCGGACTTTATTAAAATCTAACAAGCGTAACATTTGCGCGGCAGGAAGGTATATGCGCTCATCTGCGTCGAACCCAAGTTGTTCATTCGCCTCTATGGTATCAAGGCCTCTATCTTGAAGTGTGTAGGCGCGGAGCTTGTTAACAATACCAATTCCCCGTCCTTCTTGAGCAAGGTAAAGCAATACGCCAGCACCAAGGGCAGCTATTTCTTTTATAGCGCCCCGAAGCTGGTCGCCGCAATCACAGCGTAGACTGCCGAGAAGGTCACCGGTAAAACATTCAGAATGAATGCGAGTTAAAACGGGATTATCGGCTACAGGTGCGCCAATCAAGATAGCGAGATGCTCTAGACCTCCATCCCGAGGCCGGAATGCGATTACGCTCGCTTCTCCAGCATCAGCTAATGGCACTTTGGCTTCGCTAACACGACGCAGTGTACGAGAAGCAGTTTTTTCGTATTGAAAGACATCGCACGAATCGATTAAGAACAAGTTATGCCGTAGCGCCCAAGCGGCAAGATCATCTGTATCTGTCCCTTGAATTGGCGCTGTTAAGGCGGCAGGAAGCAGTCTAGCTAGTTTGGCTAAAGTGACAGCAGCGCTTTCAGAGTCATAGGTTGCGGTCTCATGGCACTCAAAACTGAACGCATCTACATTGAACAATTCAGCTGGATCAGCGATTTGACTAATAATTTCAGCGTTTAGGACTGGTGTGGTGCTCAATGTAATGATGTGGCCTTTAGGCCGAGCTATATTAAGTACACGAGCGCGTCGTGAAGATATAGTCAAACGGGCGGGAGCGCCAGCTGATTTAGCAAGGTCTTCAAGATTATCGGGTGTAACCCCTTCGGCAGCAAGGATAAGGGCGGCAGAGGCGTTGTTTCCCCGAATTACAACGAACCGTCCTCGGCGCAATTCTGAAATAGCCCGGTCCACCGTTAGCAAGGTTAAGGTTTCGCGGCTGGCAGGGACTTCTAGAATATCGGCTGTTGAGTGAACCATGAGAGTAGATTATTTAACACTTTGCGCAATTTCACAAAACCCTGAATTGTATCCCAACCGAGCAATAAAGGGTTATTCGATGCTTAATATAGGTATAACATTAGTTTTAATCCACATTAAGCTATCATGTAATTCTGGATGGGCGATCAAGTAATGAATTCTCGGGTGCAGATTTTAATAGTTGGTTCTGATTCTATAATTTTAGATATATTTTCTACGCAAACCGAGCTTCGCAAGGAGTTTTTTGCAACAGGCGTAAATAGTGGCGAAGCGGCACTGAAGTCTTTGGGTAAAAACCATTATGACGTTATCGTCTTTGATACAAATTTATCTGATATGAATTGGTGCGAATTTTATAAAGCCATGTATGGCGTTGATGTGAATTCGCCTATTATCATTTTGACGGATGCAGAGCTGAACAAAAAAGAAGCGTCTAAAGAAGTTGCCGTAGAATATCTCTGCAAACCTTTTAAATTTTACGTTCTTTTGTCAATGATCCGCACTCAGATATGGCAACAAGAGTATACGGGAAATAAAAAACTTATGATTGGTCCTTACATCTTTTTTCCTTCTGATAAAACGTTACAGATTGCTCCGGAAGAAAAGAAAATTCGTCTTACTGACAAGGAAACGGATATCTTAAGATTTTTGCTTCAAGCAGGTGAGAAAATAACAAGCCGTGAAGCGTTACTTGACGAGGTCTGGGGGTATAACTCAAATGTTGCGACGCATACTCTAGAAACACATATTTATCGCTTGCGCCAAAAAATTAAGCTTTCAAATTCAAACACACAAATAATACTTACAGAACGTGGCGGCTATCGATTGGCGAAGTAAGGTTGGTGCATTGAATGCTAAAAGCGCCAGTGCCCGTTACTCTGATTCATTTACTGGATTAGGCATTTCGTAATTAAATAATGACCGGTCTAGGTTGACGGCAAAACGAGGTCCAAGCAGCGAAACCGTTGTTTTTATGCCTTGTGCATCATTAACGGTCCATTTACGGAGCTCTAAAGGTGTATCGCTGAAAATAAGGGTAATCTTGCCGTCTAATGGGTTATCGGCTTTTACGAGGGATAGCCGAATTATGCCTGGAGATCGATGGAATCCAGTTATTAGAATATCATCAGAGGAAAAGGAAAGCTGCCTGCGTAATATAAAATCTGCTGGGGTTAGGCGAAGAAAAACTGCAGTTGCTTGATTCATTTCCTTATCGACATAAATTAGACTTGAGCCATCGGCAATTACCAATATGGGGTTTGGTGGATCATACTCAATCCGCATGCGACCCGGGCGAGAAATATAGATAACTCCTTCAGAATAACTGCCATCTGATGACATTTGAAGAAATCTGGCTTCCATGGTTCTCAGACCATTCAGGTATTTTTCGAGAATTAAAAGGTCTTTCAAGTCTTGTTTTGAGAGTTTCAGCGTGCTGGCGATTATAGCTTTAGCTTCGTAACACGGGGTTAAGCCAATGGAAATAACTAGAACAATAAGAGCTATTAGCTTCGATTTTTTAGAATTAAACATGGCTCAGGTGTATATCAAGTTAGAGCAATCGTAAAGGCATTAGGTCTTTAATTGTTGCCTATTAATACTTCACGCCGGCCAACCCTGTTTGCAGGACTTACGATGCCACTTTTCTCCATTTGTTCTATAATCCTTGCGGCTCGGTTATAACCAATCTGCAAGTGGCGTTGTATGAAACTAGTAGAAGCCTTTCCTTCGCGAGCGACGATAGCTACCGCTTCATCATATAGCGAATCACTATTCGATGCCTTTGGGGGAAAAGCCTGTTCGTCAGCGGTAGTAATATCTTCGATGTATTGCGGCTTGCCCTGTCGTTTTAAATGCTTCACTATTTTTTCAACTTCATTATCTGAGACGAACGGTCCGTGTACACGCGTTATTCGGCCCCCGCCAGACATGTATAACATGTCACCTTGCCCAAGCAATTGTTCTGCGCCCTGTTCGCCCAGTATGGTACGGCTATCAATTTTTGAGGTAACCTGAAAACTGATGCGTGTTGGGAAATTAGCTTTAATTGTTCCAGTAATAACGTCTACTGAAGGGCGTTGAGTAGCCATAATAAGATGTATTCCGGCAGCTCGAGCCATTTGGGCCAATCGCTGAATGGCAGCCTCTACCTCTTTGCCTGCTACGAGCATTAAGTCTGCCATTTCATCTACGACAACGACGATAAATGGAAGAGGGTCAGTGGGCAGAAGCTGTTCTTCAAAAACGGGGTTGCCCTTTTCGTCAAATCCGGTCTGCACTTGACGCTTTAAATCTTCCTTTTGCTTTGCCGCTTCCGCTAGTCGCAAATTGTAACTTGCAATATTGCGAACGCCTAACTGTGACATTGCTCTGTAGCGGTCCTCCATTTCTCTGACGGCCCACTTTAAGGCTATAATGGCTTTGTTCGGATCGGTAACGACCGGTGTTAACAAATGAGGGATGCCCTCATAGACCGAAAGTTCGAGCATTTTCGGGTCTATCATAATTAGTCTACATTCTTCAGGAGGCCGCGAATAAAGTAATGACAAAATCATTGTGTTCATTGCTACAGATTTGCCAGATCCTGTAGTACCAGCGATTAGTAAGTGGGGCATACGCGATAAGTCTGCGTTAACCGGTTCACCCCCTATGTCTTTACCAACCGCTAGTGGTAAGGCTGAATTTATGTTTTCAAAATCTTGCGATGACAATAACTCGCGCAGCATGACAATTTCGCGTCGAATATTTGGAAGCTCAATGCCGATAACATTTTGCCCAGGCACAACGGCCACGCGGACAGATACAGCGCTCATAGATCGCGCAATATCGTCAGAGAGTCCAATTACTCGCGAAGTTTTTGTGCCTGGGGCAGGTTCGAGTTCATAAAGTGTCACGACAGGGCCAGGTCTAACCTTTACAATTTCACCTTTTACGCCAAAGTCCTCTAGTACAGTACCCAAGAATTTTGCATTTTGCTCCAAAGTTTCTTTGTTGTGAGCGATGCTTTTTGCAGAGGCGATAGGTACCTCAAGCAAATTATGTGGCGGGGGCACATACTTTTTACCGGGCTCCAGGTCTAGGTTGCCTTGACGCGCAGCCATAGACTTCCGCCCAGCTTTGAGCTTTGGTTTTACGGGGGCAACTAGCCCCGAGCGCGCGTGTCTTTGCTCTTTAACGTTGTTTTGAGGTTCAATATTTCCAAATTGAACATTGACCCCGAGGCACGTCCCATTGGAAATATCATCTTTATCTATGTAATTACCGGAGGCTAATCTACCAATCAGTGGCGCGGACTTTTCTATAACTACTGAACCACTACTTGCCAAGGTTCGAATTTTATTGACGCTAACCTTTAAAGTAGAGGCTCCGTATCCGATATAATGCGCTAGCATCCCCCATTCTTTCCAGGACATACCAACACCAAAAACCCAAAGGATAAAGGCTACAATAGTGGCGGTTAAACTAAGATGAAGCTCAGCATAGGAAAAACCTACGGCAATCAATGCAGCTGTACCGCGTTCAAAAACTAGAGCCCCAAATCCCCCGCCCATGCCGTTAAAAAGAGGCCAGTTCGAGAGGTTGGGAAATGAACTTAGTGTTACGCCCGCTGCCACGGCAGCAATAATTAAAGAAATTGTTCGCCAAAAGGGCGCGACAACTGGGCGCTTAGCAATCAAGCGCATACTCCACACGCCGAAACCGATTAAGGGAAGATAACCAGCTAATCCAAACCCCTGAATTAGCAAATCTGCTGCTATTGCACCTACTGTGCCGAATGGGTTTGCCGGCTCCACACTTGTGGCGTTATTAAAGGATGGGTCGTTGGGCGTATAACTGAACAGTGCAATTGCTACAACCGCTACTCCAGCAGCGATAATTAAGCCCGTTAATTCCATTATTCGGGCACAGAGAAACTGTTTTGCTCCAGGTGGTAAAAATCTTCGGGGTTCCTGATCTTTAGCGCGCCGTAGACCAAAAAAATCTAGAGTGTATGCCATGCGTGATACTTAAGGCATAAGGTTAAATAAGAGCTTAATATAAACGTGAAAATCAACGTGATAAAAATAAATTTATTTATAAACAATTGTAGGATTGGTAATTTTCTAGACATTCTTTAAAAACTCCCCCAGGTTATTTTTATGTTAAAATATTTAACTGAAAAAAGCCCGAGTGAGATAGATGTGTTAATAATTGGCGGGGGGCTTGTCGGGGGCTGTTTAGCGGCAGCGCTCGCAGACACGCCGTTAAGGGTAGGCGTTGTTGATCATGCCGTTCCCAAAATTGCGCCGAGCAATGCGTTTGATGGGCGAGCTTTTGCTGTTTCACTATCTAATAAAAAGCTTCTTCAAGCGGTTGGGTTATGGGGCACGTTGAATGAGACATCAGCGCCAATACGGGACATAAGGGTCTCCGATGGTTCATCGATGTTTTTTTTGCATTTTGACCATAAAGTTGTTGGTGAAGAGCCAATGGGATTCATGGTTGAAAACATATATCTTCGACAAGCAATTTACGCGCTCCTTGAAAAAAAGAAGAATATAAGAAAATTTTCTCCAAACTTTGTTAGGCATTTACAACGTGATAGGTCCGGTGCTGTCGTTAGGCTTAGCGATGGACAAGAAATTCGAGCGCAGTTGGTAGTTGGTGCGGATGGCAGAGAATCGCAAATACGTAAGGAGTGTGGCATCGGACTTACGTCTTGGAATTATAATCAAACGGCTATTGTGTGCACAGTACAGCATGGGCGGGGCCATTCTTACATTGCGCAGGAGAGATTTCTACCTTCTGGACCGTTTGCTATTTTGCCGTTGCATGGCGAACCTAAAGAAGCGGCAAATCGGTCTTCTATTGTCTGGACCGAGCGTAACGAAATTGCTCCATCGTTAAGGGTACTTTCGGAAAAAGATTTTTTGGCGGAGCTTGCCGTAAGATTCCAGACATTTCTTGGAGAACTTAAAGTTGTAAGTCCAGTTTATTTTTATCCTTTGAAGCTACAGTTTGCGCGATGCGTTATTGATCGTAGGACGGTATTGATTGGTGACGCATCTCACAGCATGCATCCGATTGCAGGTCAAGGCTTAAATATGGGGCTCCGGGATGTCGCAGCGCTTGCTGAAGTATTAGTAGATGCTTACCGCCTGGGTATGGATATTGGGGACACTGCGGTTCTTCAGCGGTATAATAAGTGGCGTCGTTTCGAAAACACTATGATGATAGCTACTACTGATGTATTGAATCGCTTATTTTCTAATAATATTGGACCTTTGCGTGTAGCGCGAGATGCTGGTCTTGCCATCGTTAATTCTATTTCCCCACTTAAGCGACATATAATTCGGCACGCAATGGGTTTAACCGGCAATGTGCCAAAGTTATTGGAGGGCAAGCCGCTTTGAAATTTACGGATCCCGACACAAGCCAGCTTGTTCTAAGGCTGCTAGGTAATCTGCCCAAATCTTTTCTTGATGCTCGCCATACTGATAAAGTGTGTCCCAAGCGAATATGCCACTATCATGTAGATCATCAAACTTTATACAAACTGCATAGTTTCCAACTGGGGTAACGTCCATTATACCAACGTGGCGACGACCAGATACTAATTGTTTTTGCCCAGGGCCATGACCTTGAACTTCTGCTGATGGGCTTTCGACACGCAGAAATTCTGCGGAATACCGGAACGATCGGCCATTATCGAAATCAATTTCAAGCACTTTTTCGTCACGATGTAGTCTAATTTCAATGGGCTTATAGGATTGACTAAAATCTTTTACCATTGCGAGCTCATTTAGTTATCTAAAGAACGTGCTTCTTCCGGCAGCATTATTGGAATTCCATCGCGGATTGGATATGCAAGGCCAGCTGCTTTGCTAATTAATTCTTGGTGCTCTGAATTGTATTCCAAGGCGCCCTTCGTTAACGGGCAAACCAAAATCTCAAGAAGTTTTGCGTCGACTTTTGGTATAATCAATTGAATCCTCCTATGATAAACGATTAGTGAGACACTGAGTTAAATTTTGAGTTATTATCGTATTCAGCGATTTTAAGGATGGCAATTAGACAAGCAGTAAGGGCAGAAAGGTCAGGCGCCTCCATTAATGCTTGTTTTTCGGTGGGGTTAAAAGGACAGGCCATTGCAATTGACGCGACAAACATTTCATCAGGAGTTTGTTTTATTGATTCCCAGTCAATTTCATGGCCACGTTCCTTAAAGTATTGTTGGATAGTATGAGATAACCTTTTTCGTTCACTGGTTGTAAGCTTCTGCGATTCAAGATCGCGCGCGAATTTTTCATAGTTCGGAATTACTTTTCTGAAGCTAGAAGTTTTCGGCAGCTCTTTTTTAATTTTGAAACGACATACACCGATAACGGTTAAGAGGTAACGACCGTCGTCTGTCTCGGAAAAGGTTTTAATACGGCCAAGACAGCCAGTATCAAACAATGGGTGATTATCAGAAACCGTTTCACGGTTTCCCTGGTATGGTTGTATCATACCAAACCAACGGCCAGAGCCCAGCGCAGATTCTACCATTTTTATATATCTAGGTTCAAAAATATGGAGTGGTAATTTACCGCCTGGTAATAAAAGTACTCCCGTTAAGGGGAAAATCGGGATTTGATTAGGCAGATGCTCAAGCTCAGTGTTAACAAGAGAATTTTCCATACCGCAAAACTCTGTGGGTTATGAAAATAATACGGAGGATAGCGCCCGTCGGCCACTAATTGTCAGATCATGCGTTGGACCAAGTGCGTCAAATACCTTTAAAAGCTGCTTCCTCGCTGCCTCCTCATTCCAGTTACGGTCGGTTTTGATCATTTTTATTAGCTCTTGGATTGCTTCGTCATGTTGGTCGTTGCCGATTAGAGCTATGGCATAATCAAGCCAAACTTGGTGATTAGTTGGAGAAGAGTCGAGCTTCGCTTTTAACTCAATGGCATCTCCAGATTCTTTAGATTGCTGAGAAAGTTCAAAGGCTGAAATAGCGGCAGCTACCTCATTTTTAGAAGCCATGTCAGCTGGTAGCTCGGCAATAATTCTATCAATACCTTCGGTATCATTATTACCAAGCATTGCTCTTATGAGTCCGGCAATGGCTACCTCGTTATCAGGTGCTTCAGAATGGATTTGGCGAAAAACTTCGGCTGCTGATTCCAGATCGCCTGCATCCATCATGGCTTGCGCCTCTTCGAGCGCCGATTCTAATGGTGGTTTAGCACCGCCAAGGAGCCGGTCTATAAAGGTTTTGAGCTGGCTTTCTGGAAGTGCGCCGGTAAATGCATCAACAGGTTGCCCATTTTTAAAAGCATAGACCATGGGGACTGATTGTACCCGAAGCTGAGCCGCAATTTCCTGGTTTTCGTCTATATTTACCTTGACCATGCGGAGAAGTCCCCCGGTCTGCCGGACTAATTTTTCCAGCATTGGCCCCAATTGTTTGCATGGGCCGCACCACGGAGCCCAGAAATCTACAAGAACGGGAACTTCCATAGAGGCTTCGATCACGTCGACCATAAAATTGGCGGCATCTGTGTCTTTTATTATATCAGCATTCCCTATTGAACTTGAAGACGATGTAGTTCCATCCAAATAAACCTCTGGATTTTGGGAGGTTCCATCTGTTGAGCGGGCGGATCTATCCTCTACAGCTTGAGGTTTAATAGTTCCGTCTGGGTTAAGTTTGATTTCCATATCTTTTCCTTAGTACTTAACACTCATGAATATAATATAAATGGCGAGTAAATTATGCGGACGCAACCCCGTTATTTAAAGTGTTAGGATTATCGGCTTATGTCCGCAATCCTCTATAAAGGTTAACAAGCCCTTTTTAGAAATCTGAGTTGTTGCCGTGTTGACGAGAGGATGAAAATTTAAAAGATCTTGATCAAGAACCACTTTAACCAATTGTTTTTTGTCATTAATGATTGAAAACGGCGTTACAGCTCCGGGTAGTATGCCAAGAATTTCTTGTAATTTATCAGGCTTACCGAGAGATAGTTGTGCTGAGCGAATTAACCGTCGCAATGCTTTTAAATCTATGGCTTTATCCTCAAGAGTTATAATTAGCCAAAAACAGCCTTTTTTATCCTTTAAAAAGAGATTTTTAGAATGTCCGCCGGAGAGAGCGCCGCGTAGGGCCTTCGCAACTTCGACAGTGTGAACAGCCGGATTATAAAAAGTTTGCGTTTCAATTTCGAGCTTCTCTAAACGCTCAATAAGTGCATTTGAATTAGCGAACATACCATTAATACTAGAGGTGTATATTGGTAGCTACAAGGCTGGGAGGGTAACGTGTCAAAACCTTAACATACAACTTGCAATGAATAAGTCAGTGTTTATGATCGGCGCACCTTCCAATGGTCAAATTATTTTGCGGGCGTAGCTCAGGGGTAGAGCGCAACCTTGCCAAGGTTGAAGTCGTGGGTTCGAATCCCATCGCCCGCTCCAATTTCTTAATGTTATTTAAGTACTTAAAGCGGGGGAGTTTTTATAGAAGCGGCCATCTTTGCCCTGGGCTACACTAGAACGGCCTTTCTACGAGAATTATTTTCGTGATGTGTCTCTTCAATGCTCCGGTATGGGTGTGGGCAAAACAGATATTGTCCAAAAATTGAAAAAGTCTCGACGGAACTTTTACCCTCCGAAGGCAGAGGTCACAGGTTCGAATCCTGTCGGGTGCGCCATTATTTTTAATGAGTTAGGTGTTAGTTCCGCGATTGTGGAATTTCCCTGGCAACCAATTAGCAACCGTGGAGAGCTGTAATTATGGCTAGGTCACGCCCAGTATCCACTCTTCAAATTCCGCCAACTGCTACTCCTCGAATGTAAGCTCGGGATCGAGAAACTCGTCTAGGCTGCCGTCCCTGTGGGCGCGCGACAGCTACGCGGCGATGGAATAGCCTCTTCGCTTGCGCCTTGTCAGACCCTGGTCTCGCTTCGGTATTTCTTGAAGTTCTGCGCCTGTTCGAAGATTTCCTTGTACACGTCGTCATGCGTAATCGGGGGATACCCGTTCTCCGCCAGCAGCATGATCAAATCCACTTTCATCTCCGCCTTGATGTCTTCGCGGTTATCCCAGTCCGTGTACTTCGTCTTATCGTCCACAACGTCCTTGACGGCTTTCGATAGCGGGATCAACTTCTCATCGGGATACTCGAAATCGTACTTCTTGGCGATCGCCTTCATGATGTCGTAGAAAGCTTTCTCCTCGAAGTCGATGCCCAGATCGGCGAACGACGCCTTCTCCTTCTTCAGCGACTCGTGCAGATCTATAATCTCGTCGGTGAAGTCCTCCAGTACATTGCTTACCAGCACGTCCTGCTCCTTGCGATCGTTGTACTTATCCACGATGGCCTTGAACATCTTGGCGAAATCGCCCCCTCTAGACGCCGATCAAGATGGGCCTCCCATTTGGCAATCCCTCTAAATTCGATTTGTGGACCATATTATTAGCATAATTTAAAAGCTCAATATCTGGTATTACTATTAAGTTGCTAATAATTCTCATAATAATCTCACCACAAACCAGCAAGTAGATTGTTAAGCCGAATATTCGAAATGTTTTCTTTGTTAGTTGCATCGTAAACCGTTTCGCCCTAGCTATGTTTCGTTATTCTGACTTGGGACCGAAATTTGGGATAGAGGTGACTAGTACGAGGGATAGCATAAAAGACACTTGCCACTATGCAGACCAATAGGAGTAGTTAAATAGACCAAAAGTCCAGTACCAGCCATAATTCCACGGTCCGCTGTTGCTGTGAGATTTTCACCGACGTTATCAAGATAAAGTGTTTTACCTGAAGCGAAGAGTTTGGTCCATTGAACACTATAGTGTGAATTGCTATCTCAATCGTTCTTTAGAGATTAGTAATTATATCTTTGAGCTAAAAAACGGTTTCGGTTAGCCTCTAATGCCTGAGTTGTGGATTCAGGCGTGTAGAATGGAGGTCACTATGACCGTTAAAATTGAAAAACGTAAAAATGAATTAATTCAGCGGTTAATTCGTTACAGAAGGAATAAAATATCGGGGGTAAGGGGCCGGGTATTTGATGAGTTCATCACCCAATATTTAATCCAAACCCCCCCTTCGGAACTGGAATTGCTGTCCATTCCTGAAATATACAATTTAATTCGTGAGCATTGGCAGTTTTCGTCTAGGCGCAATGCTGGCACTGCGAGTGTCAGAGTTTACGCACCAAATAAGACAACCCATGGGTATAATAATAGCAATTTAGTTATAGAAATTTGCAATGATGACATGCCGTTTCTATTGGATTCTGTGAAAGCCGCCATCGACCAGCTGAGCCTGAAAATCCAATTTGTAATGCACCCCATCATCTCCGTTTGCCGTAATGAAAGTGGTAAATTGATTGAAATTTCAGAGATGGAAGCGGGTGCAAAAACTTTAAAGCGGGAGTCCTTCATTCGTATCGAGGTTTCAGGGCATAAAAAGGTCACTGAACAGAAAATAAAAAAGCAAATACAAATTACTCTTACCGATGTGCGCACTGCAGTTATTGATTGGCAGCCAATGCGTGAACGAATGCGCGGCGTAATTGAGAATCTTGGGTCAAAGCCGAGAAGCTCCATGAAAGCAGATGTTAGAGAAGTACGTGAATTCCTGGAATGGATAAATGACGATAATTTTACGTTTCTTGGCTTTCGCGATTTAGGTCTTGTAAAAACGGGTAAGAAACTAAAACTAAATGCCGAGAGAAACAAAAATCTCGGCATCCTCAAGAATACAGCGGCGCCCGCAATTGGACTGATGCGAAAATTGCCCGAGGAGATTCATGGTTTCATTACTAAGCCCTCACTTTTGTTAGTAAGCAAGTCGGATACGCGTGCGACAATTCATCGTGCCGTTAATATGGATGTGATTGGAGTTAAGAAAATTGATAGCCGAGGCAAGGTGAAGGGGTTTTGGTTATTTGTCGGTTTATTTACTTCTACAGCTTATAATAAGAGTCCAAGAGATATTCCTTTACTAAGGCGCCGAATAACTAAAATTCTTAATAAAGCCGCGTACGCTCGAACATCACATAACGGAAAACTACTTACCAATATTCTCGAAACGTTTCCGCGCGATGAGCTTTTTCAAGCCTCTGACAACTATCTATATAATACGGCACTTGGTATTCTGCACCTTCAAGAACATGAGAGGGTCGCACTATTTGTGCGTGCGGACCGGTTTCAGCGGTTTTTTTCTTGTCTTGTTTATGTTCCACGTGAACGGTACTCGACGGAACTTCGTTATCAAATGGAAGAGATATTAACCAATACCCTGAATGGAACAGCCTCGCAGTTTTATACGCAATTGGGTGATTCGCATTTAGCTCGGATCCATTTTGTAATATCTACGAAAAAAGGTAAAACGCGGACTTTTGATTTAGCTAAATTGGAAGAGCATCTCGCAAAAGTAGCACAGTCGTGGAGTGATCGAGTTAGTGAGATATTAATAAAAAAGTATGGAAAAAACCGTGGCACAGAACTAATTGAACGTTATGGCGCAGCCTTTGGTGCGGGCTATAGAGATCGTTATTCTCTAAGCGAGGTGTTAGCTGATATCACCGAAATTGAGCGGATCCGTTTAGACTGTCACATAGGTTTAAATTTTTACAGGACGGAGGGTCAAAACGGAGGTGGTTTCCGTTTCAAAATTTATCATTTTGGTGAAATAATTCCTCTTTCAGATGCAATTCCGGTTTTTGAACATTTGGGATTCAAGGTTATTGACGAAGCTGGACCTCACAAAATTGACATTAATGAAAGTACACAAAGGCCTTTAATTCTTCATGACTTTGGCCTCACTTCTATTGGCGGTACGAGAATAAATCTTAAGAGTGTTCGCGATAATTTTCATGAGACTTTCGAGGGAGTATGGAATGGTGAAATAGAAAGTGACGGCTTCAATGCCCTTATTGCATATGCAGGTTTGACGCCTAGAGAAGTTATGGTTTTACGGGCGATGTGTAAATTTTTATTACAAGCGCAAACTCCCTTTTCACAAACCTATATGGAGAAAACGTTGGTCGCGAACAATGGTATTGCTCGCGATATCGTGAAGATGTTTGAGGCAATTTTTTATCCAGGAGCCAAATTAGATCGGCGCTCTCAAAACCGCATTCGGCAACGTATTCTTAAAAGCCTTGAGGAGGTAGAAAACGCTGACGAGGACCGCATTATAAGGAGCTATCTAAATCTACTTGATAATATGTTGCGAACTAATTTTTACCAAGTAAGCGCAACCGGCACGCCTAAACCTTACCTATCGTTTAAACTCGATCCACGACAGATAGACGATCTTCCGCAACCGAGGCCTTTCCGCGAGATCTTTGTATATGGTCCTCAAATTGAGGGTGTGCACCTTCGGTTTGGTAAGGTGGCGCGTGGTGGTATCCGATGGTCTGATAGGCGGGAGGATTTTCGAACGGAAGTATTAGGTTTGGTAAAAGCCCAGCAGGTCGAGAATGCGGTAATTATTCCGGTTGGGTCAAAGGGTGGATTTGTTGTTAAAAGACCGCCGACAAGCGGTGGGAAGCAAACTCTTCTTGAAGAAGGTATAGAGTGTTACAAAACTTTTATCCGTGGTTTACTTGATATTACGGATAATATAAATGGCCCAAATATTTTGCCACCTGCGAAGACCGTTCGGCTTGATGATGATGATCCCTATCTTGTTGTTGCCGCCGACAAAGGTACGGCGACGTTCTCTGATATAGCCAATAGCGTGTCTCTTGAGTATGGCCATTGGCTTGGTGATGCTTTTGCCTCGGGCGGCAGCCAAGGTTACGATCATAAAAAAATGGCGATAACTGCTAGAGGCGGCTGGGAATCAGTAAGGCGGCATTTTCGAGAAATAGGAGTTGATATCCAACTGGAGGATTTTACAGCAATTGGTGTTGGTGACATGGCGGGTGATGTATTTGGAAATGGTATGTTGTTGTCGAAGCATACCAAACTTCAAGGCGCCTTTAACCATATGCATATTTTTGTCGACCCCAACCCAGATCCTGTAGAAAGCTGGAAAGAACGACGGCGGCTTTTCAGAAAGCCTGGAAGTACATGGGCGGATTATGATCCGAAGCGGCTCTCTGCGGGTGGCTCTGTTTTTTCTCGTGGCGCTAAAGCCCTCGATATATCCTCTGAAATTAAAAAGTGCTTCAGTATAAATAAAAATTCTGTGACACCGAATGAGCTGATTGGAAGTCTGTTACGTGCGAATGCTGATCTACTGTGGTTTGGGGGAATAGGAACTTATGTCAAAGCATCATCAGAAACTCATCTCGACGTCGGTGACCGTACCAATGATGGAATTAGGGTTAATGGGGCAGACCTGAAGTGCAAGGTTATTGGCGAGGGGGCAAACCTGGGTTGTACGCAATTAGGTAGAATTGAATATGCAATGAAAGGCGGTCGGCTGAATACGGACTCCATTGATAATTCTGCAGGGGTGGATTCATCTGATCATGAAGTCAATATAAAAGTTCTGGTTGATGGTATTGTTGCGAAAGGACAATTGACGGATAAATTAAGGAATACTCTTTTAGCTCGAATGACGGACGAGGTGGCGGAGCTTGTTCTTGCTCACAACTATCGCCAAACTCAGGCGATTTCATTGATTCAATCGAAGGGGGTCAAAAGCCTCGCAAACCACCAACGTCTAATGCGCTTTTTCGAGCGCAATGGTCGACTGGATCGAATGGTGGAATATCTACCCGATGATGAAATGATAGGTGACCGCCAGTTGGACCAGCAGGCTCTGACGCGGCCAGAAATTTCAGTTTTGTTATCTTATGCGAAAATCTGGCTTTATGATGAAATTATGGCCTCTGATATGCCGAATGACAATTATTTATTTAATGATCTGCTAGCGTATTTTCCAACACCGTTGCAGAAAAAGTATAAAAAAGATATTGGTCGACATCGCTTAAGACGTGAAATCATTGCAACATGCGTTACAAATTCTCTGGTCGATCGGGCTGGTGACACCTTTGTGCTTGAGTTTATGGAAAAGACGGGCTTAGACGCGTCTGTGATCGCTAGAGCTTATGTGATTACGAGAGAAGTTTTTAATTTACGTAGAATTTGGGCTGCAATTGAAGCCCTTGATAATCGGGTCGCTAGCGCTACTCAGGTTGATATGTTGAGAAGCATCCATAATCTCATGGAATGGGTGGTGCTTTGGTTCCTAAGAAATGGAGAGAGAAGCCTTGATCTTAAATCGAATATAGAGACTTACAGAACGGGTGTTCAGGAGTTGGTGTGCAGTATCAACGCGACGCTACCAGAACATTATGTTACTGACGTTGAACTGCGGGCCAAGGCATTTCGGGATGTTGGGGTGCCAAAAGATCTGGCACTTGATGTCGTTGGTTTAGTTAATGTTTATTCAGCCTGTGATATTGTTCGGCTGGCAGCTAGACGTAAAACGAATGTCAATTCTGTGGCACGTGTCTATTTTATGGTAGGTTCGCGCTTCCGACTAGGGCGGTTAAGGGCAGCAGCCAATAATTTAGACTCTGAAAGTCATTGGCAAAAATTAGCGGTAGCCGCACTGATAGAGGAAATTTATGCACACCAATTGGCACTAACAAACCACGTTATAGACTGTGCGGGACTAAAGACCGAAGCTTCAAAATCCGTTGAATTGTGGATTGACGCAAATACAGCTCTAGTAGACCCTATAGAGCAATTGCTCAGTGAGCTTTGGGCCTCAGAAGTAAATGACCTATCAATGGTAACAGTAGCGAGCCGACAGTTTCGTGCAATGATCGACGGCTGTATTACGTGAGACTATGTCCAGTGCTGCAGAAAAAAAAATTATAAATAAAAAAGGCCTTATTTCTTGGTGTCTCTATGACTGGGCAAACTCAGCCTTTCCAACGGTGATAACTACTTTCGTTTTTGCGGCATATTTTACAAAAGGTGTTGCGACTGATGAGATCTCAGGTACCAGCCAATGGGGCTATGCGCTCAGCCTTTCTGCTATCGCAATCGCAGTCGTGGGGCCAGTCCTTGGGGCCATTGCCGATAAATTAGGCAGACGTAAGCCATGGATATTTTTTTTTACCGTACTTACGGCCGTGTCGTGTGTATCCTTATGGTGGGTAAAGCCCGATTCAGCATTTGTTGTTCAGGCGCTGGTTGCCATAGTGTTGGCAAATTTTTCGTTTGAAATGGGAGTTATTTTTTATAATGCGCTGTTGCCGACTCTATCACCGCGGGAATATATAGGGCGTTGGTCAGGTTGGGGCTGGGGGTTGGGTTACGGTGGAGGGCTTCTCTGTTTAGCGCTTGTGCTGGTGGGGTTTGTCCAAGCTGAGCAACCGTGGTTTGGTTTAAATAAGAATGCTGCCGAACATCTTCGCGTTACGGGTCCAATCGTAGCTTTTTGGATGATGTTTTTCGCATGGCCGCTTTTTATCTTTATACCAGATGAAAAACGAAACGCTAAAAATTGGTTGGAAAGTATAACCGATGGTATAGGTGATCTAAAAAAAACACTTCAGAATATAAGCCATTACCGTAATGTGGCCTGGTTTCTTTTTGCACGAATGATGTATACAGATGGGCTAAATACACTTTTTGCTTTTGGTGGTATTTATGCAGCAGCTACCTTTGGTTTGACTTTTTCCGAGTTGATAATTTTTGGCATTTCTTTAAATGTGACGGCTGGTATTGGAGCATTGGTATTTGCTTGGTTCGATGATTATCTGGGAGCCAAGCGAACAATAATAAGCACGATTATAAGCTTGATTGTAGTTAGCGTAATCATATTAATCATCGAAAATAAAATGCTTTTTTGGATTTTTGGTGTGTCATTAGGTTTTTTTGTTGGGCCTGCGCAATCTGCTAGCCGTTCGATGATTGCTCGATTAGCGCCAGTAAATATGCGAGCAGAGTTCTTTGGCCTTTACGCATTCTCCGGCAAGGCGACAGCATTTTTAGGCCCTGCGGCAGTGGCTTTTTTTGCTGATATTTATCAAAGTCAGCGTATCGGTATGGCCACGGTTGTTGTATTTCTTGTTATTGGTTTGTTGCTTATGAGGAAAGTACCCGACATTCGTTGATTGCGCTGCCTATCTGTCGTAGTTTTTAGCATGACATTTCCCAATGAGCAGTACCGTCACATCAGTGAATTTGCGGACGATTATTTTCAGCTACTTGCTAGCGCTACAGAGTCATTAGATCGATCTGCATTGATTGAAGCAGCGACGATTGTAAAACGCACATTTGAATCGGGAAGCACTCTGTTCGCGTGTGGCAATGGAGGATCGGCTGCGATTTCTAATCACTTGCATTGTGATCACCTTAAAGGTGTACAAACTGATACGAAATTGAAACCTAAAGTGGTATCGCTAAGTGCCGGTATAGAGACTATTACTGCTATTGCGAATGATATTAGCTTTGAAGAGGTTTTTATTTATCAATTAAAAACTTTAGCCTCTTCTGGGGATACATTAATAACAATCTCGTCTTCGGGCGATTCTGAAAATGTTGTTAGCGCCTGCCAGTGGGCTAAGGAGAATGGAGTTACCGTTATTGCTATGACGGGCTTCAGCGGTGGCCGTAGCAGAAAAATTGCTGATGTATGTTTGCATGTTGAAGCCCAAAATTACGGTATAATTGAAGATGTGCATCAAAGCATAATGCATATCTTAGCTCAGTTTATACGCCAGGAAGAGATGGATGCTCGATTAATTAATGAAAGAAAGTTCTAGGCGCAAGTTGAGTAAACTGGATAAAATTGATTCACTTCGTAGCCTTTATGGTTACGCTAAAGGTCGTGCTTTAAGCAAGCAAATGAGTCGGCTGGACAAACATTCCCGACGATTTATAAAGCTTTCACCTTTTCTTGTAATGGCGACTTCGCGTTTTGGTGGACTGGCCGACGCGTCCCCAAAGGGTGACCATCCGGGTTTTGTTCATGTGATTGATGACTACACCATCGCGATCCCCGATAGACCTGGTAACAATCGCCTAGATTCCATGGAAAACGTAATTATTAATCCCGCAATTGGCCTTATTTTTTTTATTCCCGGCTTAGATGAAACCCTTCGTGTAAACGGGTCTGCCGAAATTCGAGATGATTTGGAATTGCTAGAGCGTTTCTTGGTCAACGACAGATTACCGACGGCGGTTTTTGTTGTTTCTATTAAAGAAGTATATATCCATTGTGCTAAGGCGCTAATGCGATCAAACTTGTGGTCGCCGGATGCGCAACATCAGAAGCGTCCATTGCCGACCATAGGACAAATAATAAAGGAACAGTCAGGGGATAATGATCCGGTAAAATCTCAGGAGGAAATGGAGGCAGCTTATAAGAGAGTGCTCTATTAAAAAAAACTGGGCAAGAGCCCAGTTTTTAAAATTTATTTTTGGCCTTTATTAATGCCGAAAATGGCGCATACCCGTAAATATCATCGCGAGGCCTTTTTTATCAGCTGCTGCAATAACTTCTTCATCACGAACCGAGCCGCCAGGCTGTATAACCGCTGTTACTCCGGCCTTTGCAGTTTCCAGTAATCCGTCAGGAAAAGGAAAAAAGGCGTCTGATGCCACGACTGACCCGCGAGCCCAGCTCTTAACGTCACCGGCGTTACGCGCTGCATCTTCGGCTTTCCAGGCAGCAATACGGGCGGAATTTACGCGGCTCATTTGTCCCGCGCCGATCCCAACTGTCATGCCATCTTTAACGTAAACAATTGCATTTGATTTAGTGTGTTTACAAACTGTGAAAGCAAACTTTAGTTCAGCGTTCTCTTCATTTGTTGGAGCACGTTTGGTGACGACGGTCATTTTTTCCAAGATACGGTTATCCCGGTCTTGTAACAAATAGCCACTAGAAACTGACCGGATGGTCATTCCAGTAGCGGTTGGATCAGACATTGTGCCGGTAGTTAGAATGCGTAAATTAGCTTTGGCTGCAAAAATTTTCTGAGCATCGTCATGAATGTCAGGCGCGATAACGACTTCGGCAAATAATTTTACGACTTCTTTTGCTGTGTCGCTATCAAGGGTCTTATTAAAGGCGATGATGCCTCCGAAAGCGCTTTCGGGGTCGCAGCTTAAGGCACGTAGATATGCGGTTTTAAGGTTGTTGGCTTTTGCGACGCCGCAAGGGTTTGCGTGCTTAACAATAACGCATGCCGGTTGATCGGCAAATTCAGCTGCTAATTCAAAAGCCGCATCGGTATCGTTTATATTGTTAAAGCTGAGCTCTTTTCCTTGAAGCTGTTTGGCGCCAGAAACCCCTGGCCTATTTTCTTGGCTAAAGTAGAATGCAGCCTCCTGATGGGGGTTTTCACCATAACGAAGCGTCTGGCCTAGTGAGCCGCTAAAATTGAGGTGCGCAGGAAATTTTTCACCAAGCTTTTCAGAAAACCAGCTCGATATTGCCCCGTCATAGTCACTAGTAAGAGCGTACGCTTTTGCAGCTAAGCCCCTACGAAAGGAAATACTTGTAGAGCCCTTATTTGACTCCATTTCATTCATAACTTTTGCGTAGTCGTTTGGATCGACGATTACGGTTACCGAACCATGGTTTTTGGCTGCCGCACGAATAAGAGCTGGCCCACCAATGTCAATATTCTCGATACAATCATCGAAGTTTCCACCGCTTGTGACAGTTTCTTTAAATGGGTAGAGATTGACCACTAGGAGATCGATGGGCTCAATTTGGTGTTTATCCATAGCGGCTTCATGTTCGAGGTTTCCACGTACCGCAAGGAGTCCACCGTGAATAGCTGGGTGTAGGGTTTTAACTCGACCGTTCATTATTTCTGGAAAACCGGTATAGTCCGATACGTCAACTATTGAGACCCCTGCAGTTCGGAGTGCGTTAGCAGTGCCGCCGGTAGATAAAATTTCAACACCTTGATCGGATAGGAATTGGCAAAAATCTTCAAGCCCTGTTTTATTTGAAACAGAAATTAAGGCTCGTTTGATGGGCGTAGAAGTGTTTTTTGACATACGAGTGATACCTTTACGGTGCTATTAAATTAATCGTGACTTTTTTTATCATTGTCATTCCCAATGTATTCGGGAACAAGCTCGCGAAGTGTTAATATAGCATCTCTCTGGTCTGTTTTATTGCAATTGCCTCGCAGGCGCTTCAAACCACGTTCGATGGCATTTATATCAGCGGCTCTAGGTGCGGCAAGCAGAATACCTGCACACTCCGTTGGGACGAGCGATTCGCTACCGTGAAATATTTCCTCATATAATTTCTCGCCTGGCCTCAGCCCAACGACCTTAATGTCGACGTCTTTATATGGGCGTAAACCAGCTAGACGAATCATTTGTCGTGCAAGGTCGATTATTTTGACCGGATCACCCATATCCAGCACACATATGTTACCGAGGGGGACCTCTCCATTAGTTTCGCCAGCCCCAAGTGCTGCTGCTTGTAATACTAATTCTACTGCCTCACGGATTGTCATAAAAAATCGGCTCATATCTGGATGAGTTATCGTTAACGGTCCTCCCTGCTCAAGTTGGCGCCGAAACAAAGGCACGACGGAACCGGTAGATCCCAGCACGTTACCGAAGCGAACAGTGATAAAGCGAGTGCTATTGGTTTCTGCAAGGCGATCTCGGGCTTGGCAGTAACACTCGGCCAAGCGTTTGGTCGCTCCCATAATTGACGTGGGATTGACGGCTTTATCGGTTGATATCAACACTATATGGCTAACACAATGTTTCCGGGAGGCATCTGCGACATTCACGGTCCCAAAGACGTTGGTCAAGATACCCTCCAGGACGTTACTCTCTACTATAGGAACATGCTTAAGTGCGGCAGCGTGAAAAACAATTTCTGGTTTAGTTTCTGCAAATACTTTTTCGAGCCGCAAAAGATCACGCACGTCAGCAATTTTAATGGTTCGGGAGATTTTAGGGTAGGCTTCCGAAACCTTGAGATCAATGCGATAAAGGGCATATTCGGACTGGTCTAATAGTATGAGGTTCTCCGGAGATAAAGCAGCTACCTGCCTTGCAAGCTCTGCCCCAATTGATCCGCCTGCTCCTGTTACTAACACTCTTTTACCTTCAATTAGCCGGGCCATTGACAGGCGGTCTAAGGGTACTTGTGGACGGCCAAGCAGATCTTCAACAGCGATGGGTTTCACCTCAAGCTTATCTGAGATGCCGGCTTTAAGATCGGTTATTTTAGGAAGCCGGGATAAGGTAAGGCTAAGGGCAGTTGCACTATCTAAAAGTGCCCGTACACGAGTTCCGTCTATGTCGTCCGACGTAAGAATCAAACGCAATGGTCCGTTATGCTCCTGGTTAAGTAGGCTGACAACAGTTTCAAGATTTTCTAAAGTGTCTAAAACTGGAACTCCATGGATCTCCCGCCCTATACGGCCCGAAGTTTCAGAAAGGATGCCAACAACGCGATAATTGGCATTTGGCATTTGTCGCAGTGCGCGGATAAACATTTCAGCCCCATTCCCAGCGCCCGCGAGGAGCACAGGAATACGTTCTGAGTCGCCATTAATGTTTTCAAGCCCAAATCGTCTATCCTTTATAAGCCTATAAAAGAACCTAGGACCACCCAAAAGTACCATCAGGGCAAACCACTCTATCACCAATACCGATCGCGGTAATGGCTCGAGGCGGACCCATATAAACATGGCAAAAGCGAAAATGACGACCGCAAGAGAGACTGCACGAACTATCGCCCAAAGGTCATTTAACGAAGCGTACCGCCAAACTCCTCGGTAAAGGCCAGAAGCCCAGAAGATAATTGCAGCAATGGCAGTGAAAAGCAGCGTGGCAGCAAGCCATTCTTCACTGTAATATTCCAGTATCCAAAGATCCAAGCGTAGATATACGGATAAAATAAATGATAATGCCGCCATAATTATATCATGGCAAAATACAAACCATCCTCGTGCTGGGATTTTATGAAACATCGTGGGTTTTCGTTTCCTTGAGTTGAAATTCAGAATTTCTACAGCGGCTCTTAAACCAAGTTGCGGTTTCTTCCAAGCCTTGATCCACAGTATATGGAGGGGACCATCCTAAAGTTTTGCGAATTGGCTCATCGTTAATTTGTAATGAGTCAGTCAATCGTGAAACCGCGGACCTCCGTCGAAGGATACGGCCGGCGAAGCGAAACAGGGGAATAGGAATATGAAAAAGCTTCGGGCGCACATTGAGAGCCTGAGCAATCCGTTGAACTAACGTCGTTGTAGAGAGGTCTTCACCGTCACGAACGAGATAAACTTTTCCCGAGGGTTCGGGGTGATCAAGCAATATTATAAGCGCATCGCATAAATTTTTAACATAGCAAAAGCTTCGTTTATTCCTAATTTGACCTAGTGGAAGAAACTTACCTTTGGCAACAGCCCGCATGAGCTTATGAAAATTGCCTTTCACTCCTGGTCCATAAACTAGAGGGGCGCGAATAATAGAGAGGTTTGTTTTAGTCCCACTTGTGATTCGTTGTAATTCAAGCTCCGCGCTCCACTTGGTGCGGCCGTAATGGTCTTCCGGTGCTGGCGGGTCAGTGTTCGAAAAGGACATTTGTATGGTTCTTTCTCCATTTACTTTGATGGAGCTCATAAAAATTAGGTGATTAACATTTAATGCTACAGCTTGGTTTGCTAATCGCCGGGACGCCTCAACATTAATGGAATGGTACGCAGTCTTTGGACACGGTTCGGTTTCTCTCATTATGTGTGTTCGGGCCGCTAGGTGTATAATTGTGTCGACATCGGAAATTGTGTCATTTAAAAACTCATCGGTGGTTAAGTCGCCAATCTTTATGCACGTAACTGCTTCTGGTAGGTTAGGAGCAATTTCTTGGCGAATAGTAGCCGTAACCTGATGTCCCCTTTCAAGGAGCATTTGGCATAGATGTTGGCCAATAAATCCGTTTGCGCCGGTCACTAGTATTTGCACATTTAGCCCCTTGCCGATTTTTCTAATACTTTAAGCATCTCATGAGCTTGTGATTCACGACTGTGTATGGCACCTGCAGCTAAGCTATTGCTCGCGAACTTTGTATACAACGCAGAATCGCTAGAGAGACACTGTATGGCGTCAGCAAGAGCGGAGGGCATTTCAGGGGGAACGTGTAGGCCGGCGTTGTTTTGCCGCAAAATTTCACTAGCTTCACCTTCAGGTGCGGCCAGGAGGATTGGTAGGCCCATTGCCATAGCCTCAAACATCTTTGATGGGATCACATCCCGGAAGACTTCAGAATTTCGCAAATGCACCAAAGCAACACTGCACAGGCTCCAAACAGCAGGCATTTTTTCTTTAGGCTGGCGATCTAAAAAAACAAGATTGGTAAGAGCACGACTTCTAGCATCGTTTATCAAATTGTCTCGGTCAGCGCCGCCTCCCGCGAATAGGAAAGAAATCTCTTCACTTTTCCGCAGGATTTCAGCGGCATCGAGGACATTATTTAACGCGTGTGCCATCCCGTGTGTGCCCACGTATCCGACAACAAATTTTTCATGTAAGCTAGTTTGGGTGAGTAGCGCAGGATCTGCCGCTCTTGGACCATAGCGCCAGGCGTCAACTCCGTTAATGATGACAGATATTTTATTTTTATTTATACCGCGCTTAACAAGATTGCTTTTGAAAGCATTTGTGAGGGCGACGACCGCTACTGAGTGGCGATAGAGGAAAAGTTCGAGTTTTTCCAGCAAGCGTATGCCAAGGTTTGGACGCATGGCGCCAACGGCAACAATAGAGGCGGGCCAGAGATCGCCTAACTCAAATACGAAAGGAATTCGTCTGATTGCACCAAGTATCCACCCACCAACAGCAGCAAAAAACTGTGGTGATGTAGCTACGATCACATCGGGTCGCCGTTCAAATAGCCCGGCGATTGTCGAGGATATCATAAAGCTTAAAAAATCAAGGGTTCGACGTACCGTTCCTTTATTTGCGGCCATAAATGTTTTAACGCGGACAATTCTAAGTCCATCCATCGTTTCTGTTTGGTACCAGCGATTCGTATATCCTGGATATACTTCACCTTCGGGAAAATTTGGCGTGCAAGTTATAATTGTAACGTCATGCCCCCATTTAACCCAGTAGCAAGCTCTTTCGTATACGCGAGCTGCTGACGCATTAGTTTCTGGAGGGAAATTCTCCGTAATAAATAGAATATGCAGGTTCTGTTTGTTTGTTTTCTCATATGAAGCTTTCATACTTTTGGCCAGGCCTTTGACATAAAAAGTATAGATAGCAATACTGCAATGAACGCACCGAAAAGTGCCTCTATCCGAAAACCGCGTATGGAGACCAAGGCAAGAGCAATAAGGACCATATTTAGTATAGCGACTATGCTGCTTACTTGGTCGTGGCTCATACCTCTCTGCACAGCCAACTGATAGAAGTGCTCGCGGTGCGCCTGCCAGATTTTTTCTCTGCGAGACATTCGGCGCACCAAAGTTATAGAAGCATCAACTATAAAGTACAAAGGCAGAATGAGAGCTGGCAGTGGCTGCCCTTCCGAAGCAAGAAAAAGTAAAAGCCATCCTATTAAGAAGCCCAACGGTATACTGCCCACGTCACCGAGGAAAATACGGGCTGGGTGCCAGTTCCAGCGTAGAAAGCCAAATGCAGCTGCAGCTAAGGTTAACCCAAACGCAAGCCTTGCTTCTTTGAATTCTCCAAGCATGGAAGTCAAAGAGAGGCCGATTCCTATGCTTGCTGTTTGGACGCCGGCCATACCATCTATCCCGTCCATGAAATTGAAAAGGTTGATAAACCAAACCCATATTAGGGCAGTCAAAAATAAGTCAATAGCGGGCGGAAAGTGCCCTGCGAATATAGGCCCCCCCAGCGGAGCAAATAATAAGGCGGAGGCAACACACACTATATGAATGGCAAATCTTGATACTTGCCCTATTTCGCGAAGGTCATCAATCCAGGAGACAGCAGCTAGAAGCAGGGCTATTAGAATAATAGCCGAAACTGCGCCATGCGATCCCGGGAATACTAGCGAAATGATAAACCAAGCGGGTAAAAGCGCACTTAAAATAGCAATGCCGCCGCCACGTGGAGTTGGTATTTCATGGGAAGAGCGATGATTAGGGGTGTCAAAAATTGCCCGGTTTGAGAGTGCGCGAATTAGGCTTCGTGTGCTTATGAAGGTTATGATAAACACGACAAACGGCAGCAGAGTAGTTGCTCCAAGGTTATATGATGGGATCATTTTTCTTTAACTAGGTTCAACGTAAGCAATTTAAAAGGTAGAGATAGATATGTGTAAACAGAGAGTTTCTGAACGACGGGGTTATCGTCAGCTGCGCTTGTACGTGTCTTCAAGACGCACAATGTCATCCTCACCAATATAATCCCCAGCTTGAACTTCAATTAGATGTAAGGGCTCGGGTCCTGTATTTTCTAATCGGTGTCTAGTAAATACCGGAATATATGTTGATTCATTTGGATGAAGATTAAAACTTTTTTCGCCATTTGTAACGCGCGCTTCTCCCGAGATGACGACCCAGTGTTCGGATCTATGTTCGTGATACTGTAAACTCAATTTTGCTCCTGGATTGACCACAATATGTTTTACAGTAAAACCGTTTCCTTCTTCTAGATTTTCGTAATGTCCCCAGGGACGAAAAACGCTAGAGTGATCGGTGGCCTCCTTGTAGCCTAAACCTTCTAAGTCGGTAACGATATCTTTAACCTCTTGAACGCGCTCTTTTGGTATAATCAGGACAGTGTCGCCCGTTGCTATTACAGCAAGCCCCTTCACACCCAGCATGGTTATAAGGGGTTTCTCTGAGCGAACATAATTATCATGTGAATCCAAAAGCCTTGCATGGCCTTCAATGACGTTTCTATCCTTGTCGAGCTTTCCGTGATTCCAGAAGGAGGTCCATGAACCTAAGTCATTCCACCCAGAGTCTAAAAGTACTACAGCTGCGGAATTAGTTTTTTCCATGACAGCGTAATCAAGGGCGATATTTGGTGCTGCTTGGAAGGCCTTTTGATTAAGCCTAATAAAATCCAGGTCTCGCTCACCCATCTCCAATGCTTCTTTTACAGCGTTTAAGATACTCGGCTGAAGTCTGCTAAGTTCTCTCAGAAAGCTGCTAGCCTTAAAAAGAAAAATGCCAGCATTCCAAAAATAACCCCCCTGAGAGATGTATGTTTTGGCAGTGTTGTGGCTAGGTTTTTCAACAAAAGTTTCGACACACCATCCACAAGAACCTAGTGCAGGACCCCTTTTAATATACCCGTAGCCAGTTTCAGGGTAGTCCGGCTCTACGCCAAATGTCACGAGCTTTCCGCTTGCAGCCAGCTCAGAGGCAGCTTTTACACTTTTATAGAATGCTTCCGTATCGTTTATTATATGATCGGAGGGGAGAATGATAATGGTTGCATTAGAATCGTTTTCAACGATCTTAAGTGCTGCAGCTGTTATGGCTGGCGTAGTATTGCGAGCAATGGGTTCGAGGAGAATCTCCTTTGGCGAAATATTAAGTTGGCGCATCGTTTCAGCCACTAAAAAACGGTGCTCCTTATTACAGACGATAAGTGGCGAAGAAAACATTTCACCTTGTGTGCGTATTAAAGTTTGCGCGAACAGACTCTTCTCATCGTTGATATTTAAAAATTGCTTTGGCCGAGATTGGCGTGAGAGAGGCCAGAGGCGCCGACCTTCTCCGCCAGAGAGGATGACCGGTTGTAACTGACTTTTCATAACCTGCTTATAATCTCCAGAATCGTGACAGATCAAAAAAAACGCTGGATCAATATAGTCCAAAAGACATCAATCACATGGTACGCTCGAATTTTTTTCCCCTCTTCAAGTGAACGTCCATGATAACTAATCGGTACCTCGTAGATGTTTTTGGCGTGTTTTCTAGCGATAGATAGAATCTCCGCATGTTGACCCCAACCCATGTTTTTAAGTTTATTGACGGGGACGAGGTCTCGCCGAAATAGCATGTAACAACTATATATATCAGTAAATGTTGTATTGTTTAAAATATTGAAAAATAAAGTAATTAATCGATTTCCAACCTTGTTCCAAAAATATGCTACACGATTTATTTCAGGCGCGGCAAAACGACTGCTCATAACTAAGTCTGCTTTAAATTCAAGGACTGGACGCATTAGTTTAGGATATTCGGAAGGAAGGTACTCTAGGTCGGCATCTTGAAAAAGAATGTATTCGCCATTTGCTGCCGAGAGGCCGGCTTTAACGGCGGCCCCTTTACCACTATTTTCCGATAATTTTATCAGCTTTGAATAAAGAGTAGTATTTGCCTCAAGCAGTTTAATTGTTTGATCGGTGGAGCCATCATCAACAACTATGACTTCCATCGAAAATACCTCATTTTCTTGGGCTTTCACCAAATTTAAAATTTCAAGAATAGTTAGTTCTTCATTATAGGTTGGCATAATGACAGAGAGACTAATCGTCATTTAATAAGAACCTTGTATTTGATATCTCACGGTTGTCCTGTATAAAACTCGGTGGACCAATTAAAGAACCTTTTCAAACCATCATTCAACTCTACCAACGGATTGTAACCGAGCTGAAGGCGCGCCTTTCGGATATCGGGTGCTCGTCGACTAGGTTCGTCACCGGGGTAGCTATCCGGGTATTCGACTAATTCGTAGCGAATAGGGCCTGGTGCAATTTTTTCGATGCGCTCAACCAAGTTTACCATGGAAATTTCAGGATTCGGATTTCCAATATTATAGGCTTCGCCGGGTATCCCTTTTAGTACTACTAGAAAAAAACCAACAATAGCATCAGTTATGTAGCAAAATGTTCGGGTTTGATTTCCTGTTCCATAAATGTGAAGTGGTACGCCTCCTTTTATCCGGCTAGCAAAATTCGGAAGTACGCGGTAGTCGGCTTCTTGCATACCAGGACCATAAACGTTGAAGGGTCGAATCGTATTGGTTCTAGTCCCATTATTGTTATGAAAGATGTAGCACAGTGTTTCCCCCACCCTTTTACTTTCATCGTAGCAAGCTCTTGGGCCCTGGCAGGAGACATTACCGCGATAACTTTCTGCCATTGGGACATGCTTTGGGTCAGGATCACCGTAAATTTCGCTTGATGAAAAAAAAGTAAATTTAGCTTTATGTTTTTCGGCAAGCTCAAGCATGTGACGGGTTCCAGTAATGGAGACTTCTAGGGTTTCCAATGGGTAGGCTCGATAATAAAACGGGCTAGCAATGCCAGCCGCATGAATAATGTAATCTATTGGATGGTCAAAATTAAACGGCTGTATCACATTATGATTAAAAAATTTAACATTAGGAAGATTGGGGATATGCGCTCCTTCTTTTCCTGCTGTAATTAAATTATCTAAGGCAATAAGAGTCACAGGTTTCTCGAGAACTCGGCTATTAAGAACTCCGATAACTTCCATAAAATACCGGCCAAGAAACCCTCGTCCACCGGTCAGAAGAATTGTTTTTCCAGAGAAATCATTAATATCATCGCCGAGACGTCCCACTATTTCTTCTATATCTGAAATAAGCAGAAAATTTTTCATTCTTTAAAAATCTTAACAGTTGGTAGTGGTACGATAAATTCCCCCCCCATATTTAGAAACTTTGCGTGATTTTTAATAATTGGTTCAGCGAAGTTCCATGCGAGAATAATAATAG
The DNA here is from genome assembly GCA_002721825.1 of Magnetovibrio sp. Taxonomy (GTDB): domain Bacteria; phylum Pseudomonadota; class Alphaproteobacteria; order Rhodospirillales; family Casp-alpha2; genus TMED8. The sequence goes on from PBLS01000043.1 coordinate 32,018, forward strand.
CATCGGGTTTTTTTTCGTATATGGCAGCCGTGGGCAGGATGGGAATATGCATGCCAGGGGAAAAGAGACCCTGTTTAAGGGGATTGTCGTCTACTATAAATTCTACGATATCGGGGCCGATAGAAAAATGATACATTAATGTCGTTGCTTTAGCGGGTGCCCCAAAGCCGGCAACGGATTTTCCTTGAGCCTTCAAGCTATGTAGATAATTGGTCAATTCGTATTTCACATTCTCGATTTTAGAGCCAAAGGCCTGTAGGGTTTCTACTTTATCTAGCCCCAGGGACTTCTCAAGTGCTATAAGAGAATCAACCGAAGAATCGGCTTTGTGTATACCGCCAGCCAGTTGGACAATACCGCGTAGGCTACCGCCATGGGCCTCTGTGCGTTTGGCTGCTACCAACTGCATGTCTTGGGCGGCAAAGAACTTAACTAATGGCCTTACACAATGGTAGGCTAAATGTTCGTGATAAATTGTATCGAATAAGGTTTTCTCAAATACATCCACTAGGTAAGAAACTTCAAATACAAACACCCCATTTGGTTTTAATAACGTGCGAATTCCCCTCGTAATATCAATCAAGTCATCAGCGTGGGCGTAAACATTATTGGCCGTTACGAGATGAGCTTGACCATATTCAGTTTTTATTTTTTCAGCCAAGTTCTTTGAGAAAAATGCCGGCACGGTTTTTATGCCATTTGCAGAGGCCTGCTGCGCGATTTTACGCGCGGGATCGATACCAAGAACATTGAAGCCTATATTTTTAAACTGTTCCAGTAAGGTACCGTCGTTTGAGCCTATATCAATGACTAGCTGTTTTTTGGTCTTAGAAGCGTATTTATCTGATATGGTTGTTGCATACTCTTTGAAATGAGATACGAAGACTTGTGAAGTGCCTGAAACGTAAACATAGTCCGAAAACAGAACTTGCGGGTCAACTACGTCCAGCAACTGTGCGTGGGTGCAGTCATCACAAAAGAAAAGATCAAGAGGGAAAACTAGTTGAGGTAGGTTAAGTTGAGAACTATCAACAAAAGCGTTAGCAGGCGGTGTTGGTGTCAAAGTTAATATAGATTTTAGACGGTTGCTACCACATAGTCGACAGGCGTCTCGACGGTAGCAGCCATTCACGATCAATTTTTGGAATCCTTAGTTTTATCTTCACGGCTTTGTTCGTCGCCTGGCATCCAAGACTTCAGTCCTGAAGTTGATATAAAATCAACGCGTACTACATCTGCTTCGTATGTCGCTTGGTCCCGGGGATTGCGGCCGAGCGTTAGAAATACAGTATCAACTGGAAATTGCATACCGTGTTCAATCATTGGTGGGGTGAATATCATTTCACCTGTGTTGACAACTACTAGTTCCGGAGGGGCACTGGAACCTGCGGGGCGGTGGAGATATTCAATCTTGCCGGAAACTACGTAACAATAGTGCCAATCAGTCTTATGGTAATGGTTCGCGCGGAGAGAACCTGCCTTTGATTCTATCATTACGGCTGAGCGCATCATTTCATCTACTAGGGGTTGAATTTTGCCACGAGCATCGATAAAAGGCTTTTCGAGCTTGACGACACCGTGTTCCGGCCATTTATTTTTTTCCTCTTCAGTTACAGGAGCTACAAGGGGTGAAGATTTTTTAGACGCCATAGTTCTATCTCTTTAGTGTTAAGGTATATTTTTACGCCGCGAGTAGTTATCAATTTAAGCTGTTTCCTGCGACGCAAAGAATAACAGCTAAATAACTGGATTAAGTTAGCTTTTGGCCTAAATTATCAATCCGTGTATATTGCTTCTGGCCAATAGCGCTAAAAAGCACTTGAATCAAGCCAGTGGGTAAGCGAATGGCGCAGTAAAACATAGAAAACCATTTTCTCGATTTTCGAAAGGTGATAAGGGCTTCAAAATGGATGACTATGGTTCGAAAAATTAGGCTAGCTAAAGCAGAGCCGGAACGTATCCCTAAAACGAAAAAATAACGTCGTGCTACCGTTTCACTGCACTGTAGACGCCGCAAAGTATGGGTTTGGACGCTTCCGGGTCGGTTGTGGTGTCGTGTGTATGCACCAGGAAAAACTAATATCTGATTTTTTGAGTTAGACAAGATGGCAAGCCATAGATCAAAATCCTGCGCGTTAGGAAGGTTTATATCAAAGCCTCCTACCTCTATTACGGCGGTTCGTTGTACCAACGCGGTTGATGTAGATACGTATCCCCGTCGGTACATAGCATGGAATGGGTCCCCTGTTCCGGAGTGGTGTTTTGCGCAGTTGTAGATCACTTCTTTTTTCTTATCTATAACTGTTACATCATGGGCGATGATTGCAGGTTCTTCTTTAGATTGTTCTATGGCTGCAAAAGTTTTTTCGAGTTTGCGTGGTAACCATTCGTCGTCTGCATCTAAGAAAGCTATCCACTTGCTTGCTGCTACAGAGATTGCGTGGTTGCGGGCTGCGCCCGGGCCGGCGTTAGATTGACGAAGGACAGTTAGCGCACAACCTTTTATTTTCGGCTTGAACGCTTCTGCTTGGCCTGCTGTGTTATCATTTGAACCATCGTCCACGACAATTACTTCTCTTGGGAGAAATGTTTGATTGGCGATGCTTTGCAACGCCCTTGAAATGGTATCGGCCGCATCGTATGCCGGGATTATAACTGTGACATCAAGTGCCGATATCGGCTTATTGGGCTGCATCAACGATCTCATCCATTGTAGCCGATGGTTTTGTCAGTTGAATGTTCTCTATATGCAGATAAACAGTAAGCTCAAGCATCAATAGTGCATATAGCTGAAAACTAAATCGTTCTGGTTTGGCGGCAAGGGCCTTAATCCCATCCGCTGTCCACCAACCTCTTTCCAGTGATTGTGGACGTGTGAGAAAACGCTGGGCAGTCTTAGCTAGACCGGATCGCGCCCAGGCTTTCGCTGGTGCCGCGAATCCCCTTTTGGGCGCCTGTAAAATCTTCTGTGGCAACAAATTTTCTGCTAATTCCCGTTCCAGGCCTTTTTGTTGGTTTTCAGGAGTTCTAATTTTAGGTGGTACGGCTAACGCAAATTCAACTAATCGATGATCCAAAAAAGGGACCCGGGCTTCCACCCCATATGCCATTGACGTGCGGTCAAGAAGCGTTAGGAGATTTTCGACGAGATAGGTATTTATGTCTGCAATGAGCATGCGGGTTTGGTGAGGGACACTAAATTGTCTGGCAAAATACGACTGACGCGCTGTTTGATCCATTGGCCGGTGGCCGATCAATTTTAGTATAGGGTCAGGAAATAATGTTGAATGATCGTGGATATACCGTCCTGGATCGGTGTCCCAGTGTGCAGCGCGGCCAAGTCGAAAGGCAGACATGGGATTTATGCACTTTGTTATTCGTTCGACCACATCGCGACGGATGAATTCTGGTAAATGTTGATAAGCGCGTTCGATACCGAGTTGAAAATACCGACCATACCCGCAAAATAACTCATCGCCGCCAGTACCGTTAAGTGCGACTTTTAGATTTTTTCCTAACTCTTTTTCGACTTGTGCATTTGGAAGTAGCGCTGGATCATTTTGTGGTTCGTCGCAGTGCCACGCGAGTGCAGGCAAAAAGTCAGCTACATTTTTGACGGGGATTGTAATTTCTGAATGATTTGTGCCGTATTTTTCCGCAACTAGTCTAGCTAGCGGCGTTTCATCAATTTCGGCGCCTTCAAAGCGTACGGAATAAGTGTTGAGTGGTCCTGCGGAATATTTTGAAGCTAGAGCAGCAATGATTCCTGAATCAATTCCACCAGATAAAAGAAGCCCTATTGGAACGTCGGCTCGCATTTGGAGTTTAATACTGTCTTCGAGCAATTCCCTTAAATGATTACGTACGTCAATAGAGTTTTTTGGTATGTCATTGTGGGGAGCTGCATTCCAATAACGCTGTTTTTTAATGTCGCCATTACTTGAAACAATTAGTCGCTCTCCAGGCATTATTTTCTCGATACCATCGAATATTGTTTGAGGACCTGGAACATAACCGTGGCGTAGGTATGCGGTGACGGCGGTTTCGTTGACTTTTGATTCGATTAAACCGGAGGCAAAAAGGGCCTTGATTTCTGACGCGAAGATTATGCCTCCGCGGCTTGTGGGAGCCCAATAAAGCGGTTTTATGCCAAGGCGGTCTCGCACTAACTGCAGTTGATGTTTACGTTCATTGTACACGGCTAGCGCATACATGCCATTTAGGTGGTAAATGAAATCGTCACCAACTTTTGAAATCAGCGCAAGCACTGTTTCCATATCGCCTTTAGTTTGAAAAGGATAATCTCGACAAACATTATGCTCTTGTAACTCAAGAAAATTATATATTTCCCCGTTACCAACTAAAACTCTCTTATGCTTTCGGTCTACTAGCGGCTGGTTGCCGGTATCAAGATCAATGATGGCGAGCCTAACGAAAGTTGTTTGAATCCGTTTGTCAGTACTATAGTAACTGCCTTCACCATCTGGTCCACGGTGAAACTGTATAGACCTCATTAATCCTAGATCCGCGTTCTCTGGCGTAATACCTTTAGGGCAGAAATATCCGGCGATTCCACACATTTTATATGATCAGTCCAGCCCTAGAAAATAGCGTAGTTGATGTTGGCCCCAGTTAGCTAGGAGGTGATCGCGCTTTATTGAGAAAGGATTTGCTCCTGTTTTGTTGGGCCCGCGGACGCCACATACTAGGGAGGCAAACCCTAAATCCTTTACCGTTGCTGTTTCTCGTTTGAGATCAAAGTGTTTCCCGGGAATTCCGTAAGGCGGACAGAAATGGATACATTGCTGATCGGTGTTTTTTTCTATATCGGTTTTGGATTTGGAAATTTGGTTCCCGGCTGCTTCGTCATCTAGGTCAGCCAAACAGATGTGGTCGGCAGTATGGGAGCCAATAGTGAAACCCGATTCAGCTAGTTCTCGAACTTGCTTCCATGACATAAAATCCAATGCGGTTTTCCGGCCTTTAAAACCAAAGACAGTTCGCGCTATTGGGTCCCCCGGAGGTAAGCTGCAATCTACAAAATTAGAAATTACATAAAATGCTGCGGGGATTTGCATCTCGCTGAGGATGGGGGCGGCGCTCCAGGCGCAACTCGCTAGGCCATCGTCAAAAGTTATACAGAAATAGCGGCCATCTATTGGCAAGTCCTCCTCGAGTATTGCGACTGCGTTATCTAATCCTATAAAGTCACCAAAATTTAACATCTCTTTGAGCTGGCGCGTAAAACCTTTTTGTTCATCTTCAAATATATGGTGGTAAAATGGAAACCGTATACTATTTTGATCACTTTGGCTGCGAACGCTCAGTAACCGAAGTGCAATGTCGCGCGCAATTGATCGCATTCGCGCGCTTCGGCTTACCGGACCAATGAATTCTGTGAGTGTTCGTGTTGGCGGATGAATACTAGAAGGTGTCGACATCGCCACCAATAATTCTCCAAGTGGAATGATTATGGATGTTGGCTGGTAAATTTGATGTAGTAGTTTTTCGTGTGATAAGTGGTGCACGGCGGTGACGTATAAAGCCTGCACGACGTAAAACGCGCTCGGTTGATGGATAAGAACATAACGTTTCTAGCAACATAGCATGGCTTTCAAATGCTTCTTTAATGATTGCAGCTAGAACCGCACGTTTTGCACCCTCTGATGCACCTACCAGCTCCACGAGGTGTGCGCGCATGTCTCTAGAACCACACCAACCTTCTTCGCGCATCCCCCAAACCCCAAAGCCGCAGGCTTTATCATTTTTACTGTATGCGGTTATCCACTTATAGCCATTTTCTGATTCTGATGTGTAGCGCCATTGAAACCACTTTGTTGATTTGCTTATGGAGCAAACATTAGGTTCAGTATCTGATGCTATAATTTCTATAATTGATTCTTCTGGAGGTCTTTTATTTGTGATGCGGAAGGGGCCAAATTTACCTTTTGGTATGAGGTGGGCTACTATATCGCAAACTGGTTTTACAACAGTTGGGACCCGAGGGTGATTTGATATTCGCAAGAGCCGTATGTAATGAGTTATATCTCCAGTGTGGTCCCAGTTGAGCTTATTGACAAACCCAGGATAACTGTTTGGATTTGGAAACCCGTAGAGCGCTTTAACGCCCCGAGACGCTGCTATTTCATAGCTTGCTAGGGCCAGTTTAGTGAAGAGTCCGCGTCCTTGGTGATCAGGATGCGTCATAGTATCCATCGACTGTCCGCCGAGGACCTCTGTTCCAGCAAGATATAAACTAATGGGCCATAAGGTATATAAACCAGCAAACCTGTCTCCATCCATAGCAACAGCGGTTGGACAGGTACCATGCGGTGTATCGAATAATCGCCACTTGTCGAAGCCAAGCGGTCGGTTAAATCCCCAAACTGCTTTATAAAGTTCGCGGAAGCGATCTATGTCGTGTGTGTTCATCTCGCGAATTGGGTATTCTTTCATGACTTCCCTTTTGAGATATCCACGCGGATCTGTAAAGCGCATGGCAATTTAGCATAACTTTGAAACTCTATTGCGTTCGCTTTTTCTGCAACGCCATAGGAGACCCAGCGTTTAATAGGTCTCACCACTAGAGGTCCACCCATAACTGTAAATTGAAAACTACCAACGTTGATGATAACGGATTCATTTTTGGTCTTTACTGGATGTTGCGTTACTAAATGCCGCAAAATGCTGTGAGTCCCGGTACCGTTAATTTCATCAGTTAACGTGAAGCTATTTTCATCAAAAGCCCACCTTCTAAGGATGCCGCCAACATTTTGTAACCGGGTAAAGCCATCAAAAGAGACAGAGACTGAATTAGCGCTCGAGAAAATTGTTGTACCAGCACTGACGTCTCTTCTAAATCCATCATCATAGTATGGGCGATTGGTTGGATAAGGGTCGTGTCCATCAATCTGTATCGTATTATGGACAGCAGCGGACTGATATTCTCGGGCTTCTACTGTTTGTCCATAACTGCCACGGCCAGGATCAATAAAGATAGGAGTCGCCTTCCAGTGCAGTTCGAATGCGCCAACATCCTGGTGACCATGTCCTGGCATTTCTGACCAGCCGTTAGGTGATGCGTGCCATATCCCAGCCCAATCTCCGCGTTCAAATCTCAGCCAGCCATCCTCTGCTAAATCTGGGCAATCATCCCGCCTCAGATTATCGATCAGCAGTAGATCCGACTTGGTAAATTTTGAGAGCCAGGTATCCATAGAAAGCTCTTTGGATATTAGGCCTGATAGAAAATGTGGTGGTGAGTCTGGCGAGATATCCCCTATTAATGGGAACCCTCCTGGTAAAACTAATGCCGAAATAACGGCCATCATTTTGCGACATACTCTTTCCAACGTTTTTGCCTCAGACAAGTTAATTCGGCGTGCGGCAAGCCAGCACTCTATGTACCACCGCGTAACGATGAGATGATAATGGGTAGAGCCCTCCAATAAAATTCCGCGGGGCGAGAGGATCCTCTCGCTTTCTTTAATCAAAATCGTATAGCCGGTTAAAAAAATAAATTTGTCACCTAAGGCTAAGCCAATCTGAAAGAGGCCGCGCCCATTATTTGCGAGATGATTTCCAGTGTAGTGTTCGCCGAAATATTCCAGTCGGGTCATTATTTCTTTAGCGTGGTCGCGTAAAGTGTCCTTGAAACTAGTATTTGATTCCGGAGCGCCATGCATCATTGCAAAATCGATAAGATTGATTGCGCGTTCAGTTGCTGTATATGGGTGCCATGCCCATTCTCCACGAGCTGAAGCGTAATAATACTTCCAGGTACGATAAAGCAAACTAACCCAAGCAGGATCAACGTTTGTTTTTGCTAACGGTAGCCAAGAAAAGCGTTGAATGCCTAGCCAGGTCTCCGAGTCACCCAGAGCGACTGAAAATAACCACGCTTGATCACCCGGATAAATTGTTATGATCCGGCCGGGTAGTATCAATTCGAGAGCATCGGTGGGGGCAGTAGTTTTGTTATATGAAAAGACAGTTGGCTCGATGGCAGGATATTGTATATCTTTTCCTGGGAGTGCAGAAAGATAGGGTGGGTTATGTGCTAAAAATGAAGGAGGTTTCTGATATTTTCCAACCAGCATACCAGAAAGCCAACGCCGAAGCACTGGGTCATTAAAGAGCTGAGAAATTTTTCTACAAATTGAAGCCCATCTCCCAGCACCAATTGGTGCTTCCAGCGGTTCTAGAAGTGTTTCTATTTGTAGCCATCGTCGCCACGCTGGTCGGTCGACCGGCGCAAAGATTGAGTGGCTGTCGACGGGGGGACCCGGGACGGCTCTTTCTAATGCTGATTTAAGTGTTTTCGTGTCGGCGGTATGTACGTCCCATGTATGTGGGATAACATTGCTAGCAATTTGACCTTCTGGTAAAAAGCGTATTGTTGGGAGCCCGGCAAGCCGCGCTTCTACGCCCACAGAAGAACTTGCGAAAATCACAGAATGCAATTGACTATGCTCAGATAGTGGAATATTGGTTGCGACAATTCCCTCAGTTTTGCGAAAAGTGATAGGTGTCAAAGGGTGGCTTTTTACCAAAAATGTCCACCCGTCGGATGCAATGGATCTCAGGGCATTTATCAGCTGATAGGCAATTGTTTTTTGCGCGGGGAGCGCAACAAAGACAGGTTTATCCAAGTTATGTTTTATTTTCGGGATAATTGGAAAGCGCCAAGCGCCTCCGACATATAGTCGGTTTTCCGGCAGGCCCCAGGAAGCCAGACGGTCCAACCAGTATTTGCCGCTGCATATTAGCTGATTCGGAAGGGAAGCAATAGCGTCCGGACAAGAGGCATTTGAATGATTTCGTTCCTGCACGCCAAAAGTTGCATGTTGATAGCCGATAGTCTTCACTTTTAAAGCTTTTGCATCGTTAATAAGTTCTCGTTCCCAGCTATGATTCTCCCATGGCCAGGCAACGACTTGAGGTGAGCATTTCTTTAACCATCGGCGCTGGCAAATGGACTGCCAATATGTCATAGCGGTTCCTGCTGCAGCATTCTCTTTTGCTGCAGCTCTTCGGATTAACCACATTAGATCCGCAGGGTAACCTGTAAATTTTGGCCTCCAACAAAGAAAAGGTAGATTCAGCGCCTCTTTCACTGAGCCGAACCCGTGTAGACTAACGGTGCGACCATCGGCCATTAGTCTTTTGGCATGCTTCACGCCGCAATCTGTATGTAGTACACGAACTAGATCTGGTCGTTCTTTCATCAGTGATCCAAAGTAGGCGTCCTCACCGTCCGCGCTTGAATTTGGGTGACCGTATACTAAAAGTGTGGCGCGCTGGTTTTGTGCAAAAGCAGCGCTTCTACGCAAAAGGACGAATGCCCGAAGGACGAGCAAACTCGCCTTACTGCGAGCTAAGAGACCACGAAATACGTGCTTTAGCCATGGTAGAAATAGGACTGGCGGAACTCCCGCAATCACGCTATCTATTTCGCTAAAAGCACGAAATGCCCAAGGATCATCACAAATAATTAAAGTGGTAACCTCTTCCTTTGCCCAATCGCCAATTAGTTTGCGCCAGGAAAGCATAAGCCCAAAATCGGAGGCATTGTGTGCACCGGTCACGGTATGTGTGAATTGTCCACCAGGTGAAGCTGCTAGTAATCTACTAAGGCGTAGCCAACTGGGGAAAACATAGTCGAGCGCTTTTTCCAACGCTATTGCCGTATTTGGTCGCGCTTTTTCGGGTGGGAGGTCCAGATCATTTTCATTGATCGCACACCAGAAATCATACGTGTTAACGCGCGCCGCGGCCTTAGAGGTTACTAGGTGGATGGACACGTCACTCTTCAGATTCCCATGCAATTCAGGGGGTCAGGTATAGTGGCAGTTTCAAGACCTGAAATTGCTGCACGGCCCATGGTTAATATGGCTTCCTCGGTTGAGCCGCCAATATGTGGCGTGGCGAGAAAATTTGGCAAGTTTAGTAATCCAGAAACCTCTGGCGGCTCAGTTGAAAATACATCGAAACCAGCAGCGGCTAGATTTCCGTTCTCGAGGGCTGATTTGAGCGCAACTTCATCAACCAAATTACCGCGCGCGCAATTAATCAACACGGCGTCTTTACGCATTAAGCTCAATTCATTGGGCCCAATAATACCGCAAGTAGTATTATTGAGTGGTAAGTGAAGTGAAACTATGTCGGATTCGCGTAACAAAGTGGTGAGATCGGCCGCCTCGATATGGTGTTCAGAATAAAATAATTCGTAGTTGCGAATGTCATAGGCAAAAACTTTGCACCCAAAAGCCTTCACGAGAACAGCTAAGTCTTTTCCAACGTTTCCGCAGCCAATAATTCCTACAATGCGGTCAGATAGTTGTCGACCCTTATGTTGGTGCCACCGTCCCTTGCGCAATTCATTGCTGGCATGTGGCACGTGGCGTAGGAGCGATATGGCCATAGCGATGACTAATTCGCTAACTGCGCGTTTATTCACACCGCCAGCCCAGCCGAGTCTTATGCCCCGGTTTTTCATGGCGGAAATGTCAACCATGTCTAGGCCAACACCATATTTTGATATAACTCTGAGTTCCGGTACGGCTGCAAAAACCTTTTCGTCCATGGGCTCTAAAGCCGTAATTGCAGAGTCATGACCCTTGAGAAATTCTATTAAATCGCTGCCCCGCAAGGATCTATCAGAATCGTTAAATGTTGTGTCTCGGTATTTTTTCAGGAGCTCGGATCGTAATTCTGGATGTTTCGAAAAAGACCGAGATGTAACCGCAACCCGACTCATTTTCTAACCTCTAAGATTTTTGTTATAGCAGCAGGGAGTTGTTTGAATGTGTAGATTATAGCGGCTGCTTTTGATAAATCTTTATCGCTTTGGGAATACCCATAAGCTACAGCTACACAGGGTACCCCGGCATCATGAGCGGCCATCAGGTCTGCTTCGCTATCGCCAACCATTATAGCTGATGCTGCAATTTCTCCCATCCGTTCCAGGGTTAGTTTTATGTGTCTTCCATCCGGTTTGGGATGGGTTACATTATCGCCCGCCGCGATACCACAAAAAAACTTTGATAAGCCTAAGGCTTCGAGGATAATTTTGGTCATAACCGCTGGCTTATTTGTGCATATGCCCATTGGGATGCCTTCTCTTGCATAGGCTTCGAGAACTTTAACAACGCCGGGGTAAATTATGGTTCTGTCAGTAGGTTTAGCTTTGTAAAAGTCTAAATAACGCTGTACCGCTTCCTCGATGAGGACGGGGGTACGGGCTGCGGTATCTTCGGCAAACGCTTTTTGCAACATAATTTGGGCGCCGAGTCCGATCATTTTGGACAGTTTAGCGGAGCAAACTGGCGCGCGCTTGTAAAACACTAGGGTTTCATTTACCGCTGCACAAACATCAGGAATACTATCAATTAATGTCCCATCAAGGTCAAAGACGATAGCTTTACGGGTCATATTTAAGTACAAACATATTATGATACGCGCCATAGTGGGGTATTAACGGGCCGAGGATTTCTGGGATAGCGAGAAGACGCAGTATGGTAGAGCGCTGTAGCTCTTTGTGAGGGGAAGCAAACTCTAAACTAATTTGTTTAAGTCCTGTTTGGTATGTGAGCAAGTTTTGAAATTCTGAGAGTCGTCTGCGATATCCAGCAAAATTACGAAATACGTAGTGCGGTTTTCCTGTGATTAGTCTACGTTTAATTGCATTTAAGGGGCGTTCCCAACGGCAGATAATTTCGTCAATGAACCAAGTTAAAAATGTATCTTTAGAGCGAAAAGTGACCAGTAAGCATCCACCCGGTCTCAGCAGGCGCGTCATGTTTCTTATGGCGATTTCAGCTGCGTCGTTAGTTAGCCAGTAAAAAAGGCTGGCAACAAATACGTTGTCAAAGGCACCAATTAAATCACTGTATTGGTCCTCAAAATTATTGGTCGTGATATCGAGATTTCGTGTATTTACCTCCGGAAACAAACGCCGCGTGACGGAGAGTGGAGCATCGAGAATATCGGTAATAAGAATATCTTGGCCATCTAGGACTAGATGGACCTCGTATTCACCATTTCCAGCACCAATACTAACGGTTTTTTCACCAGGTGATAGGTTTTGTCGTAGGAAATCAATCGTCACAATACTAGAATCGGAAGTTCGACCGTGGCTTAAAAATTGGTTGCGATCTAAATCTGCCAAAGTATCAATATAATGATCTACTGTGTTATGGATGGTCTTCCCATGAAATGATTTGTCATCGGTGACGATATACTTGTACCAAGTACGCAACGAACTAGCCTTCGCTGCGTAACGTACCAAATGGTTCGGTTTTTGGCATTGGTCGGTCATGATTGTTGCCGCCATAGCGGATAAAATTTCGAAATGAACGCAAAAAAGCGCCATGTCGTTTCGGCGAGCCAAGGCATTTGGCACAACCTTCACAGTGAATCCTGCCTCCCTTATGGAGATTCTCGATGATAGGACGACCATCAGCGAGAATTTTACGTAATGGGTCCTTTTTTATATTTCCGATGGCAGTGAAGCCTTCATAGTCGTAACAGCATATGGTTACATCACCATTTGCTAGTACTGCTAAGTTTGAATTGTTACAGCGGCCGTATTTTATAGGAAAATAATCACGGATACGGCGCCCGTTGATGAATTGCTTATAGGCGATGACAATCGTATCGGTCAATTGATAAGCAAGATCAAATGCACCGCGCCACTCCTCGTTTGATGCTTTTATGTTCCGGTCATGTTGATCCTCATCATAAGTGAAGTTTTCCGAGCGGCCCTCTATCATTTTGAGAAAATGTGCTAAAACCGGTTTCAAGGTGATAGGAGAGCTATCAAATATTGTCGGATCGCCATGGTCGCGCATGCCAGCAAATACGGAAAGCTTTTGCTTCCAGTCATAAATTTTTTGTTGAGTTGCAAGATCGCACTGGACTTCAGCTATACCGTGTGGACGGTCAATCAGTGCAGCTATGCAATCTGCGATGCCGGCTAAATAGGTTTCAAACTTACCTTTGTATCCGCGAACATCATTGTGATGCTCTTCAGATATGTACTGAGCAGAAATCCTAAGCATAGTGGGCGAATGTTTTAGTAACTTGTCAATATTACGTTTTGTTAACGTGGCACCATTAGTGACCAACAATGTTCTCAAGCCCCGCTGATGGGCTAAATCGATGCACTCCCAAATGTGTGGATACATCATAGGTTCGTTAAATTGATGAAAGGTTACTAAATCGACAGTGCCGTCAGCTGCAATTTGATCAAGTATATTTTTAACATCTGATAGATATAAGGAAGCATCGGGGGCCTCTCGGATAGGCAGAGGACAAAAGGTGCAGGCCATGTTACAAAGGTTATCAAGCTCGATCCCGACGATGGAAAAGCCCATGTCACTCAAACGTGGTAAACTCACGTCAACGACTTCGTTCATTAATAAGTTTCCCAAATTGGATCATTCTTAAGCGCATCTTCGACCAATTTCACGTCTTCTATACTGTCTACTGAAAAATAGGGGGCTGGTTTTATAAGCGCCATACGCTGTTTAAAACCATTATCGCAAATCCTATTAGAGTCACATGCTTCTGCTATCTCCAAGGGGCTCTCAGGCTGGCTTGTGAACCATTTTAGAAATTTCCAGCGAAACCCAAAAATACCACCAACTCGCTTTGCGCCTAATTCAGGCGAAAATGATTTGCTGTACGGAATGGGGCTGCGAGAAGTGTATAGAATATCGTTATTCTTGTCGTGGGCAATTTTAACGATGTCCGGATTTAGATATAGCGATTCGTCGGTTATTGGCACTGCTAGCATTGTACCAGGGACCTTATCATCTTGTTCAAAGGGCGCAACCACGGCCTCGATCATGTCGGGGGTCATTAAAGGTTCATCGCCTTGTACACAGACCACGATATCATTGTCCGCTAGGCTAATACCACATTTCTCTGCTGCTTCTGCAACTCTGTCGAGAGCACGGGTGTGAGTATTTGCTGTCATAATTACCGGGAACTTTTTTTCTTCTCCAAACACACGAATTTCTTCGTCGCAGGTCGCCAGGAAGTACCCATCCCACCGATTGTAAAGTTGCCCACGTAAAAAACAATGCTCTATAAGCGGCCGGCCAGCGATAGGATGAAGGGGTTTGCCCGGAAACCGGCTAGCGGCCATTCGCGCAGGAACAATTCCAATTATTTTCATATTACTATCCGCAATTTTCTTAAAAGTTTAAATTTTTAATCTATAACTAAATTTGGAAATACAGTTTGTTTAGGTATACCCGCCTTAGCAACTCAAGTTCCAACGTGACGCCCACTCGGGATCAGCGCAATATATCCGTGATACTAGTTCCATCGTTTTCAGGGCATCCTTTGATGACCCATTTTCAATAGCTGTTCCTTCAGTAATAGCGGTGGCGAACTCATCAATTTCATCGGACCAACTGGGATCATGATTGTAATGTGTAGTTTGCTCATGAGGTTCACCTTTATCGTCGCTCCCTTTCCAAATTACAGTCATGGTCTCAGTCCCATAGCTTTTTGAGCCGGAAAGAATGCCACTGAGGATAATGGCACCATTGTTGCACGTTATTTCCAAGTTGAAGCGGTGCCGCCATTGGGTTGCGGTCGAATGGAGCATCGCTACGGCACCGTCGGCGGTGCGCATAAGGGCATAAGCATTGTCTTCTACTGTATGATTCCAAAAACTATTACTGACAAAAGAGTGGATATCGGTGAATTCACCGGCAAATAGGCGCATTAGGTCAACCATGTGAATTCCCTGATCTAGCAGAATACCGCCGCCCGCAACATCCCGATCAATCCGCCAGTCGCTGTCTTTTCCGTAGCTGACAAACCGGGATTTCCCATAGACGCCACGCAGGTTTACCACTGGACCTAAATCACTATTTTCTAGTAGCTTAAGAGCATCGCGCACGGAGTCGTGGTACCGGTGATTAAACCCATATTTAAGAATTAAGTTTGGATGTTTTTTTTCTACACCGATCACTTTGCGAATATCTTCAACGGTTCGGCCTGGTGGCTTTTCACAAAACACGTGTAAACCGCGCTGGAGCCCAGCGATTGTTACCTCCGGTGCAATGTCATTGGGCAAGCAGACAAAAAGCACATCTATCTCCTCATCGAGTAAGGATTTGTAGTGAGAATGAGAGTTGACAAATTCATTGTGAGTATCGTTAGTCGTGAGTGTGCGGTCACAGACGGAGACAGTTTTAAAACTAGGATGAAGATCGATGAAATGATGGCGCCGTTTACCCACAACCCCATATCCGGCTATCCCAACTTTTAAATTTCTAGTCATGGCTTGGCTGTTTTATAAAGGTTAGAGATAGCCTTATTTTCGCGGCCAAGGCGAACTGACTGTGCATCATCGGCTACACCTATCCAAGTTCCAGCTTCGTCAGATCTATAGAAACTGTCTAGTAGTTTTAGTGTTGCTAGGCAATCGCTGCGGGATACGGGATAGGAAGCGCCTCCATTTAAATCCGTTACTATATCGCAATACATTTTTGCGTGGCCATAACCATAGACCGCGCCATGTCCTTCGATACCTTTAAAGTCTTCCGAGTTTGTAGAACATTCAGCTGGGCTAGGTGTAAAAATTTGTAATTCGTTGACGGCTATGCCGCCAATCTGCGCGAGACCGGTTGATCCAACAATTGAGATTGAAGCCTCAAAGTCATCCGGCCGCGCAGCGGTTGTTACTTCCAGTGAACCGATAGCACCGGAGTCGAATTCTAAGGTAGCCGTTACAGCGTCTTCAGCCTCAATATCCACACCCATTGTTTTCATTATGGCATTGACGCGATTTACCTCGCCGCACAAGTGACGTATTAAATCTATGTGATGGATACCCTGATTGGTCAAACATCCGCCATCATGGGAAAATGTACCACGCCAAGCGGCTAAGTCGTAATAGCGTTGCGGCCGGCACCATCGCAAACGGACATTTACTAGCCGAATACTGCCCAATTCATCTAAATCTAATGCGTGACGTACGCGCTTGACGGCTTTGTTGTAACGGTTTTGAAATACAGGGAAGATATGCATTCCATATTTTTCAGCTAAATCGTAAGCCTTATAAAGCTGATCAGGACGCATAAAAGTTGGTTTTTCGACGATTACGTGTTTGTTGTAATCATCTAGTATGTCCATCGCATGCTCCCCGTGCATGCCACTGGGAGTAATAATAGCAACCACATCAATATTAGCCTCTTTAGTAAGCATACTGTGGTAATTAGTGAAATGTGGCACGTTAAATTGTGTTCCGTAGGCTTCAGCTTTTTCGATATCCAAGTCACAAACTGCTGCTAGAGAGACGTCCGTAGTTGCAGTTAGTGCAGCACAATGGTGTCCGGCGATTCGGCCACACCCAATCAAAGCGACGCGAATGGTATTAAAGCTCAATGTAAATTCCTTATCCGCTTTCAGCAATATTGCGTGCGATATCAACCACTGGTTGGAAGCGGCTTTTAGTCGTGGTGGTAAAGCGCATATAGGGCTTTAATAAGGCATCGGGAAAAACGCGGAAACGGACTACGTTCTTTAAGGCTTTTTCCACGGCGGAACGCTTCGCGCCAAAATCAACATGTACAAAATTACATGGGGTATCAAACGCATAAAAACCCAGTTGTAGCATTTGGTCAACAAACCAACCCTGAGCTGCGCGCAACCGAGCCACAGAGGCAAGCATAGTACCTTCGTGGTCGAGCATCCTCTCCGCCAGTGCCATGGCAACTCCATCAGCTTCAATCATTGTACGAACTTTATTTAACATTTCAATAATACTTGGCTGCGCTACAGTATACCCAAGGCGTATGCCAGCCATGCCCCATGCCTTGGAAAATGTACGTGCAATAACCAAATGTCCGTAGTCCTTCACCCACTCAATAGCACTAGCATCGTGAAAAGGATGATAGGCCTCATCAATTAGAATCAATGCACCGCAATCGCCGGCTGCTTCTATCACAGCTTTTAGCTCTTCAGTTGGCAAGGCAAAGCCGACGGGGTTGTCCGGAAACGGCAGGCCTACAAGCTTTGGTTTTTCTGAGCGTATATTAGCGATAATATCGGAGCCCGCTACATAAGGTCTGCCTTTCCTAACCTCATAATCTACGAAAGCCATGCGTGCACCGAAAATTTGCGCATAAATGCTATACATCTGATAGGTCGGACGGGATACAAGAACCGTGTCACCGGGCTCTATGTAAGCTTCGTAAACAGTTTTTATCGCACCGTCCGAACCCCGGGTTAAGAGAATATGGTCAGGGCTTATTCCTAAGTATTTTGACAGTTTTCGGTAAAGCGGCCCTGGGGTCGGATAGGCGAAGTAGGTGTCGTCTGGTAAGTCAGAAGCCAGTTTTTTTACCAATGAAATCATTTTGGGATCGAGACATTCACCGCGATCTAACCACAATAGATCTTTAGGGCGTAGTTCCGATTTATATGAACTGGGGCGCCATAGCGTATCATCCGCGATATGGGAGCGTGGTGCTGGAGGGAGGAATTTCAACGTGGGCTCATTTTTAAAATTGCTAACCGGTGCCAGACCTTTCGACTTTTGCCAAAACGGTAGTGTAAAAATGGTGGTGTTTTGTTTATGTTCCACTGACTCCAATGGGAGACAGAGTCATGTAAAATTTTATCATTTTTATCCCATGGATATTCCATAAAACGAGTAACGGTTCCGCCTTGTAATTTTTTGTATAGCCTATTGGCGCAATAAAATGCAGTTTGGTCAGACTTATTACTACGGAGAATATTGAAATAAGCGTTAATAACGTTGGGTTCCATTTCCATCATGGAGTGAACATTTGTTGCAATGTTAACCGGCATTTCGCGAATGATTTCTGCATTATCTGCTTGAACAGCGATGAGCCGGATAGAATCATCACAAAATGCAGCTTTTATTTCATTAGTGGTGGAAGCTAAAGCCACACCAATTTTAGGCGAAGATTTCTTAATCTCTGTTAGATCTAAAAGTAGCGACTTTGTGAGGTTGCAGGTAACTATTTTTTTCATATAGCCCGATCGTAGAAACAACGAAGTTAATATTCCATACCCGTCACCAATGATTAATCCGCAGCCTTTTTGCTCGGATAAGGGTAAATAATGATCAAGGAGAGAGATGACTAAAACTTGTCGTAGCATATCATGTGTAAACAAACGGTGATGCATTCTAGCAATTGCATAGCCATTTTGGAGATGTATTGAAAATGAGTTATATCGTAACCCTAATAGCCGAAAAGGTGACAAAAGGGTCCAATGGGCAATTTGGTGGAACATATCGCGCTTTCGTGATACGGTGCCCATAGAATTTACGCCGTGGATTTCACCGTTCGCATCAACAGTGAATTTTTCTGATTCTTCGTCCCAATACGCGGACCGGGAGCGCTCTTCCTCAAAAAGCCCGTTTTGCAGTGAGTTTAATGTATCAGCCCAACCAATAATGGGTGAAGTACGGTTCATAGCGATTCAACGATGAACGCTTTAAATGTTTGAGTAATTAGGTCCATCATTTGTCGAAAGCTAGATTTGGACATTTTGGAAGCATTAATAAATTTACCGAAATAATGGGGAGGTCAGGTGTTAAAGGTTCCAGATGCAGGTAAGGTTTGGCTCGTGTGGTCGGATACATGACCAAGATGTGGTAGTCTGGGAATGTATCTATGTACCAGGCCCAGGATTTTCCAGCTTCGATTAAACGGGTAGTATGTGCCTCAACAAACATCACAGGTCTATATGTTTGTATGGTTCTCATGGCTCCTTCCAGTACCATGGTGTCAAATCCCTCAGTATCAATTTTCATGAAATTGACCTTGTCACTTATTCCTATTTTGTTGATTATCCCATCTAAACGCCGGACAGGCATACTTTGAGTCTCATAGAAACCTGGATTTTCACCAACGTGCTTATTATTGTCGATGAACGTACTGGTACCTTGTAGGCCTACTCCGCCGATATTGACCTTCATATCCAAGTTTTCATCTTTAGCACCCAACGCGCAACTAACTATTTTCACATTATTCGCGCCATTTAGCGCGCAGTTCAAGGAAGCCTGTTGGGCAAATTTCCGAAGTGGCTCAAAAGCGAAGACCCGTCCATTGGATGCCTTCTTACTAAATAAAACGGTGTGGAAACCATTGTTTGCTCCAATGTCAAGTACAGTATCGGATTTTTTGACCAACCGATCAAAAAGAAATGAAACATCATCTTCGAATTGATCTGGATCAAATCGTATTAATTTTCCTGATGCGGAACCAAGTGAAATGTGATTTTCGAATTCTGAAACGTATAAGTTTCCACCTTGTTCCGTCGTTATGAACTTCATATGCAGTGGATTTCGCAAACCTAGAAGCTTTTCTCGTTGCCGTAAAAAAGGCCCAAATAATAACAAGATATTACCTAAGAAGCCTTTTGCAACCCACTTCCATATTAGCTTTTTCATGACACTTTTCTCATATCTAGTTCGGAATACAGATTAATATTTATAAAATCTTTGTAGTACAGACATGCTTTTATAAATATTTTTCATTGGATCGTCTGCCTCGAGCATTCGTTGTTCAACTGATACGAACCGATCGTAACGAATGCGCCGAAGCTGAGCACCAAGGAAACGATGGTCGACAAGACCTGATTGGCCTAACTCAGTAAGTCCAGGTTCATTCGCGTGATAATGAACCAGCTGGTTAGCGCAGTCCTCAAAGACGTCACTCGAAACCTCATTATTCTCGACTAGAGCCTTAGCGTCGATTTGGATTTTTAATGCTGGGTGATTTATTTGAGTTACTATTGCTTTGGCATCGTAAACAGAATTTATGAAGTCAGTGTCTTTTTTTCCCAGAGGTTCAAAGCATAAACAGGTACCATGGTCTTCCGTCTTGCGAACATACTCTTCAACAAATGATATAGCTATATTCAACGCATCTTTTTGGTCTAATATCCCGCGTTTTCGGCCGCTACCATAAATGAGTGTGTGTCCCCCCAAGTCGCGACAAACACTGGAGAGATGAACAAGAAAGTCAAGAGATTTAGCGCGGACATTGGAATTTTTAAACATGCCGAGTAGAGGCTGGTCAAAAAACAAAGAATGTAACCCCACAACTGATAGGCCACAGGCTTCAATCTCATGACGATAAGCATCGACCTGCCTAAGGCTCAGCTTTTCCCACGTGTTAGGCCATATTCGGCTAGGAGCAACCTCAAGACCTTCAAACCCAATTTCAGAGAGCATACTGAGCTCGTAACTATGTTTAAATGCTGGAAGTGCTATGTTTGATATAGAAAGTTTAATCGAAATATTTTCCCGGATTAAGCAAAGGTCTTTTCGGTTCTTCTACTGTCTAGTATTTGGTTGTTTTGCTGGTGTTTGTGCTGAGGATTGCAATATGCTTTAGGACCGGATGAATAACGAAATAAGGTTTTCTTGCATTTGAGCGTTGGCTAACTTTGTTTTTAAAGCCACCGTTTTGGGCCCAATGCGTTAGTCCTTCCATCAACAAATCGGCACGAATAGAAGCATCATACAGATTATCAATGTCAAGCCCCGGCGGGGGTGCAGGGTAAACCTTTTGTGCGACGATATCCCCGGTGTCGATACCCGAAGATAGTAGAATTAACGAGACGCCGCAGTCGGCACGTTCCAGGAGGCTATAATATACTGTAGTACTTCCCGGGTAATCTGGAAGTAAACCTGCATGGGCATGCAAGAGTGGGATTTTGAGTGACAAGACAGGGGTTTTTACAATTTCGCCGCCGACTCCAGAATAAATAATTAAAGAGGGTTTTGCTGCCATTATTATGGTTACTACCTCTGGGTGATTTATGCCCAATTGGGGGACTTCGTGTATAACATCGGAGATATCAGATAGTGTGTTTCGAAGAGGCTCATGTGGGTCGAAGATGGGCACATTATTGGAGGATGGACCGTCAGCGTTGAGCGAGACCTCTTGGTCTTCGGCACCGTGGAGTACACTGCACCCAATTTTGATGCCACCATTACGTAAAGCTTGAGCATATGCCTTCGATCGACAGCTCGCATGCGCAAAAAATAAAACGTTTTTAAGTTTTAAAATGTCACGCCTTTCTGATTACAGACTTTATCGACAAAGCGTAACTCGGCTTTAATCAATGCAGCTAACCAGCGTTGGTCACCTTGTTTTAATTGTGTCCGAAGTGCACAAAGCGTATCCATAACCTTTAAAAGCCCGTTTAGGTAACGTAAACTCTCGGACTGGACGATAGCGAAAGTTAAGACTTGCCCTAGTAAAAGGTAATTTCGTAAATTTTTATAATCTGTTTTATCTACGGCGCGCCAATCTGCCCCATAAGCGCTGTGTAGATGCTTTGTGGTTTCGAATTTTTTAAGAATTTTCTCAAGATAATTTATGTTAGCAGGCGTCCCGTTCATCCCATTTTTGAAATCGTTGCATAACGTATGCAAAATAGATGTTGTTGTGTAAGGGGGATGCATACTTTCGTATTCTTGCCGCATAATTTTCAGTGTTGGTGTTTTGGGAGAGGGCAACTCGCCCAAAACATTGTATCGAGCTTGGTGCCACGCCTTTAGGAAGTGTGATCCGCCATATGGCGTATAGAAGTATGTATTGGGCTCTTCTAATATTGGGCCAGAGGCATATGGATAACTTTCAACGTTTTTCATCAAAACTAGTCCCAGCCTACCATCTTAGCCACTGCTGAGACTGAGTCGTCAACAGAAATACCCTTTGAGGTATCTATAAAAAGATCCGGGTTCGGTGGAGACGGAAAATCGATATCGACGCCAACAACATTTTTTTCGAGCCCTTTTCGCGCAGCCTCATAAAGGCCTTTTGTATCACGGCGCTCAAGAACGCTCATCGGTGCATGCACGTGCACCTCATGATATTCACTGAACTCGGTCCTATTGGCGAGCAAAATTTTTGGAAAAATGCATAGGATGCAGCAAATAACATCGATTTTTTGTTTATCCAATAATCTGCATAACTCAACAATATGTTCTGCATTGCGATAGCGACCCCCGACAGTGTAGGCATCTGGCACGTGATTATGACGGAATACGCGACGAATTTCGTCCCCATCCAACAATACTGTTGCACGCTCAACACTCTTCCTTTTTTTGTACAGGTGTCGTCCGATTGTAGTCTTGCCAGCACCGGACATGCCTACTAACCATATCATCATAATATGATACCCACTTAATATGACGTTATGCTATGATTCGTCTATTGCCTGCTACGTAAAGCGGTTTGCCCAGCTTCACCAAAAGCCGCAATTATACGATCATCCGAGATTTCTGGAATTTCAGCCAATCTATTAGCTATGATTGGGAGAAAATTTTCAACAACAGGATGAACTGGTTCGTAAATATTCTTCTGTTCAAATGGATCAGACACGATATTAAATAACTCAGGTCCAGCGGGGCTACAATGGTCGGTTGGGTCGAGAGTTTCTTTCCAAAGAAAGTTGAATTCTTTATTCCTGACCGCAGCATATATGGGCCGTTCAGTTAAAATACAGGACCCCCCATGGACCGTTTCAAGAATGACTTCTGAGCGGTTTTTGACTGGCATGCTCGTTATTGGGGCTCCTTCCCATTTTGGATGTGATTCTATACCGGCCAATTGGGCCAAGGTTGGGCCTAGGTCGAGTAGGGTAACGAGGCTATCAATGGTACCGCCTTTGAGGCTGGGGTGATTAATAAGTAATGGAACACGTACATTGTGACTATAACAGCGAAAGTGATGGCTAATATCGCCGTGTTCACCGAGCTCTTCCCCGTGATCTCCAAATACAACTACGATGGTATTTTCTCTCTTTCCAGATTTTTGAAGCGAGTCAATTATGCGGCCCACCTGTTCGTCGACATAGCGAATGGAAGCATCGTACAAGGCCGACCAGTTTCGGAGTTCAGCGTCGGTTTCTGGACGTTTTTTTACTGCGATTGAAATATCAATGTCACTAGGGTAACCCAAAGCTTCTAGATAGTGTTTAGTTTTCGAATACCAGGTTTTGCCGTAACCAGCACAATAGGGAACATGTGTATCGAAAAAGTGTGCCCACATAATCCAAGGGCGTGAGCCGTCATACGCATGCATACGATGGCAGATACGGTCTGCCAGGTCTTTCCCATCAACATACCTTTTAAAACGCATATTACGGAGGCTCGCCCACTTTGGTGCTAGTTGCCTAAGTACCAGGTTGGATATCTGAAACACAAATTCATCAATCAGCTTTTTAGGGTGCCGCGCTAAGCGCCATTCGGCTCCGAGGTATTCATGTGGTTGAAATGGACGTTTAAAGTGGCGTTGTGTATAGGAGACTTGATCGCGTTCGAAGGCATTTCGGTGATTTGAGACAATAGCTTTGATTTTTTCAAAATTGTAACCATCATTAACAAATCTCGAATTTGGAAAATCACGTTTGTCCTCATGGTAGAACTTGATACGTTGATTGCAGTAATTGTCGATCCAATCTAGAAGCCCACGAACAAAAGGAGCAACTTGAGCAGCCAGTTCAGAGCTTGAAAGTTTGCCGTTCTGATATGACTGGAGTTGTGATCGGAGGACAGGCTCTGCCGTTCCAACAAGGGAATTGAGCACAAACATGTACTCTAAATAATCTACCCCACTCTTGTAGCCAAATAGTTCGCTAGCCCATTGAAAGGTCGATAGAACGTGAGATGTATAGTTGTGGCTGGAAAAATGGTGAAATATTGTCGGGGGCCGATTTACTACTCCCATATCGTATCCACCATAAGATAACGGCCGGGTTGACGTCATCAATGAGTGCAGAGATGCTTGGGTAAATGCTGCTGTGCTTACCGCATTGGTACAGATAAGAGAGTTTTTCCGAAGCTTATCTAATGTTGGCGTTGTTGGCCTTTCGTATCCCAAGAAACTTGCTCGGTCAGCGCGAAAAGCGTCTACCGATAGCAAAAGAATATTGGGACGCTGAGAGTTTACGTTATCCACGAGCGCGAGAAGTGATCGAATTTAAATTGATGAAGGCCGATAGCGTTTGTGATTTTATCATGTCTTTGTAGAGTTGATAATCACCAAAAGTGTCTATTTCAAGCCATCCTCCATGGATCGGTACTGCAGTAACAGGAGTATCGTTTAGAATAATACGCATTAAGATTTCCGTCATGTAGAGGTTGTCGGCTGCAGCCAGCGAATTGGCCACCTGTCGTTCTGTTTTCCGAGCGCTAGAAAGAGCATCTATTCCATTACCGCGAAATCGCATTAAACCTATATACTGCCCTTCAATTTCATTAAGGTTAGCAGGTTTGCGTCCAATTTCTTTTATATGGCCCTGACCATCGAGTTTAAGCGTTTCCGCATCTTTTATTGGTTCTTCGAATCTAGCGTCCCAAAGTTGACGCCAATTCTTGTCGATTACTACAGAGATGTCGTTTTTATGTCTGAGAAGAGATTGTACGACGGAAGGTTCGTAGACTATGTCGCTATAGCTTACAATGAAATCGTTGCCAAATTCATTGGCGACTAAAAACAAAGATTCGACCATATTCGTTTCAGCCCAGCGCTTATTTAAACGTATATCAATCCCTGGTATATCGATTTGTTCGGACTTGTAACCTGTTATAACCGTTATATCATTCAACCCGGATGCGCGGAGAGCTGTAATCTGCATGTAAAGGAGCGATATACCGCTGAGTTGGGTCAGGCATTTAGGAGCGCTGGAAGTTAAGGGGTTGAGGCGACGACCCCGCCCGGCTGCAAGGATGAACACTTTCATGCCCAGAAAGCCCCGTGCGAAACTAGCTTACCAAATAATAGTCTGTCTTCAACTGGTGCGGGCGATCGCTCCGGGTGCCACATGATGCAGGTTATAGGGTTTTCCCTATCAACCATTGCCTCAATGTAGCCTTTTTCGTCTGTTGCAATTGCTGTAAATTTATTCGGCAATTGATTAGCCCGAAGCCCCAAGGCATGAAAAGAGTTTACATGTGTAGCTTTGGGGTAAACTAGCCTACCGGGTCCATGGAAAAGTATCTTGTGAGTTGTCGCAATGTGGCCGGATAAATTCTCAAGTTTTGCACCAGCAAGCTGCGCACACATTTGCATGCCGCGGCAAATAGCCAGGACCGGCAATTTGGTAATGATTGCATGGGCTAATAACCGTTCTTCTTGATTGTCGCGTACTGGGCATTGGCCGTAGTCGTCACCTCCCGTCAATATCAATATATTGCATTTTTGCGCATCTAAGAAAGCTTCTGGGTCATTAAGGACGTTTGGGATAATGATAGGCCAGGCCTCCCAGTGATTTAAAAGACGAATCCAATCGTGACTAATTGAGTCTCTAAGTTCGATGTAATCACTGGTTTCGGTAATACGTGGACTGATGGCTACTTTAATCATATGCTGTAGTCGTGGGTTAAAATTCTACGAGAACTGCAATTCAATTCGACGGCTTCTGCTTTTGACAGCGAGCTAAAAAGCCGTTCGCCACAACCAATAGCTGCGGGCAAACTAAACTCTGCACATCGAATGGCCATGTGTGAGTTTGCGCCGCCGTACTTTGTAATCAAACCGGCTATTTTTCGAGAAAATATCCAGTCAAAACCTGGATCGGCACTTTCGATCATCACGATGCGCCCGTCGATATCGAGATCTTCTAGCCCTCCAATAAGGACTGTAGAAGCGGTGAGTGACTTATTTGTTATAAACGTTGGTTGCCCGATAGGAACCCGAATAACCAATATATCGTTTGGCTCCGTAATTAAATGTGGAAGCCGAACTGCGCGATGTATTTCATATTTTTTTTTGGCTTCCAATATTTCCCCTTTAGCTTCGGTTGGGTCCATACCATCCATGATGTAGTCGATAGGTAGGTAGGATAGATCCTCACGAGTAAGTCCTAAACGCTCTCCGTAACCAGTTAAGGCCCTTAGCAAATCACTAAGGCTGCGTGTAAACGCAAACTTAGCGGCTTCGCGCGCCTTTATTGAGCTAGCGATATAATGGAGTAATTCCCGCGGTCCAAATTTAAATTGGGCTTCAGCTATTGCTACTTCCAGTGCCTTTAGTGTTTGACTATCAGGCTCATAATTAGTGCGTGTAATTTCTTGTTTAATTCTATCCCGGCCTAGAAATAGTGATGGGTTTTCATCATAGCGTGGAGAGTTAATGTCATACGAACCTGGTCGTAAATGGCCATATTTTTCTAAGAATACATTCATAGATTGCCGTTGATGGGTCAAGTGATTCATACTAACTGCCACATCCGTGGCAATTGTGCGAATGCCGCGCATGAAACAGTCTGATGTATTTACCGAAATCACTCCACGTTTTACCAGGGAACGAAGTAGTTGAACGCCTATGAATCCATGACGTGCTAACATTGCGAATGGCAAGGTTCCATTATTGCGGCAGTTTTCGATAGTTTGCCGCATTTCTGATAGTTTTGTTGGTGGTTCGGCACTCAAAAGGGCATTGGCTTTATTAAGAAGTCCGTCAATTGGAGCGATCTTGCCAATAACGAGCTTTTCAGTGAGTTGGTGGAGATGGCTCTCCATTGCATCTATTTCATTTTCCGCTAAAGAGAAACGCGACAATAAATTCTGAGCGGATGGCCAATCAAAATCGCGGCATGTCACGGCTATAGTGAACTCAAGTTTATCGTGGTGATCACGGTTATCTGCGAGAAACAACAATTGATTGGATACCAGGCGGTCACTGATATTTGCATCAAAATTATTTGGTAAAAATGAATTTAAGCTAAGACGAACATCTATGTACGGTCGTCCACACCATTCAGCCATGAGCGGTTGGTCGACTAATCGATATCCCATCTGTTGCCGGGCAACAGCCCAAACGCTATCTGTAATCAACGTTTTGTACAATGATGTAGCGAGAGGTCGTGGAGCGGATCCAATCATCTCCGCGGGATTCCAGTCGGTCATTTCTCCATACACGGTTGTTTTTCCGGCCAACCCATCGGCTTTGCGCATGGATTTTTCTATTCTCGCGTATCCTTTACTTATAACGTTTGCGATGTCTTTTTCGGAGACAAGACCCCAGCGCCCGTGAGCGGCAATAGGCCGGACTTGAAATATATAAATTTGGTCGTTTTCCGTAATGCAGAATTCTAGATCTAAGGTGGAGATGCCGACTATATCTTCAATATTTCGGACACTTTCGAGTAGACTCTGAAACCGTTCTGAATGCAGAACTGCAGTATGTTCTCGGTGAATATAGATCGACTTACTTTCAGCACCACCTGTGACTGTGTCAGTTCGGCCCGTCATATCATCGTAGTTTACAACGTAATAAGGGCTGCCATTATTTAGGTCTCTGGTCATTACAACACCGGCTATAACGACGTCTTCAACCATTGGTTGGATCAAAACTTGATCATTATCATGGCGTTGCTTATAGCTCTCAAAAACATTCTCAATAGCTAAAGCAAGAGGTTCGTGTTCTGGTAGAACGTTTATAAGACTTAGGTTTGCGCCCGCTTGCGATTCTATAATGCTATCTTCACCTACGGCACTCGAACGAACAGCCAAGTTTTTCCCCTCAAATTTTTTTATGATAGCGTCAAGAAGTGACTGCTTATCCGCCAACCATTCAGCAGCTTGAACGACAAATTGTTCACATAGTTTTGCACCTCGTATACGTCCTTTCAGAGCTTCGAGGTTGTTTGCTTTTGTAGAAAACTTGAACACTTCTCTATTATTTAATTTTCGGTGAGAATTGATAGGTTTATCTAATTTGTGTGTTCCGATGTTCATTACACGATTCACGAGATAGGCATAGATTCGAGGGATTTAAAATGGCCACCGGATTTTATTAATTCCGCGTAAGTTCCATGTTCCACAATGTGGCCATTCTTAAAAACGTAAATCTTATCCGCTCGGCGCAGGGTAGAAGGACGATGTGAAATAATGATGATAGTCATTCTATGCGCGATGCTTTCAATCGCGCTCTGAATAAGGTGTGCTGACTCTGCGTCAAGGGCACTTGTTGCCTCATCTAGGAATAGGACATCTGGTTGGCGCACTAAAGCGCGGGCAAGCGATAGACGTTGTTTCTGTCCCCCCGATAGTCGCACGCCGCCTTCGCCCAGGTTTGTCTCCATACCCTCAGGCAACTCCTCAACGACTTCGGAGAAGTGAGCCAATTGCATACTTTCGTTTATTAACATCTGATCAACAGTGCTGTTGGCAAATAAAATATTGTTGCGAACAGAGTCGTTGAATATAACAATATCTTGTGAAACGTAACCAATTCGTTGTCGCCAAGTTGCTAAATTAATATCGGTTATCGAGATCCCGTCTATTGATAAACGACCAGAGTTTGGCTTGTGTAGGCCAATTAAAAGATCAACTAGCGTAGATTTTCCGGATCCTGAGCGGCCGACAATTGCAACAATTTGGTTTTTGCGGATTGAGAAAGAAATGTCTTTCAACACTGGCTTTGTCGAGGTCGGATACGAAAAAGTAACGTCTTCAAACTCTATTTTTTGCTCGAACTGCCTAAGTGATACCCCGGTGGGGTTCATGTCTTCACGGGCGCCTCTACTTTCATTGAGGAGCTGGTCTACCGAAGATAAGCCCGCCGTATAGGCTGTATAGCCTTGGGAAAATTGCTGAAATTGAGCAATT
This sequence comes from Magnetovibrio sp., assembly GCA_002721825.1. Lineage (GTDB taxonomy): Bacteria > Pseudomonadota > Alphaproteobacteria > Rhodospirillales > Casp-alpha2 > TMED8. The sequence goes on from PBLS01000043.1 coordinate 60,645, forward strand.
CGAGGCGCTATTCTTGCCATGAAAATAAGAAACACTAAAGTCGATGATACTGGGATAGTATAAATCTCTGTTGCCACACCCAGAACTACGGCGAGCAAAATCACTGGGAGTGACTGGACTATGTAATAGACACGCATGTGATTTACTTCCGTATTAACAGTAGCTTCATAGACACCTGAAACGTGTTTATCTATCCGCTTTGTTGCTAGGCTTTCAACTGCGTTCGATTTTATCAACTTAGCGCCTTTTAAGAGCTCAATGGCATGAAAAAGTAGTTTTGTATTTTGTTCTGTACTGAACTCGCCAAGCCATTTTGCACGTTTATGGAGTGGTCGAACCACAATTGCTACAAGAACTGCAAAGGCAATTGATATGATCAGTAAATTGGGAGAAAGAAAAAATGATATTCCAATAAAGAGCAGAACTTGTGCTAGGACGCCGGCCGATAAGATTTCGAACCTTAAGGCATGGCTGGCGCGGTGTGTTTCACTAATTAGCCGGTTAAAAATGTCTCCGTGTGATTGCTCTGTGAGATATAACCACTGAGATCGAAACAGATTCTCTACCATGGTCTCTCGCACTTTTCGAGCATATCCCTGCTGTGCTTTAATTAAAAGTACATTATGTGTGTAACTAAGTGCTTGCGAGGAAAGTATGATGATAGGGATGCAAATCAACAACCATACAACGGTAACAGGTATGTGAAGAAAATGAAAAACTGCCATAATGAGCTCAAAAAATTTATCGCCAGCTTCGCTTTTCTCATCTGACATAAGACGCAGTAATGGAATGAATAGCGTAAGGCCGATACCCTCAGCAGCGCCCGCGAAAACACTCATTGCGAGCGTGGCACGTGTACCAGGTAGTCGACCAAGTGTTGAGAAAAGCCGCATACTTTAACTTACGTTTTTTTTAATGTGCTTGGTCTTGCAATCATGAAATATTGTTCGAAGATCAAATTAGCGCCGTTGACTAGCATTCTCTCGCCGTTTTCGAGTCGAACTGTATATTGTCTTATTGGATTAGCATCTTTTTCAAGGTCTATAGGTAGAACGAAACGCTCAAATTCCGTAGAATATCCTTTTGCTAAAAAAAACTCAGCAATACGAGCTTTCGAATACCAGGCGAAACCAGTTTCCCAACTTTGGTCGTTTTGGCGGTTTCGAAACTTGATCTTTACATCCAAATCATTTGAATTGAAGGCAGAGAAGATGATGAGTTTTCCCTTGGGTGTTAGCCATGATAACCATTTATCTAGGACCGGATAAGGGTTTTCAAATACGGCCAAAATGCCCGAGGCAATCAAAATATCATAGGGTTTTTCCGGCTCAAACGAGAATGCATCGGCGCTATGAAGATGCACGTCGTAGTTTTGTAAGTTCTCCTTTGCTCGTTCAATCAAGGCGGGACTGAGCTCAAGGCCGTGTAATTCAGCAGTTGGAAAAAGTTCTCGAATGAGTAGCAATGTTGCTCCTGTCGCGCACCCAATGTCGAGAAGGCGACCATTAAAACCGTCGTCCGAACGTTCCAAAATTCGGCACAGATATTTTTCGTGCTCCTTTTGGGGGCGTTCCGATAAGTAGGCGCCAATTTGGCGATTATTTGACTCAATGGTCATACTCACCCTTTCTATCATAGCTTCTATTTATTTGTGTGCAGTTTTTCTGGAAGATCATACATTTAGGACCGATGGACCTTCAGACGGTGCAACCTGTGTCATGATTAAGTCAGCAATTTTTTGATCGACATCTAGTGCATGTGCGCCAAAGAACCGCGACCAGTATGGTTCCTGCTGCATCATTTTGGGAAAATTTGAGACTAAGCTTTCAGGGTCCTCGTGGGCTAATACGGCGGCCTCCAAATCCTTGGCGTTGCTAGAAATCGGTTTTTCAAAATCTTGTGAACCCAGGATACCCATGAGGGTATTGGAGTCGTACTCGGGCTCATGGATAATTACTGGTCGACCGAGGGCAATCGTTTGATAGATGCAGGACGATAAATTAGTGATTAACAGGTCGTGGGATTTCATCGCATCAACAAACGTACCAGAGGTATTCAGAGCGATGGATCCTGTTACCCCCATACGTTTCATTAGGTCAGGCAAGTATTCATCTAAATTTTGTGGCCCCGCGTGTTGGCGATAGGTGAAAGAGTATCCCTTGGGGACAAGGTTTCGGACAACTGTTAGAAAATCTATCATGTACGTATCGACGTTGTGCACGCGCTTTACCGTATGGGTTAATCCGGCGCCAAAACCAATTATCAGAACCCGTTTTCTGGTTGCGGGCCGTGTTTTTGCGCCTGTAACTGCGGCCATGTGTGAGATCAAGGTGCTGCCAATAGACGGACACCGTTCGGCGTCCTTTTCGGCGATGTGCGTGCCGTACGGATGCTCGTCGCCATGGCAAATCCATTTAAGATTGTGGTGGAGTTTGCTGAGAGTATTCAAATTCAATGGTAGCGAATTCATTCCGTGTCCCATGAAAACGACTTGCGTAGAAGTCTGCGGCGCAAGGTGGATAATTGCTCTTGCCGAGGCGCTGACCCCGTTAATGACGACGAGTTTTGGGCGAAGCGCGCGTAGCATGCGTTTTGCTTGCAGTATTTTAACAACATGCATTATTAAGCGTGTGCCCATAGATAGAGATAGCAGTCGCGAAAAGTAGCGAACGTAGTCGATTCCATCATAAACAAAAGGATTTTTGTCTTGATTTCGGGAGAGGGCTGCGGCCCGCTGGCGAAGCTTATGAATGGCACGCAGATATTGGAGCGAAAACAATGGCGCAAAATGATCGAATCGAATTGCAATCGCATTATGGCCCGGACGATCCGTGTAGACATCAATTTCAGGCCGCTCCGAAAGGAATTTGATCAGCCGAGATGCGCCGGGATGATAAAACAGATATACGCCAGGTGTGTTGCCTGAAAAATAAGAGCGGAGCCGTGGCAGGATATAGCTTGGACGAAAGCCACCAGCATAGCTTTTCAGGACTTGGCCCAAACGTGTGAATGAATAATTTGCGCCCCATTGTTTCACACTGTTTGATACTTGCAGTTCACGTAGGGGGACGCCTCGCGCCTTCGAAAAATCCACCAAGATTGTCCTTCGTGGCATGCCTAGGGGATGACAGCGAAAAATACTCATTCCATCGATCATGTCACATACAATTTCTCTCAGGTTGGGACATTCATTTATTATTCGTTGACAAATTGTTCCGAATCGAACCATATGCGCCATCGCGAAATCTTGTGCGAGCTCAGGAGATACGAATTCACCAATTGATATACCATCGACAAGCACAGGATCATGCTCGCCGTCTTTGAACCAAGTCGTGGCAAAGTTTTCAGCGAAATCATCGATCTTCGCCGCCTCTGCTTGGGTCACGCGCGCTTCCGCATATTCAACACGTACGCCGTCGCGCTTAAGAGCATCCAGTATCGTTCTGTCGATCGTTTGAACAGGTCTAAAATAGGCAACTAAATCACCTGACATCGGTTTATCAGGTTGATTCACCAAATCATCAAGAAGGGTGTTTTCAATCAAAAAAAGTCGCATGGTGTGGCCCTAGTAAGGTCAAGGCGTGTAAAGTCCACACAGGTGCCTAGGCGTCAGCAACAAAATAGCAGAACCTTTGGAAACTGATGCTGCTGGAAACTAGGCGTAATCCATGGAGCGATTATATTTGTTAGGCCGTATGCGGACGAAAAACTTGCTTCGGACGGCCTTGTCTTGGTCATCAAAGGTCCGAAATAACTGTTTTAATTCGTCTTTTTGCTGAGAGTTGAACGCAAACATCAACGGAATACCTTCCGGCTCTTCGTAATCGGTCAGCGATGCATTGTAGTTCAATGATTGCCACTTTACGAAATCGTACTTGAAGGTATCGACGATATCCTTCTCCACTTCATCATTATTAAGGCGAGTAAGGCGAATATGTTTCATGCATCGTATGATTTCATCCACTTCGGTGTCAAAATGGATACCGCTGGTTAACATGAACTGTTTCGTTTGTTCACAGGCATAGTTCAGAACGCTCTCGTAGAAATCCGCGAGATTCCCTAAAGCCATGTGGATGACATTGAACCCAATTTTCCGCTCGTTGATTTTCTCCCGTTGTTGCGAATCCTCCCAGAATGCTCTCATATCTTCAGGGCTATCAAAAAGTTCTTCACGTGTCATACGGTCGAAATCATCGAAATATTCTTTCGCACGAGTTGGAGCCTTGTCTCTATTTTCGAACAAATGCATGATCCAGTCGAAAATAGATAGATTTCGCCCCTTGAGAAAACGCCGGAGCATAAGAAAATTACGTTTGAAGTAAAAAATATAGATGAAAAAGTAGATGGATCTCGCACGATAATATTCGTCTTCAGAAAAAGTATTTGTTCCTATACAAACTTTTTCAATCTCATAAGAAGAAAATTCAGTAAAATCGGAGAACGCAGCTTCAGAGAACCGATACCGAATTTTCATATTATATTTGTCTTGAAAATTTTTGTCTTCGAATGGGATACCCCAAAAAATCATCATCGTTTGGACAGTGCCTTCTGTCGCGCCAAAGTCATCAATCGTCTGACGCATACCTGAAATAAAGGATTCGAATGTCTCTTCAGGCATCGGAATTATAATAGCCGTATCCGTACTGTGGTCGTACTTGTCCTCGCTTAATTTTTCAAAAAATAATTCAGTTTCATTTTTGCTTGGTTTGACTCGTTTAATGATTTCTAGCGTCTTTTCATTTGTCGATTGAAAGTATAACCCAATTCTTACTAAACCATTCGAGTTGTAGACGGCGTCCATGAACGTACGGGACGGGTTTTTTGCCGTGCTAACGTTTAACTGTACCGGCCACCCAGTATCTTTCCGCGATTTTGAAAGGTATTCTAAAATCTGTACATCACGTTTGAGGATCCCAAAATTTGAATCTGTAATACTTAAATAAGCGTGTTCGGAACCCTTGGAACGGAAATAATTAATTTCTTCGATCACACGGTCGAAGGACATAGAGTATACTTTTTGATAATACGTCTGTGCTTCATGGCAGAATTGACAGGAGTACGGACAGCCACGAGTTGTTTGTAGCATTGGTTTGCTCAGTATAAATTCATCTAAAGCACCGGAAAGAATTGGCGAGGGTATTGTTTCATTTATATCCCGAATGCGTGCCATTTCATTGCGGCTGATAACCTTTTGATGTTCGTCACACCAGAAATCGAAACCGTTAATCTCCACGTCACGTTTTTGAATTATACGGCCATCTTTCGACATATAAGCTTTCAAGAATTGATGGAGCGCTTCTTCGCCCTCTCCATGAAGGTAAAAATCAACATAGCGCTTCCGGTCTTTCCAAAACTCGTTTAAATTTGCCTTATGCAATGGATAGTTGGGGCCTCCCTGAATTGTTACGACGGAGGGGTTTTGGGCTTTGGCATACTGGAATACTGTCCCAGCTAGTTGCTCGTTCCACATATAATTCGAAAGACACAAAATATCAGGCATCTTTTCTTGAATTGCAGCTAATATTTTTTCGACATGGACAAATAATTCGATGTCTATTTCATTATCAAGATAATGATCAGCATAGGCTTTGAGATAACCAATGTTTAACGGGAACGAGTTAATCTCGCTACCCGGCGTTTCATAGCCGAGATGTCCTATATAAATTGTGAGCTTTCTCATACTCTAGTTTCCCCTATGAGTCGGCATTCTGAATAACTGAACCCCATGAGCTAAAACAAATAAGGGTTCTGAGTTTATTCAACGACCTTTCCGTAAGTTTTCCATAGCCGGATTATCGCCGCTAAGCGCTCCAAATTCATTATTAACCATCTTTCGTAGCGACTTGTAATCAAATTCTTGCCACTTCTTCCCGAACAAACACTTGAATTGGAACCCAATCCACTCAGTTAGGAGTTTGATTGTATAAACCCCCCCAAACTTTTTTAGGTTTTTTAGTATTGTTAGGATGAGTAAAAAATGCCGTGCACGGTAGGCAATTTTTGGATATGTCACTAGGGCTAAACCCCACTTCCCACGCGCGATCAAAGAAAAGAGGCTTGGGACCTCTGGGGTGTCGGAAACTGGAGGGCTTCCATCTCCCATTTTCGATGTTTCTATGATACGTAACGGATTCGCGTAGTACCCACTTTCGGCCTTAGCAGGTTGATAATATTCGAGATCGTTCATAAGAATTTTGTGGTACTGATTTAACCCGTGTGTTTGGACGTAGTGGTAGTTGACCTCAACGGTTATGCGTGGTCGCCATGTTTGACAAGTTAACGTAGGAACGTCAGTGAAGTTAAGAGTTGTAAACTCGTCATGAGCATTGTGATCGGAAATGAATATTAAATACTCTTCTTCCGCATCCATCCCCCTACCAATAATACCCTTGTGACGCGCGTATTCGTAGAGGGGCGTTCCTGGCAAAGCCTGTGCAAAATTACATGATAGTTGATTGGGGTTTTTCTGTGGGTCTAGTGCTTGTGCGTATTTGCAGAATTCAATGGTTTCTCCGATGGTTTCGTTGTTTTCACCGGGCATACCAATCACAAGTGCTACGGCGCCAAATACGTTCCTTTCTGAAGTCCATGTGACCGCATCGTAGTTCTGTTGCAATGATGCCTTCTTTTCCATAACCTGCAGCATTCGTTCGCTACCAGCCTCAAGCCCAAAACAGATTTCTGTACAACCTGACTCGATCATCAAGTCTAGAAGTTCGGGGTCCTTGCGGGTGACACGAAAGTTTACAGCCCAGAGTAGATCATATGATTTGAGCCTTTCGCAGAATTCTCGTAACCACTTAATGTCGGCTCCGAAATTTTCATCCCCAATTTCAAAAAAGCCAATATTATAGCGTTCTATCATGAAATCGATTCGGCGAAATACTTCGTCAAGTGAGAGAATTCTCTGACCTTTGGCCCAGCGGTGGCAATACGTGCACTTCGCCACACAACCCTTTGATGTGATAAGATTTGTCCAAGTTTTACCACGCCGATGAGCTTCGTGGGCACGCGGGTCTCTAAAATATTGGCGGAATCGTGAGATGTCTTTACTGACAGTTGGGAAATACTGATCAATATTACTAGATGACTCTAAATCAGTGATATCGTAATCGTAAATTTCTTCACTAGTTAGCGGATCAGAATACCCTGTGTTAACCAATTCATTATCTTCATTAAGTACTGCAAGACCCGGGATATCAATAAAGGTTTCGATACCTTTTCCAGCATTTAGATGTTGAGCAATTTGAACCATCGGACGCTCGCCTTCGCCTAAGACCACCGCATCCACCTCAGTACGGTTTAGAATAATTTCGGCGCTGGCGCCCATAGGCCCCCCCAATACGATAACTGTATCTTCGCGTATTTTGCGCACCTCTGCCGCTAATTCCTTAGCCGCTTTATAAGATGTCGAGACAACAGCGCTGATGCCTAGAACGTCTGGCCTTTCGCGTTTAAAATGATTTAGAATTTCTTCTTGGCTTGGGCGATTTCCATCAATGTCATAAAGCGACACATCATTGAACCCGGCATTGCGAAGCCACTTCATTAGGACCAAGCTGCCGACCGGAGGGAAACTTGGTTTGTTAGGTCGAATTGGCAAAGTCGCGAAAATTATCTTCATCCGAATATCCTACTTAGTCTCCGCACACGATGATCACACACACATTTTTTATTTTACAGTAAAAATTTTATTTTACAGTAAAAACTCAACAAACTCCGGAGATATTTGTAATATATGTAATCCCAATTAGCCAGCTTTAAGCGAAGGGTAATTTCGGCTAATATCACTGCAAACCGATGATTTTATGATGTAAAAATACTATACTCTCATGAAAAGGTAGACTGATCGAAAAAGCCGATGTGTTGTATCTTCTTGTAAGTCGAGCACTTTCCGATTTGTGTGGAGTGTGCCAAATGGTTTGAAGTCGTCTTGAGGGCCTAAATTTTTATTCTCCTCTGTCACCGTTCGTTTCTCAAGTAGCATGAAACCTTTTTTTGCCAAATTATAGTGCGGGTCTCGGTACAAATCATTCGACGCTTCTTGGGAATTAATTACGACAAATTTACGGGCACACCGGTTAATTCCTTCGAATAGGCGTAAATGATATGAAATCCGAGATATTGAATCGAACCAAACCATACAATCGCAAGTTATATCGAATTCTGGTTTGCCAAACATACCATTTGTAAAATCGATGGAGGGGCGTTTTTTTTTCGCATAGTCAATCTGCACAGGGTCGATATCGATACCGGCGAGATTCGTAAAACCCTGTTTTTGAAACTGTTCAAGATGCCAACCTGAACCACAGCATACGTCTAGAATCCGATCATCTAAGGCGACGTAATCTTTTATTAGTTCATATGTAAGGTTGAACGTCTTTTGTGCCCACGGTTCGCGATGATTCATATCGCACCCTTTATCATAGTCGTAAATCGGCTGTTCGTGATTTGTATATTGTCGATTTCGCGTGAAGTCCCGCAGCACATTGTTAACGAATGGTATTGTTGTGTGTTCGCTGTCGGTGCTCGAAAATACTTGTATACCAAGAGCTTCATTAACTTGCCCTAATACCGTTTTTTTTGCCCAGAGGTTGCCGGCAGATTTGAAGCGTTGTTTTCTCTTAAACATAATATAAGCTGCTAAAGTTACCTAATTGTTCTATGGCTTTTCTGTATAAAGCAATGAATGTTGTTGAAGCGTAATACTGCACTATGAAATTGTTCAAATATGAGTTTCTTCTCGCCTAGTTCTCTCTCGCCCAATTAGGGCTTTCACGATTCTTTTCCAGCCTATTTTTTGACTGTCGTCCCAATGATTCGGAATGTAGTCTCTTTGGTGGATGGAAAATAAATAGTCTCCTAAAATACGTAAATCTAGCAGCAAGCCAAAAACTTTTAAAAATTAGCGACGAATCACTCATCAAATTTTTGGTATAGGCCGAAAACACGATAGGAACGATCCATTTGTTTTAATGTCCGGTAGATGCTCTCTTCGTGGTTGGTTGTGGACAAAAGGAAATGCGTGAGATTGCTAATGGGAATTTCATCGCGATGACGAATTGGAATGCCATCGATCATTCGTCCGGAAAGGGCGGGGTCTCCGTCGAAGATACATGCGATATCCAGACCCGAAAGATCCAAGCGGGTGAGGAGCTCAGCTGTATGTTCTCCGCCACAATAGATTGCAACTGGCGCGTTGCCGACGCGTCTCGCTATCGCATTGATCTTGGTTTGAAAGCCAGCCACGTAACTGTCGTGATTCCGCTTGTAAGTTTGCATCCGCTCATGCTGTGAACTGTACTCGTTATGATGGATGAACATTTCAGATGCGGCACCCGTCTTTTGAGCCAGAATTCGAAATGCTGGGCCCGGTGTCCCGCTTGAGATATCGTAATCGAACTGCTCGCTATCGATGATACTGAATCCATACCGCTCCAAAATTGCGCCCAACGTGGTGCGGGTAAAATGAAACAAATGATCAAAAGCGAAAAAGTCTGGAAGTTGGTCGGGTTTTGGAGATTCAGAGTCTGGAACTTCGATTACTAGATAGCCCTCATCGTTAAGGCAAGCCGCCATATCGGATACGGCTCCACTGGGATCCATTAAATGTTCTAGAACTTTGAAGCTCGTGATTAAATCATAAGTTCGATTTTTGACGAGTGCTTGTGAGAAAGCGCCTTGAAAACCCTCGAATTGATAGAGCGTTTGCAGATGCCGGATCATGGCTGGGGAGTAGTCTACTCCATTCACGGTGTAGCCCGCTTCGTTGAGTAGATAGAGGACGTAACCTGCTCCACATCCTATGTCGAGGGCTGTCCCGCGCACGCGATTGTGAGAGACGCGATCGAGAATCCATTGAACCTGGCCTTCTCGAAGTGGCCGATGTTCCTCGACTAGCTGTCCAGGCTGCTCAAAATGATTGAACGTGCTGTAGTAAGTACCAAGATCGTCAGCGCGCAATTTGCGCATATCGAGGGAGACTAAGCCACAATCGCGGCAGATCAAGACCTTGGTCGGCTGATCTGTGAATCGTGGGCTTGGACGATTAAGATTTGAAAAAACGTGCTCAAGATTGTTACCGCGGCAGCTATTGCAATGTGATGGGCCCGTGGCGGGGATATTTTTATTGGGCTGAGTCATTAGTATTTATATAAATCCTTGTAGTCTGGAACGGTTTGCTCAAGTTGAGCGAACTCATCATAGGGATCGTAGGCGAAACCATCATTGTGCATGAATTGCACGTTAATTTTTATGCTGCCATCTGATCCGTCGCGAAAAGACTTGTGTACGCAGAAAGAATTGAGAAACACAACATCGCACGGATCTGCTTCCAAAATGATTTCTTCGCATCCGTCTACAACATCAGGCTTTCTGAGTTCGATCTGGCCATCGGTAATTTTGTGTTCGAGCATTCCCAATTTATGTGTTCCTGAGTAACAGACAATCGATCCATTTTTGGGATCGATACGGGTTAACGGCACCCAAACGGTGATGCAACTGGCCGACCGAATCGAACGCAAATCTTGATGTAGGCGGGTCAAATAACGTTTTTCGAATTCTCCAGGTATGTCAAACCTGACTGTCGGCACCTGTAGAGAAACTGGAAATGCTAAGCCGAGGACCTCAAGGGCGTAGAGAATATCAGGATGGTACTGCGTAGCGCGAATAGCGGGCGCGTGGCGTACTAGTTCATAGACCGCTTTTCTGTGTGGTGAATTTGGCTCCATAACCTTGTAGACCAACGTTTCTAAATCGTATTGCGGTGTATCGAGTACACCAAGCTTTTGAGCTTGGTGTGCAAAGAGACAATGCAATTGGGCCTTCATGTCGTTAACCCAATCGCGACTTAGCATACCAGGGGCGTGTAGGAAGCCAGATTGATTGAAGGCCTTTATTTGTTCATGTGTAAGCATGCCGATCTCCTTTGCCGTATTCAACAACGCTTATCGCACCAGGACCGCAGCCATTGCTCTCCATTGTAGGCTTGCCATAGTAGCATCATGTGATTTTTGTCACCGCTCATATGTTCATCGACAAGAGAATTGAATTTTTGGAGATCGTAAATACCGCGCTCTCTAAAAGACCGGGATTGGAAGATGTCAATGAATTGATCGCGCAATGGACCGCGGACCCAGACGTCAATGGGGGCATTGAAACCGCTTTTATCGACGCGGTTAAGAATAGTGTCCGGTACAATGCCGCGAAGGGCCTTTCGAGCAAGAAATTTGTTCACGCCGTCACGGATTTTATGATCAGGAGGGATACTCCAACCCATGTCGATTATAGCCCTTTGAAAGAATGGCGACGTCATGGCAGTACCGTAGGTCCAATCCATGATGTCTTCGGCGCCTGATCCGGGAGCAACAGCCTCGTACCAGTATTCCTGTACCGTGTACGAGCGAAGAAAACTGCCATAGGAACCTACCATAGCGCCACCCCAGTCTGTATTGACCTGTCGTAAATCCTTTGAAGCAATACCATCTAGTAATTGTAAATTCTGAGATTTTAGCGCTCCTGGTTTTGTTAAATCGACGGCGGCAGCAAAAAATTGATTTGCGGTCTCTTCGGATTTTGGATATTGGGCCGTACTGTGATGATGTATCCAGTGCTCAAGCTCGTGTTGATAGAGATCCGGATTGCCTGATGATTTTAGGTCGGCGAGGTAATAGAGGTAATTGGTATAATTCCCAGCCTGGATGTAATCACCACCGGATCCCGTAAAGAATGTATTGTAACCCAACTCTGCACCAGCCCGGTACAGATAATCGTAACCATAAATGCTAATAGTGGCTAAGGGTTGATCGAATCGACCATATAAACCTGGCAGCTCTCCATACATTACTTGCCAGTCGACCTTAATGTCGTGCCAAGTGGCGATGTTCTGTGTAACGGAATCTTTTATAAGATCGCCTTCGTCGAAATCCGTGGCCTCCGTGTAGGTCATGGAAACCGCATCAAATTTTTCTTTCGTATGGCGATGAAGCGCTCCGGCTATTGTTCCAGAATCAATGCCTCCACTTAAAGACACTGCAATACGGTCGGATTGGCGTGGTTTCAGAAAGCAGCGGATCATTTCATCCAAGGCGTGTCGGTATTCCGCGCTAAGATCAGCCGTATTAGGACTGAATAAATTAGCGTTTGCATTGAAATCCCAGTACTTGAAACTCTTTATAGAGCCTTCCTTTATACTCAAAATTTCACCAGGCCCCAGGAGCCTAACATCTTTGAAAAATGTCTCAGGGCGGCCATAAACTGCGCGGTAGTTGCAAGTGAAATAGCGGCCAAGAACGGCCAAATTGAAATCGGAGGAAGCAAGACCCGATCGGACGATAGCGCCAGCTGTCGATGCAACGGTAATGCCGTTAGGCAAGTCCGCATAGTAGACGGGCTTTAATCCGATGCGATCACGAACCACATGCAATGCGTTATTTGCCGTGTCAGCAATGATTGCAGTCCATCCGCCATCAAGTTCTGATGCGAGCGCTTGGACACCGTCCAACTGCACATGATGCAGAAACTCTTGGGCTGTAAGAATCCGATCGCGCAGTTGTGGCGCACCGTCGACAATCACCGATAAGCCTACTGGCGATTTCGCATAAACGTGAGTCAATTCTGAAACCCGTTCTGCAACATGGATGGATAGTTGGTTATCGAGGGTGTGTATTTGTCGTTGCTCTAAGGGAGCTGAAACAAATGCACACATTGCATTCATACCGCGAATCATAGCGGCATCAAGGTCAGGTTTAGGTTCGCTATCCGAGGGTCTCCAATGTGCAAGAAATCGTGCCATGTTAAATTATTTTTCTTGTGACGTGTTTGCGACGAAAGCCGCGAAGGCTTGCAACGTTGCTTCGTCAAGCCATGCTACAAGGGTTTGTTCCTCATCTTTGAGATAGTGCTCAAATTGGGCTTCTCGACCGGCCTCGACAAGTAAGACATAAAATCGACCTGCTTCGTTACGCGTCAACGCCGGCCGTAATCCCTTTGCCGGGAGGCGGCCATTAAGCGAGGGGGTCGCATAATATCCAAAGTTCTTTCGCGCCACATCGAATTCGGTTCCTGAATCGGTTGCGAACGTTAATTGCTCGTCTGGATCGAGAAAAACAAGACCCATGTCACTCAGAGTAATGGTGCCAGTTTTACCGACATTGAAGGTTCGTGGTGGCCAGTTTCGCTTAACCCTCATTTGGGCGCCGCTGTCAAAAACGTATAAAGTGTGTATTTGGTGCTGGGTTCTCGAATGCGTTCCATGAAGTCCACCCGGAAACCCGAGCGCTGAGCAAGCAACGCCATTGAGGCGGCACTAAATACATGCGGATGATCGATTGTAAATTCTTCGCGCGCAGCTCCTTCGGGGTCTTCGATTGCAGCTTCTCCATCGGGTAGCTCAACGTAGCAAATGCCACCAGGTTTAAGGATTGGGCGTGCGCGTGCTAGCATAGAAATAGGCTCCCGTACATGCTCAAGAACCTTGTTGAACGTCACAAGGCTAAACTTTGGTAAATTCTGAGCAGTCATGAAGTCGGCATGGATGGCCGAAACTCCAACCACGTTGCGAGCATGCTGCGCTTGACGCGAATCTGGGTCAAGCGCTGTTACGTTCCAGCCCGCCTGTTTCATGGCATGGGGAAAAACGCCAAGGCCCGAACCAACATCAAGAACATCAAGAGCTAACGGCGTGTCTTTAAGATGCGGGCGTGAGTACATATTGACTCGCTTGACCCGGAATGCGTTATCAGATTGGTTGGGCGGTAGTGCAATTATTTGTTCAAATGTTTGCCGCAGTCTATCGTCGCCATAATTTGCATCCGCGTAAGCACTTGTGTAAAGCTGACCGAGGTCCATATCATGGGTTGAAAAAAAATGGCCGCAGCGTGTACAGCGATGCAGATCTCGCCTATACACAGCGTTTGCGACAGGCGCAAAGCAAACCTCATTTGGAGGCGGCGATGTGAACGTTGTCACGAGCTCAAGAGCGCCGTGAGAGCAGAATGTACAACTGCTAATCAATGTCATTATTATAAGTTTCTATGTAGCCACTAAAATTTGGATAGTCAAACCAGCCGATGGTCCGATGATTAATCTTATTTAGTAATCTTGCAACCTCGCTATTAGCATGGTGTTTCGACGAAACTGACAGAGAAAACGGGTGTTTTGTTTGAAAGATCAATGCCGCGTAGAACCCTTTTCCTGCACACGAGTGTTCTGCCATGGGATTGCATAAATTTCCACCCTTTCCGGCTACCCTTGTATTTAGCATTTGATTCTGTCCTTACCTTCATCAACTAGTCCACTTTGAGCATGATGTCAGCGTAGTGCGAAGTGACGATGTCAGGAGATGGCTGAAACTTGCGGATGGGGCCCATATGTTTAACCTTCATGCCAGTCCCAGTCAGGAATCAAGAAATCGTCAATCCTCCAAATGCCTTCATCATGCCGCCAAATGGTGGAGTTTCGGAAGCTGGCTGCAATTGAAAAAAAATGGCTGGTTGAGATGTCAAGAAAATCACAAAATTTATCGATGTCTTCGTAAGGCGTTTGATCTCCAGCGTCTTTGATAAGATAGATAGCTTGCTCGCGTGTTAGGCGGCCGTTCCGAATTTCCAGCGATAAGTTGTCCCACAATCGAGTGAAGCCAAACTTGTGCCACTTAAACCAGTGATGGATTGAAATGAAGTCGTCATCGATATCAGCGTAGTTGTATAACCCAGTCTTTGCTCTTGCCGCACTTTCAAAGCCGTGTGTCGCGGCTACTTTATAGACGTTTTCGGCATCCCAAGAGAAATAATAACCCAGAAATACACCTAAGACTTTTTCCCGGTCAAACGAGAGTGGTCCAAAATAAGGCGTCAGGTCGTGTTCAGTTAATTCGTCATCAAGCCAGTCACGCGCGACCGTTCCGTGGGTGACGCCGTACCTGGCAACCCATTCATTGTCCAGCCTGAATCCCTGATGCATGGCTTCGCCGGTGTATTCTGAGGCTGTGTTCTCTCCCCAGATCATAAGCGGAACGTTGAACCGGCAAGCAATATTCAGCGGAATGTTAAATATGGCCATATGCATGGGCAGGCCGGGTGTTCCCATCTTGGTGAGAGCCTTGTATGTAAATTTGCGTTCCACTTTGGGGTTTATCTGAAAATCGATATGATCGACGCCAAGATAAATGAGATTATCCAGGTTTTTTTGACCGAGAGGAGTTCGACCTGGTGTCCGCCAGGTAACGCATAAGGGATTGAGGCCATAATCTTTGCATTTCGCAACTTGCCATGTGCTATCTTTACCGCCGCTCACGGGAATAACGCAGTCGTAGCCTGTGCTTTTACGTTTGGCATTATCAACCACGTGGCGGAATGCAAGTTCTCTTGCTGGCCAATCTATGCTGACTCGGACTTCAGCACTTCTACAAGCGCTACAAACGCCGGCCTCATCGAACGTGAGGCCTGGGCGAGTCGTGGGCAAGACACACTTAGTGCAGTACTTCATTAGGAATGGGCCTCGACAAAAAATTTTGCAGAGATGAAATAGAACAAGAACTTGCTTTTGCTATTTGGCAGTTCGTCCTCATCTAGAAGTGATTCGATTCGATCGCGCCGCACGTGTTGAAAAATGATGCTATCATCTAACAACGTCTCGCGGACATGCGGGTCACGATGGTTCAGGAAATGCAAAATCGGAGCATTGAAACCGACTTTGCGACGGTTGTTGATGACTGAGGTTGGGGCCAAGCCCCGCACGGCTTCACGAAGGATGATCTTAGCCTTGCCGTCGCGGACGAGATGGCGATCGGGAATACGCATTGAGAATTCGAAGAGGCAGCGATCCAGGAATGGCGAGCGGTTCTCAACCGAATAATACATTGCGTTTAAATCGTCCTCGTGCAGGATTGCCGGAACGGCCTCGTGGAAAAGCTCGTTCATCATACGGTTTCGCAATAAGCTTGGTGTGTAGCAGTGCTCGGTGAACGGTTCGTGCCATGGCGTCGTTAGGTACTCCTGCATTTCGTGCGAATTGAGGAAAATATGATCCCGCATGTTGGGATTATCGATGAATGCGCGTGGATCTTGGAGAAACGGATTTCTTACAACGGGTTTGATATACGAACGCCAATTACGAATGGATTCGTTGAGTAATTTTTCATCATCCTGGACTGCATTCATGTAGAGTAAATGATGGTCATAATAACCACTGAACAACTCGTCAGCCCCGGTTCCGCTTATAGATACGCGATATCCGTGTTTGGAAATTTGCTGCTGCAATAACCAATGCGCGTAATACGAAATGGTGTAGACAGGCGCATCATGGTAGGAAACTAGGGTTCGCAAGCCGTCTAGAAATCCTGAGGTGTCGGTTGGGATAGCGGTATGACTCAACTCAAGCTGTTGTACAGTTTCTTCGACTAATGGCCATTCGTCATAACGCTCGTCGCTGTTGACAGCCGTGAATCCATGAATGGCGGAGTTTGAGATTTTTTGTGCAATACTGATGAGGGCAATCGAATCTACACCGCCGCTCATGCAGAATGCTACCGGGACATCACTCCGCAATCTAAGCTCGACCGCCCGGATTAGTTGGAGTCGAATTTCCTCAACCGCCTCGTTAAAGCTCATTCTTGCATCCGGCGCATACGCAGGCGACCAAAACTTGACAGGCAAACTCAGTCCGTCAGTCTTTGCTTCAGCAAATGATGCGGCCGGAAATTCTTCTACATTTGAATAGAATGTCGCTGGCTGCTTATAAAGTGATTTATAGCCGTTGACCAAATAACGAGATAGCTGTGACCAGTCGAGATCTGGAGAAATTCCACTCAGGGCTAGGAGAAATTTAATCTCTGATCCAAAATAGAACCCATGTTTTTGGCGCAGAATGTATAGAGGTTTTTCTCCAAATCGGTCGCGGGAGAGTAAAATGGCACCTGTCGATAGATCTAACCGTGCTAAACTCCACATGCCTTCGAATTTATCAAATGCTTGGGTTCCCCAATGACTGATCGCACGGCTCATAACTTCTGTATCTGATTCGGAGATAAATTGATGGCCAGCGCTTTTCAGTTGTGCGCGAATCTCCCGGTAATTGTATAGCTCGCCATTGTAGACGATGGCGCTATTCGCAACATTGAAAGGCTGATCCGCGCGAGAATCTAAGTCGATGATTCTAAGCCGCGCATGCAAAAGTACAACATGGTGACAGTCGGGAAATTCATAGGCTTTAGCTCGTTGGATGTCCGGGCCTCGGCGACGCATCAGCGACAATGCGGAGTCAATGGCTTGCGCGCGCGGTGGTGCATTACCCACGTAACCTGCAATGCCACACATTAGGTTGCAGGCCTAAGCTTTTGTGGCCTTGCTCCACAAACTATTACCGCGTTTTGTCTGAGCAAGCCGCGGGTGCATTCGCTAGCACCATCGGATTGCATTAATGCGTCGGGCTTAAAAGCGCTTTTCAAATAAGGGGATTGGGTATTGAGCATGTCTTCCGAGACTTCTCGATGACTAAAATAACTGGTAATACTGCATATGGTTTAGACTCTATTCTATAACTTCTAGAAGCTCGTTCTCGACCAGACAATGTGCCGCTTTGGCTAGGCTCTCGACCGACAAACCGCTTTGGTTTGAGATTTGAAAAAGATCGTGGTCACCATCTGAAAAATTTAGCAGCCACTTTATCGCGATGACGTCAATATCCTTTTGGATGGTAGCTCCGAGTGTGCTCATCAAGCCGCGGCGACCCAAGTTAGGTTCACCGAACGGCGCGAGGTTCCGGTAGCTTTGATTTAATTCCAGTGCAAGACAGATTTGGTAGATGGTTTGGATCGAATGCTGTAGCGTTTTAAAACTTATACAATCCTTGTTATCCAAGGACGTGTGGTATTCGGGGTAGTGTGCCGGCCATGAGCGTGCAATTACACCGACTGGAAGATTGAACCCCGGTGAACAATACTGCCTTTCATCACTTCCGGACGGAAAGAAATCAAGAATTTTTGACTCGTTGTCCCGCGCGTTGGCCAAAACTGATTGTGCTGCTTGATCGGCGAAGCTGTTCCCTCTGCGGGAACGCTTGTAGGTTATTCCGGTTGGATCGCCGAGGCAGGTAAGAACAAAACCAGCATGCATGACGTCCCTGAAATGGTCACCTAGTTTTGACAAATATACGATACTTCCAATGGTTTCTGGAAGAAACGCGAACCGATAGGTGAAGCGCCGGCATTTTAGTGCCGAGAGCATGCGATAGAGAAACATGGCGGAAAGCGGACCGGATAGCTCGTTGTTTGCCATTGAGGGGTGGCAGGTATATGTGGAAATAAGGATTTCTTGTCGCGAGGTGCCTGGCAGCACCGCCTCGGACAAGGTCATTGAGCCGGGTTGTAGCGTTGTTTTGATGACGACCTTGTATTTTTGATCAGGCAGCAGTCTCCGTTGGTGGTCCGACAAGCAGAACCCCCATCGGCGTTCGTAGTAGGAGGTAACATATGGGATGGCATTGGGCAGATCCGGTAAACTGTGGAGATTTTTATCGAGCTCTTGGCGCGTGAGAACGCCGCAGAAAGGAATCGAGTAGTTGACTAGGTGTAGGTTGTTGTCGCGAACATCGACGACCCGTTCGCCATCCGAGGTCTCTATATAGGCCTCTTGTACGTTCCACTCGTCAGGAACAAACCAATCAAAACATTTGGTTCCGCTTGCCACTTCCATGCGCTCTAAAGGCACAATTTCAGCTAGGATGTCATGGGTCTTACGGACACCATTACCGGTAATAGACCGGAGGATCGGCCATAGCCGATCAAAGTGACTCTCCAGCTCGCTTTCGGAGGGAAGTGTTTCCGAGCCAGTGAAATCAATCACAGACATCAGCCTCAATGACACCAGCAGAGCATAGAAAAAAACCGCGCCAATCGTCGGTCCGACCTTCCAACTTGATTGACTCTTGTCGGAACCCAGCACCGATATCAGACTCGAGCATTGGTGGCGCTGCGTGAAAATGGTACCAGTGGAACACTAGATTCTTTAGCCCAGCTTCGTCGAAAAGTGTTGGTATGGTGAATGGATTGTGGAACTTAGCTTGGATCGCGTCGTAACCAAGCTCGCCTCTGGCAGATTGTAACCGGCGCGGCGGCATTTCTAGCGCCAGCCGCGTGTCCAGGTCTTGTGCTACAGCGTCACGAACCTGGCAGTCGATTCCGTCTAGAAGGTCGTCCATGAAGAATTCCTTCGTATTTCGATTGAGAGTGAATAGTGAAAAAAGCTTGTTACGAAACTCAATGAAAACTTTGCCACCACTATGAACGATACTGTGCATATTTTTCAGAGCTAGCACATCGTCGATGACATGTGGCAAAACGCCGAATGCGATCAGAGCGTCGAATTGTCCACCGGTAAGTTGATTGGAAAAAGAGCTGGCGTTTTCGATATCGGCAATTTGGCAGGTATGTGGGTCGAAACCGGACTCCTCCATTTTGTTTCGGGTCGCATCCACCATATTTTCCGAAATATCGCAACCAGCAACTTCGAATCCAGCCTTGGCCATCGCGGTAATTGGGGTGCCTTCACCAGTGCCCACCTCATAAATGCGTTTGGCATCGCTATCCATTAACCTGGTTAGTAAATTTTGTAGGCGGAAATAATTTGCTGGATATTTCTCAAGTGTATATAGGTTGGCTGGATCGTATTGCTGGTCATATGTAGCAGCTACATCGTTATAATGGGCAATTATCTCGGCCTTTTTGTCAGCGTCATTAGTCACGAAAATTTCCTACTTCACTCTATTGATGTTTTTTAAGTCGTTTTCGGTGATTGCGGCGCCGCGTTGAATGTTCCGAGATACGCGTCGGCCAATAACCGTTTGTTCATTACCGGGTGCAATGCCGGTCGCGGGCCTGAGCCAGGTAAGGTCCTGGTTCGTTATCTGCGCTCCAGCCGACAAGTTGCAGGCGGCGGAGATTGAGCGCCGGTAATCGACACGGCCTTGCTGTTCGCAATCTTGGACGAATTTCTCAGGAGAACCTAGCATGGTCTCCGTTGCCCGAATGTCACTGACGATTTGTTTCATTTCTTCCGGGTCCGCGGACAGTTGGTGATCCCTGAAATCTGAGTAGTTTTTGTCGATCGTGAAGTGCTTTTCGATGATACGTGCGCCAGCTGCGACGGCGAGCGGCGTCGTAGACATTTCTACGGAATGGTCGGAGTATCCGATGGTTTCTCCAAGGGCGCCATAAAGAACTCGGATCAGGGCTAAATTGACGGCGTTGGCAGGTGCCGGGTAGGCCGAGATGCAATGTAAAATACCGCAGTGAAGTTCGGTTGATGTGTTTGATGCGGCGTCGCGCATGACTGTGATGCTGGCTCGAATTTCATTTAGGGTTGCTAGTCCAGTCGACAAAAGCACGGGTTTCTCTTTCTCCGCGATGCTTTGTAGCAAGGGATGAAAGGTTAAATCCCCAGAAGCTACTTTGAAAGCATCAACGAGCGGTGATAGGGTTTCCACGCTCCCCATATCCAATGGTGTCGATATGAACAATAGTCCGGCCCCACGTGCTTGCTTTGCCAAGGCTGAGAACTGATTTGCATCCAGCTCCATGCTCCTAAGGCGCTCCATGCGGTCAGGGTCTGCAGGGTTGCCAAAGTCTGCCGCTCGGAAGGTTTGGAATTTTACAGCATCAACGCCTAATTTCGCCGCCTCTGAGATTAGTTTCTGAGCTAAGTCAAAGTCGCCCTCATGATTGTTTCCAATTTCGGCAATAATCAAAACCTTGGTATCAGTATTTATTGAGCCGATGCGCATATATGCTGTTCCGATTCTTTTCTAGGTATCGTGCCGATGGTAGACATAGGTAGTAGCGACCAATGCAAAGCCAAGCTTCTCATAAAACGCAACCGAAGCTGTATTTGCTTTTTGGGTGCCCACGCGCACAACAGCGCCGGGTTTGACCTTTGCTTGCAAGGTTTGGATCAAGGCTGTTCCGTGGCCAGTGCCGCGTTGGCAAGGAGCTACGGCAGTCAAGTCGATCACATAAGTTTCGCTGTCGGGGCGCAGGATCTGTAAAAACCCGACAACAGCGCCTTCGGCGGTTTCTGCGACCAGCATGTGATCGCCTCGCAGACCTCTAAAGAAATTGCGAGCCCAGGCCTCCTTGAGGGTGTCAGCGATCTCGTTAGGGATCGAGGCGTCACGGTGGAAGCGATCATGGGAGAAACCGGTTCTGGCGATTCGGGCCACAGATTCCTCGTCGGAGGATCGGGCATAGCGGCAGGAATATGATGAGTTCAGTATCCGTCGCCCTTTCCATACGTAAGTTAGAGCCTCATCAGCCAGATGAAACCCCTTTGATCTTAACCATGCGGCGAAGCTATCGTCGTCTTTTTTTGTTGCACAATACAAAAAACGCGGCCCCGAAGCCCGTGGGAGATCGCCCGTGCCACCATTCAATCTATAGGTGGGCACGCCAAGTATCTCACCTAGCCATGGATCACTCAACAACAACTGATAATCCAGCGTGGCTATCACCGTGCTCCATATTCTTGTACCAGTCGATATATTCAACAAAGCCTTGTTCCAGCTGATACTGGCTCTGGTAGCCAAGCAGAGATTTTGCTTTTTCTATAGAGAGAGTGCCGCGTTTTGGCATTAAACGGTCCCAATCGGCATGTTTAATTTTTGCTTCTGGGAAATGTTGCTTCAATATTTTCGCCATTTCGGACAACGTTCGTGCATTGCCAGTTGTGAGATTGAAAATCTGATTTTTTGCGTTTTCCGTCGATATGGCCAACATCAGCCCGTTGACGAAATCTTTTATATACGTGAAATCTAGTTTGTCGGAGCCGTCGCCGGTGATAGTGATCTCGTGGCCGTTCATGGCGTTTTCAATAAATATCTGTCCAACCCGTCGACTAACACAGCGTTGCCCGTAAAGCGCGGATGGACGAATGATAGTATAGGGCAAGTCAAAAACCTGATTGTAAGCAACCACCATTTTTTCACCCGAAAACTTAAGTGCTCCATAGATCCCTATAGGGTCAAGCGGTGAGTTCTCTTTTACCTCAGCCTGTAGGAAATTCCCGTAAATCATGCTCGATGACAAGTAGATAAACTGCTCGATTTTGAGGCTGCGAGCGTTGTCTAGAGAATTTTCTAGTGTCCGCAGGCTGTGATCGAACGTTGAATGTGGGTCTTTGTTCGATTGGTTCGCATGGGCGATTGCTGCAAGATGTACTATAACATGAGGCCGAATGTTATCTAAAGATTGGCATAGAAGATGATAGTCACGGGCATCCACTACATGGACCGGGATATTATTTTGTTGCAACAGGTCCATTCGTTCATGCAGTATTTGGAGGTATATATCGCGGTTCGGCATACTTGGGTTGCCGTAAATGGTCCCCAGGTGATTGACCTGTAGCCCATCAATGACGTGGACGTCGGCACCGTTTTCTTTAAGCGCCAAGGCAAGGTTGTGACCTATGAACCCGGCTCCGCCAACCAAAGCAATACGTTTGTCTTTTACTGCAATTTTCATTCTTTTAGATCCTGAAGTGTATTTAAAAAAATTTCGCAAATATAGTAAATATCATCTTCGCTTACATGTGGGCCTAGTGGAAAATTAAAAGATGTATCGCTAATCAACTCCGCATTTTGAAAAGTACCGTTTATGTATCCATATTTTTCACGATAGTATTTCAGGCGCGGTAGGGGGTGTGGATAGTGGACACTGACGCCAATTCCATAAGTCGGCAATATAGCTAGCAAGTCATTGCGTAGTCCAGGTTTTGGCTTGTTAAGCACCACGGTGAGACAATAGTAAGAGTTTTTAGAGCGAGGGTCGACGGGTTCTAGTATTCTAAAACCATCTTGGTCTTTCAGACATTCTTTATAGGCATTAAAGTTTCGCAGCCGAGCAGAAAAAAAAGCTGGTGCGCGTTTTAACTGACTGGTTCCAAGCGCAGCCTGCATCTCACTCATGCGAAAATTCATGCCAAGGCCGTTGACATCGTAAATTCCAGGAAGTTTGCGTTCGTTTAAACTTCGATCATAACAAAAGCCACGCAATCTCTTTATTGCTGTTGCTGTACTTGCGCATTGTGATGAGAACATCCCACCTTCTGCTGAGGTAATATGTTTTGCTGGATAGAAGGAAAACGCTGCTCCATCTCCAAATAATCCGACGTGCGTACCATCCCATGTCCCACCCAGCGAAGTTGCACAATCCTCCAAAACAGGAAGTCCGTATTTATTTGCGATAGCCATTATCGAGGTCATGTCTGCGGGAATGCCATTATAATGAACTACGCAGATTGCTCTCGTAGCCTTGCCTATAGCAGATGCCAGTGCATTTGGGTCTATGTTTCCAGTATACTGATCGCAATCAACGAATATTGGCTTCGCGCCAGTTATTTCTAGCGCGTGAGCAGTAGCCACATGACTGATTGCTGGCAGGATTACTTCATCACCCGGACCTGTATTTATGTGCATATTAAAGAGGTGAAGTGCGGCAGTACATGAGCTGGTTGTAACACAATTACCCCCTCCGAGGAAATTGGCGAAGGTGCTTTCAAACAACTCACAACGCGGACCGTGTGTTAATATGGGGTCTTGCAGCGATTTTGCTACTTGCGCACGGTCGACGTCGTTAATCATAGGTTTGCCGAAAGGGATCTCGCGGCTGTTTTTTTCAAACATAGTTTATATTTACGCTAGTGCCGGCTTGCAAAGAATTGTCAGATGCAGCGATAATGGATATGAGATCAAAGTTTTGTTGTGCTCGTTTTTCAAAATTTTTGTTTAATAAAATATCATCTAAAAATTGTGGAATTAGCTCTCCTTTATGTTTAGGCAAAGGCGATTGACTTATCATTTGGGCAGCTGAAGGGGGATTCGCGTCGAACCCGCGCATTTTAAAGTCGTGATCCCGCAATTTTAAGATCCGAGCACCTTGATCATCGTAAATAAATGTTGCCTTTGTGCCAAAAATTCTCACTACATGTTGGTGATGATGGGCGCAGCCGAAATTTGCAGTTATACGGCCGATCCTGCCAGACGGGAAAATAAAATTTGCAGCCTGAAAATCATGGTATTTAAAATTAGACCTAGCCGTAGCTATATTAGTTCCGGTCGTTGAGACCGAAACTGGGCGGTCCTCCAGCATCATCAGCATTAAGTCAACCAAGTGTATCCCACCGCCTAACATGACGGAATAGTCTTTTATTTGATTGCGCCAGCCGCTTGTTATTTTTTCCAAGCGGCCATAAAGATAGTCTCCATCAAACGCATAGATTTCTCCTAATTCACCATTACTAATCGCTTTATATAACCATTTATATAATGGCGCAGCTCGGAGAATAAGATTTGATTCAATAGCCGGTTTATTATTTTGGAGCCAAAGTTTTTTTATTTCTTTAAGCTCACTGATTGTCCGACACAAAGGTTTTTCGACAAAAAGATTTTTACCATTTCTGATACCGGACGTTACCTGACTGAAATGTGCATCATCAAACGAAGCAATAGAAATAATTTGAACCCCCTTATCATTAAAAATTTTTTGCTCATCTGCGAAAGCTGCGCCTAGTTTCTTAGCTAGTTTTTTGGCTTTCTTATAGTCTAAGTCATATAATAGTTTCAGCGTGGCCTTGGGGGAATCCACATACGTTTGAGCATGTTGTTCTCCCACACCTAAACCAATTATTGCTGCCCCGAGAGGAGATCGAGCAATCATAGAGGCAAGCTTTCAAGTCTCCGAAGATCTTCTAGAGTATCGACTACACAATCAAATTTTATAGGGAATTCGTTAGGTTTCACAAAGTTGTATATTTTATAGTTATTATTTCGATTATAAAAATAAGGAGTTACGTGTTCTTGTTCTTCAGCATTTAAAACCGTTGTATTTACATTGAATAATGCTTGTGACTTTATAACTTCAATGCTTTGGCCCTTTGGGAATGTGCGAGGGTAGACATTTGTGACTAAATCAAATCGTCCGGTCAGCGCAGCTTTTTGTACATCAAGCAGCAGGTCGACCGATATTAGTGGACTATCTCCGCAGATCCGACCGATAAATTTAGCGGGGAACGTTGTAAGGGCATCGCAAAACCTTTTATGTACATTTTTAAGGTTTCCTCGGAAAAGTTGCCAACCGCAGGTGGTAGCGTAGGCCGCTAGTGGATCATCGGTTGGGTGGTCGCTAGTTAGCAGAATCGTTTCCCTTTGTCCTGAGGCCTTGATTGCGGCAGCCATAACGTGGTCGATTAAAGGTTTGCCGTGAAATGGAGCCAACATCTTTCCTGGAAAGCGACGTGAACTCATTCGGGCCTGTATGAAGAAGCGGAGGTCTAGATTTGTGGCCAAATGATGATACCGTTTATCGTATTATTGTTTTATTACGCATTTATAATATTTTTAAATTCTACTGCGTTGCCAATAGCATTTCGCGTATCTACCACCAGCGGCGACGCTTTGGCTAGCAATCTGTAGTCTATGTCATCATGGTCAGTGCAGATTAGCGCAGCATCAGAAGATGCGAGAGTTTTTTTATCCAGAGGTATTGATTGTCGGCCCGATAATTCGCCGTGGTCTCGTGTATCGGGAATTGCCGGGATAAGTGGGTCGTGAAAGACTGTATTCGCCCCACGTTCTTCCAACAGTTTTATAATGGTCAATGCAGGACTTTCACGGGTGTCGGCACAATTTTTTTTGTAAGCAATTCCGATTATAATTATTTTAGCACCACTAAGAGGCTTGGAAAAACGCTCTAAAAGCGCCTTTTCCAAGGAATCGACCACGTAAATAGGCATTTTAGTATTTATCTCGCCTGCTAATTCAATAAATTGAGATTGCAGACCGACTTGACGTGCTTTCCAGCTAAGGTAGAACGGATCTATAGGAATGCAGTGGCCACCGAGCCCCGGTCCAGGATAGAAAGGCATAAAGCCGAAGGGCTTTGTGCTCGCACCTTGTATAACTTCCCAAATGTCTATCCCCATAGAACTGTAAATAATCTTCAACTCATTAACTAGCGCTATGTTAATTGCGCGAAAGACGTTCTCGGTAATTTTTACGGCTTCTGCTGTTGACATTGAACTAACTGGCACGACTTTTTTAATAACTGCACCGTATAATTTCACAGCCAATGTGGAAGAGTTTTCATCATTACCGCCAACGACTTTTGGAATGGTCCCCGTTGAGAATTCCGCGTTACCGGGATCCTCTCGTTCAGGCGAATATGCTAGAAAAATATCTTTACCAATTTTGAGGCCACTATTGTCAAGAATTGGACGGACTACTTCGTCACAGGTACCCGGATAGGTAGTAGATTCAAGCACTACTAATTGACCAGGCCGAAGGTAATTTTTTATTGTTCTGGATGTTGATATGACGAAACCTAAGTCTGGTTCACGTTGATCTGAAAGTGGGGTTGGTACGCAAACAATGATAACATCCATTTTGCTTAAATCATCAAAATTAGCTGAGGCCTGAAGAAGTCCTGACGTGACCACCGAGCGAATAATAGATTGGGGAATATGCTTGATATATGACTGGCCCGCCATGAGTGCGTCGATTTTATTTTGGTCAATATCAAAGCCAGTTGTATGAAATTGTTCTTTGGCAAATTGAATGGCAAGCGGCAAGCCCACATAGCCCATGCCAATGATCCCAATATTTGCCGACCGTTTCTTTATACGCTCTAAGAGCTGATTAGCGAAGTTACTCATATTTTCTAGCAGGTAGGATTTTATTCTTAAAAAATCTCATAATTTGTAAAAATAAATTTTGCTCATCGAACAGGGCCTAAGGGAAAAGCTCTTTTTATTATATGCCACATAAAATTTTCTGCGACAGAACTTTGTCCACGCTACCGCAGTTCGGGTGAAGATGCTTCACCCGTCTGAACGTGCTCAGATGGTCAAAACGTCTAACTTAAAGTTGTTAGCGATTCAACCGGGATACGCGCCTTTACTTGGCGACCGAGTAAGTCCATCAGGACCACAGCACGGCGGCGGTCATCCAGACATTCTATAATTGCTATTTGTTCGGCCAAAGGGCCGTCGCCGATACGCACGTGCTGCCCCGGTTTAAAAATAGATCCATCGCTTAAACATATTAGTCCATCTTTATTTTCGCGAGCTTGGATTGTATCAATTATTTCTTGACGTGCCGTTAAGGGGCGTTCGCCATCGAACATTATTCCACTAACCCCGACGGTGCTCTTAATTGCGCGCCATGGACTGCGCTCAGGGTCGTGAGCAACAAAAAGGTACCGTGGGAAGAAAGGACGAATCACGCGCTCCACACGTCTCGCATGTCGGCGAGTTTTAGCATAGCGTGGCAAATAGACAATGCGGCCTTGCTGTCGCAGGTGGTTTTCCGCCCGTGCTTCGGAGTGGACATGTGTGTAGACTACTAGCCATTGACTCATAATGGCTTTCCTTCAACATCTTGTCCGAGCGTATTACGGTTAACGGATGTATTTACTTTTAAAAAATTTGGTGCAAGTAGAGGAACTTTTGGATAGGTGGCGAGCAAGCGATTGTAGGCAGCTTGTGGATCCCCTAGGTCTGTGATTACGATGACATCACAAGTATCTTCTTTAAGTGTCTTGACGATTGGAACTTCCGCATAACTAATTTTAAGCGAATCTTTGTCAACAATTGCGACAATGGAGATATCTGCCTCGGTCGCGCACAATAACGCAATTTCAGCCAAGTCTGTTAGGCCATGCATGGCGACTCGCTTGTATCCATTTGCCATGCAGAGTTTAAAAACAGCAGCCATATCCGATCTAGCCATACGGAAAAATTGAAAACTTTGGCTAAAATATTCTGAGGTAAGACGACTCTTTTCCGCAAAACCTTTTGGTGTTAAATAATAGACGTAGCGGTTAGCTGGCGCCTGTTTAATTTTAATAAAACCTTTTTTTACACAAAGCTTTAAATAAGTATTCGCGAGACCCAGGGCAATTCCAAGCTCTTGGGCAAGAGAACGCTGAGTTAAATTGTTGTCCGCTTCGACCCTTTGGAGCAACTCAAGCGTAATAGTTGGTGCGGTCTGGTTAAGTTTACTTTGACGTTGCGGCATCGATAGACTCACATGTGTTCAGCGAATGAACGTACTATGTTCAAGCCATGAACGTCAAGTTTATTAAGTGAAAACACCTGAAACCTATAGACTCAATTTTTTCAGAGTTTAGACAAATTATATATACGGATTATCCAGAGCTTTGGAATGAGATTTGGGTTCGACATTAAGCCAGTCTAATGACATATTTTGTGTGATTGGATAGAGTTGCAATGAGAGATATATCGCAAAACGGGTTAGGTAAGGACCAATGGCTTTGTACCATTGCATTTTGCTGGGTACTTTTCACCATATTCCTTTACTTTTACCAATTTCAGGATTACCTCCCGATAATCTGGCAGACGATCTCAAGCTTTGGCTGAATTATTATTTGTTCTTTTAATGTTATTCTCCGCGACTGGTGCTGGCGCGTTAGTACTTGGAATGGCGGGTTGGCTGAAGGTATTGCCCTCCGGGGAAAAGTGGTGTGTTGCTCTGGCGCTTGGAGTAGGTAGTATCGGGTGGTTGGCATTTTGGCCTGGTATGGTTGGGTTGCTTACTCCTTTATCAATGTTGGTCGGGATAATTTTATTAATTCCGGCTAATTTTCTATTACTTTCTAGTAATAGAGAGCAAAACGCTGTTTTCTTTTTGGGAAATACTGCGCCAAATGTCAACTGGTGTAGTTTAGCCATTGCGCTGGCTGCGATTGGAATAGCTATTTTCGTTCTGGATGTTCTAGAGGCGCTGGCCCCGCCAATTGAGGCCGATACTTTAGCATACCATTTTGATCTGCCAGATTTCTTTGCTGATGAGGGGAAAATTGTTTTTGTTCCGCGTGCGCTGACTGGTGCGATCCCCTTGCTCATGCATATGACGTACACAATTGCAGCAGTGATTGGAAAATTCAGTTGGCTTGACGTTGAACTAATGTTGATGCTCTGGGTGCTTTTTACAGGTTGGGGCGGCGCTATTACTCTATTCTTTCTTGCTCGCCGCTGGTTATCTCCAGCTTGGGCCCTAAGTTTAGCCCTTGTTTACCAGACAATGCCAACGTTTATCTACGGTGCAGGAAGCGGGCAAGTGGAAGCTCGTTTAGGGCTTTTCGTAATTGCGGCAATAATTGTTTTTATTACGAACTACCAAAGTGACAAAAGGGGAGCCATGGTATTGCTCGGAACTTTTGTTGGGTTTTACGTGGCCTCTAAATATACAGGGCTAATATTTGCTATAGCGTTTGGCGGAACCTTATTTGTGACGATATTTAGACGTTCAACACGAAATCTGGTGATTGCAAAGGATATGTTTCTTTTTACAGCCACGGCCGTAGCCGCAGGGGGGCAATGGTATTTGTGGAATTTTATACATACTGGAGATCCGGTTTTTCCAATGCTTTTTCGATGGGTTGGCAGTGATATGATGCCGTATTGGTCTACTCTGCATGATGCCCATTTTCGTGCGGTCATAGCTTTGCGCGGCACTCCAATAGGGTCATTTTTCGAAAAGGTAATGTTTCCGTGGTCTGCCACATTCACGCCGATTAGAGAAATTGATTCGGGGAGGGTTGGACTAGGGCCATTTGTACTCGTAATTTTACCATTATCGCTTTACGCGGCATGGATAAATCGGCGCAAGGCTTTTGTCAGCCCATTGCTGCCAGCATTAACAACTTTGTTGTTGTTTTATCTCTTGTGGTTGCAGTTTGGTGGGATACCAAAGGTGAGGCATATTTCTCCAATCGTTGGCCCTGTGATCGTGATTTTATTTGTTTCAGCGTTGCAGATTAAAGCCTTTCGACTTCCGCTCGCATTTTCGGTTATTGCAGTTCTCTGTCTCCAAGTAGGCGTACAAGTTGTGTACGTTAAATCTGCCGCTCAACGGCTTATAATGGGTGAAGGGCGTGACCAGTATTTAACGAGGGTTATTGGGGATGATTATCGAGTGATTAAGTGGATTAACAATCATGCAAAAGAAATCCCACACTTATTAATTTCGGATCGGGAATTCAACTTTCAAATTAAAACTAGAACAACTTTTGTGCATCACCTTACGACGGGTATACTAGATTTGCGTGAAGGACATGTTTATGCGGATAGTTTGTGGAGAGGCGTATGTAAGTTAGGAGTGAGCCATGTTTTGAACCCGAGGGAAAATGCGCCCTCTAAATTAACTATGGCCGGACAATACCCTGTTCTTGAAAAGAGAGGGTTAATGGTTCGACTTAAAACATTTAAGACTAAACCGTTTGTTTCCAGAACTTTAAAATTGCCAGCTTCACAAGTTACGGTCCGTTCAGTCTGGAGAGTTAAACGACACTTATGCGCGTGAAATTTAACTCGTTGAGCATAGCCCAAACTTCACAGACGGGATAGTCCAAAGATTAACACATTGATTTAACTATGCCCCGTTTGGCCAAATGTATTGCTTGTCGAGCCCTTCATTAAGGGAAAAAAGTCTCTTGGGTTTAGGATAGCAAAATGACTCTTCATTAGAATAGTTGTCCGCACTCGCGACATGCCTATGATTTTGCCTAGGGCCTTGTTCGGCGGAAGCACCATAAAAAGGAGCTATTTTATCATTTATTTCAAGATGATCCTCCAACCAACAAATGCTGCGGGTATATTTAGGGCCAGTTTGGCTATATGGTCGAAAAATCATTAGCCATTTTAGGATTTTTACAATCTTTCCAAAGGTCAGCAATGAGGCGCCCCTTAGGAGTAGGTGTAAAAGCGGGTGGGGAGAAAAATAGCGTACACGATGCAAATTACCAGAAATACAGACGGATTCGCCCGTGACAGCGACTGCCCAATTCTTAGACCACCAATTGCTCGTCCATACGACCTTTTTTTTATTTATGCGCCAACCATTATCGATGATGGGTGCTTCGCCCTTACGCTGTATCCGAATTAGCCCACCTTTATTGGCGCTAAAAAACACCGTCGTATTGCCTTTATGGACCCTGCGAATCCAGTAGCCGCACCCTTCGAACCATTTGTATTCGGGGAGTTTAGGAGTTTGCGCTGGCATCATTTTTTTCAGGTGAGGCATAGCCTTGACCAAGCTTCCAAAAATATAGTGGCAATGGTAGCGATCATCGATCGAATTAAAGAAATGCTCAGGAGTATTGATCCCATTAAATAGTTGGTGGACTAGCCACGCAGCCGCAGGA
The DNA here is from genome assembly GCA_002721825.1 of Magnetovibrio sp. Classification (GTDB taxonomy): domain Bacteria; phylum Pseudomonadota; class Alphaproteobacteria; order Rhodospirillales; family Casp-alpha2; genus TMED8. The sequence continues at coordinate 91,852 of PBLS01000043.1, forward strand.
TTGCGTGAAGCTGCTCTAACAAGACCATATGGAACTACATAATCGGTATTACGACTATTGATAGTCCACGGTAGATTTCCATCTGACCCTATTAACTGTAATAGAAATTCCACAGCACGGTCTATTGCTATTATGGCTCTATCGTCACCAGTTGCATCATGAAAATCGATAAGGGCATCAATCGTTACTGTTAGATATCCAAAATCTGGGCCACCATATTCTGGAAACCACCCCTCAGGATGCTGCGTTGAAAAAAACTTATCTGACAACGTATGATGTGCTTCAGCATCAAGATGGAGGTTTGGCAAAAGTGTAGCGAGGGCTATCCCGGCTAATCCGGCTGCTTGTTGATTGCTTGCTTGTGTTTCCGTGCTTAAGATCAAACCTCGGGCCAAGCGGCGTAAGCCGCGCCAGTCTTCAGTTTTCAGAGGTGGAGGACTTTCCAAAGGCCATCGCCACAAAACATACCCGATAGCATACAGACTGAAAGCAGCAGCGGGATAGCTTCGTTCATAAGGATAATATTCATCTACACTACCGCTCCAGCGAGTTTGGCGGACTAAAGCTCGAATTGCGCCGACGATCCAGCTTTCTATTAACTCCTTTGATACGGAGCGCTCTATGGAGCCACGAAGAATAGAATCCAGGACAACTACACCTTGTTGCAGAATAGATGAGGGAAAGTCTCTTATCTTATAATGCCAATAATTTCTATCAAAACACCCAAACGTTGGCGACATCGGGTCTCGGTCCATTTGTGTTAGAACCCGTGGGGTGGCTCGACGAGCGTAATCAAGAAACTCCTCCTCAATTAAGGTCATGACTAATTACCTTCGCAGACGAATTTATTTCTTGCCAACGCTCTCGATTATCGTTGATGATAAATCGGCAGTCGACAAGTCCTCTCCGTTTCCCTGGTTTTGAGATATATTTCCATACTTTGCGTAAAATATTAAAAGCTGGGCCGAGTACAGAAACGGGAATATAATGCAAAACTTTACGAGCGGCGTTTGTTCTGCCGATAGAAAATTGTGCCGAAATGATGGATTCGATTAGCTTTCGTGAATAAGGGATTTTTTGGGGGATATAACCAAAATCGGGCACAGGGTCCCCTCTTTGCTCTTGCGAGGCCAGTCTAATAAAAGTTCCACGCTTCTTAAAATCTAGCATGTGACCATGCATTGAAAAAGCCTTACTAATAGGTATGGGGTCCAGATAAAGTTCATTACTGTAACTTAAATCGGCTAAAATCTTATGCATTTCTTTAGTTCGAGCAATGACAACTGAATGCCCAATGCCTTGCTTCTCAAGGATTGGTTCCCACGCATCGCCGACTGAAATATCTGTAAGTTCGTTTGTAAAATCGGGAATGATTTGAGAGTTGCGGGAAATATAAAAAGGGATAAGGTAATTATAATAAAATTTTTCCGCTTTAAAACTTTGACCATCTGCAGTCGTTACATCAAGGTGTCCTGGCCATGCACCAGCCCGCCATCGAATAGATTCAATAGGAACTTTCTCAGAGACGCCTTGGCCAGATAAAAATGCTCTAATAGCACCAGAATACATATTTGTGCCAGTATAAGGCCCTAGCACATAAACAATTTTTAATGCAGCCGGGTAACCTGCGGCTTGTAGCATGCGGATAGCTGCTACTTGTTCGGGGAGACCTACAAATGCAAGTTTTCCTGGAAACGCGTCAATTTCATTTAGAATAGTTAGAGTAGGTGTAACCGCGTATACGCTTTGGCGAGCAAGAAGTATCTCCTCTTTAGTTGTTGCAATAAACGGGGTTGCAGTTTCAGGGTCTTCACGACCCTGCTGTAAAACGACGGCGCCATCTATCGCAGCAGAATCTAGAAGATGGATAAGAACGCGAGATATAACTCCTCCCGATGCCGCTTCTAATCTAATCTTTGGATCAGTTGCATGAGATAAAAATATATTTTCATATGGGCCGATTAACCAAGAAAAAAATTTGGGGTTTTGAAGTCGAAATAGTTCTGGGAAAGGAATCCCCCTACCTGGACAGACAGCCCAAGCTAGTTCCAACTTCTCTGGCTTAAAATTATTTTCTGAGTACTTAAGTTTTGGAACAGGACCATTTTCAGTTTCAGAAAATGTAAGAATTTCTGGGTTAAGTCCAACGCATGCTCCACAAAAAAAACAGTTGCCGGGCTCTATAACTTCATTTTGTAGTCGCTCCCATGGTGTCATAATTTGTAAATTCTATTTACTGCTTTTGAGTTCAGCTCGTCTAAGGCGTAGTCTTACCTCCTCCAATAACGTACGATTTACGCTCAAGAGGTGAGCTACCAATCCCAGAACATAGGTTTGGAATCCAATCAACATAAGAATTGCAGCTAGTATCAGGCTTGGGACGTGAGTCCGACCAGGTTCGAGAAAAAACCAGAATAGGAAAAGCCACCGTAAACCAATTATAAAGCCTATTGAAAAAGGAATTGTTCCAAGAATCATAAAGAATTTTAACGGACGATATATCATAAAGATACGCAGTATCGTTATGATAGATTGCGCAACATAATTTAGGGTGCTTTTTACCAGTCGTGATGGTCTTAAGTCACCATTTACTCCAACATCAACAGAGACTACGCGCATATTTTTACGACCGGCTTGTATTATTGTTTCTAGAGTATAGGTGTAAGTGTTTAAAACGTTGAGCCGCATAGCGGCATCTCTTGAAATGGCGCGAAAACCGCTAGGCGCGTCTTTTACATCAGTACCACTGATAACACGTACAACCCAGCTTCCAATTAGTTGCAACATTTTCTTTAGGGTCGAAAAATGAGTTATATTAGTTACTGGTCTGGCACCAATAACCATATCAGCATTTTCATGGAGAATAGGAGCTAGTAATTTTGGAATATCGGAGGCACGGTATTGATTATCGGCATCGGTATTAACAATAATGTCAGCACCTAAGCGGAGGGATTCTTCGATACCAACCATGAAGCCACGGGCTAAGCCTAAGTTGTGTGGCAAGTTGATTATATGGTTAACTCCATGTGCCTCCGCAACAGAGGTTGTTCCGTCTGTTGATCCATCATTAATAATAAGCCATTCAACTTTTTCTATACCATCAAGCTTTCTTGGTAATTCAGATAATGTTTGTCCAAGCGTTTCTTCTTCATTGAAGCAGGGGATTTGAATTATCAGTTTTTTCATAATTAGGCCGAGGCACTATTAACCATTTTAAAATCAAATACTATCGTGAGTTGTTATCAAAGAAATTGTCAAAGAACACAATATGCATCAAATAATTACCTCTAATAAAGTAAAATACAGAATGAATAGTAAAAGCGCTGAGCCTTTTTTGGGACTATTTTGTATATTAGGCGCATCACTTATAATTGTTAACTATTATCTTTAATATTCAGCTGACGAGGGGGGTTAAACTTTTGGATAATGGAAAAACAAGTAGAATTATAAAAGACTATTAATAGAATACGTTTTTTGGTGGATGCAAAAATAATATTGCTTAGATTTTTCACGTGAGATTGGACTTTAATCAATCACAAGAGCCTATATTGTGCTGATATAATGAATAGAAGTTTTGGAATTTAATTTTGAAAGCCCCAAAGCTATGAAAAAAATTCGCCCTTTAGTAGTACTGGGGCTCATTCTATTTTTAATCGCGGTTTCGTTAGAATTTGCGCCAAGTCAAAAACATGCCGTGCTTGCATCAGCCGTAATATTATTTAGCGTTTTGCCAGCGGTTTTGTACTTTCGCGCGGGTTCCCGTTCGGCGATACCCTTTTTCGAGTCGTCTTGTATCTACTACGCCGTATTTTTTGGGGCACCTGTTTTTTCAGCAGGGTTATTTTGGAGCGATCAACAACTACACCTCCTTGGAAGACTTGATACAGTATTATTTTATCAATATGCCTTTAACGGCTTGGATGCAGCATTCTCTCTTGAGGCTTTAATTTATACATTTCTATCTATCGGTGCTTATATTGCCACTTTTTATTCATTTAGGTACTTGCTTTACAGGTTTTTTCCCAACGCAGGCGACAAGGGGTCTAAATTTGAAAAAGAGCAACTTATTTCCATGGCGTGGGGTGCACTAGCTCTACATTTTGCGTATCATTTTATTCCTTTTTTTCAAACGCTACCGTCTATTAAGCAACTTTTACATCCTATGGGCTTTTTGGGCCTAGGATTATTTATATATTTAGCGATGACACGGAAAATTTCTCTTTATCAATCTATTATAGTGTTGGGTATTTTATATCCCTTAGTTTTATTAAAGATTTTATCCCATGGTTCTTTAAGCCAGATTTTATTCTACCTGGTTATTGTTTTTCTAGCTCTTTTCTACGTTAGGCGTAAAATACCATGGAAAATCCTCATTATAGCGGGGGTTTTTATCTTAGTAGGTTATGACACCGTCTTTATGTTTAGAGGGATGACTTGGACAACGCTTTCGCATATTCAAAATGATGATTCTCCAATTTACAGCCATTATAATGTGGCGCAAAAGGCGGGTCTTTTTTGGGCTATAATACTGAAGAGAATAACCGGGTATTCGCCGGTCGATATTCCTGAAGTATCAATCAACATTCCTAAAAATAAGACAGGTGACCCTAATAAACGTCGGTGGCGTCATCGCTTTGCGCACATAACACTCTTGTCTGGAACAATGGAGCAAACACCAGCTAATTTCCCGTACTGGAAAGGAGATAGCTATAGACCTCTTGTCGGTGCTTTGGTTCCTAGGTTTTTTTGGCCGGATAAACCGAAGGAGAACTTTGCTGGGACTTATGGTGTTCGTTATTGGGGGACTCACCAATCGACATCGGTGAATATTCCTTGGCTAGTTGAACTCTATGGAAATTTTGGACGATTGGGGATGATATTTGGAATGATATTTTTTGGTGCAGCTTTTGCATTTTTTGATAGAGTATTAAACACGAGAAATGGTGCACCTGCAAAAGCCATGATAGGTGTAGTTATTCTATTTCCATGGGTTTATCCAGAATCAAATTTTTCTGTAATGGTTGGTACAACACCTTTATTATTATTGTGTTTGTTTTCATATGTTTTTCTTGTAAAGAAAAGTGTGAATATACTGGCGACGCGGTATAATAAATCGAGGGTTGTTGACCATATTTAAAGATTTAAGAGAACAATAAGCCTGCTTTTCTATTTATCTAAATATAAGAACAAATAGTTCGAGAAGGTAATATATATTGTGCGTTCGTTCAGTACTGAAGATCCAAAAAAGAATGACTTATTGTTTTATGGTTTTGGCTAGCATGCTAGCTGCTAGGCTATGTGCCGTTTCATTCCAGTGACCATCATTTTTGAAATGAAAGTTTAGTGGGTTATTGGTTGATTCCATATGCATTCTTGGGTCAACGACTTTGATTCCCTGGTTTCTCACGAGATTTACAAACACATTGTGAGTTTGGTCCGTAGCGCGACGCTTTTCCTTCCGACCCACCCATAAAGCCCGTGATGGAATAATTAAAACAATTGTATTAAACGGAGCTGATATCTCTCGTAGTTTTTGAACTGAAGATTTAATTAGGTCAATATCGAAACTATGATAGTTAATGCCATGAAGGTTTGGGGTAATAACACCAACCTTTACAGCAATGTTTTTAAGCCATTTTGTATTTTGAATTATTGATGTTATGAAAAAATAAGCAGCGGAATTACTGGTCAAATAAGTCTTGATGGTTGCTAGACTTATAAACTTCCGCAAAGGGTTTTGTTCTCCTTTTTTAGGGGTGCTTTCTTCTTTTAGGCCATAGTATCGTAGATCGTTCTCCATACAAACGCCTATAATTAGGTTTTTAATATTAGCACCATTCTTTCTTGAATATTTAATCAAGCGATCATAACCGCTGAAATTTGTCGTAGTACTGATATTAAAAATTTTATGGTTACGTAGAATTCTTTGTAATTTATTTGAATAGCGGTTCTTTTCCTCAACGCCCCACCCGAATGAAAACGAATCGCCAACGACGAAGTAATCAGTCGGTTTGGCATCAGCAAGGTTTTTTCTCTCTCGTAACCCTAGTTTATTTATATACACCGTTACGTCATAGTCTCCAGTGTTTTTCACTTGTCTCTGAAGGCCATGCTTTTTTACGAGGACTACACCATCGGCGGACTCTGTAAAATGTATGTGGCCGGATGGATCAAATTTTGGATAGGTGAAACGCACTGCATATTCAAATACAAAAAATGCGATAGCGAAACCGAGAGCTATTAATACTAGATTAATTGATAATTTCCTCAGAATATCCATTCAAGTTTTGCTCCAAACTTTTGAGGTGTGATCAAGATGGTGGATAGAGGAAACCAGTGCAATGGATAATACAAACGATACTTGCCACCAGGCTGACCAGTAGGAGTAGTTGAATAAACCCGATACCCAGTAACCAGCCATAATTGTGAGGGCGGCGACAGAAGAACTATCGCCATACCGTTTATACAATCGAATAAAATGGTATGCTGCTAATGTGGCAGAAACCATCATAGCAATAAGACCAATGCTGCCTGTTTCTGCCAAGATTTCAAAAAACCAATTATGCGGATGTGCCGGTATTATGTGCAGTGTTTCATTTCCAGGTAAGGGTTGATCTGCACCTGGGGAGAAATTGATAGTGTTCGCACCAATTCCGAGCCAAGGAGCACTATGTGTTATATTAAAGGCATACTCCCAGATGGTTTGGCGTTGAAAGTCTATTAGCCAGATTGGCAAAGGCCAATCTCCCAATGGTTCGAGTTTAGACACCACTAATGTTCTGGAGGTTTTTAGCCAATCTAAAATCGCAACAAGCAAACCGCCGAAAACAATAAGCACACCGCTTGCGATGATGCGACCTCCTGGTCGAGTTAGGGTTAGGAAAGCTATAACTGGGAGCATGGCTAGCAATCCTGCTATCGCGGCCCGATTATAACTATTCCATACTAGAACCCCAAATCCCAGTATGGCTGCAGCCCCTATTCCGCGCCATAACCAAGATTGACGCCAAGCTGAGACCGCTATTACGGGTATAAGTAGGACAGCAAGTGAAGAAAAGCCTTTGAAGGCGTGGGGCATTATAGGTGTTTCCTGCCAGCCTTTTAACTTCAATAACCAGTATAGCTGGGGCAATAGGGACATTTCGATAAGGGCTAAGAATACTGCTATAAAACTGGAAGTAATAAATGCTCGGATACAGATTTGTTTTAACTGATATTTATCTTTCAACGCAGCGAAAACTATCGTACCTAAGATGATAAAAAAAATAGACCTACATGTTGCCTCCAAAGAACGGACTGGAAATACTGAGCCAAACGAGCTAACTATCCAAACAAAAGCAGTAATAGAGACCGCGACGCCGAGTGGCCTTTTAAATTGAGTGAGAACGTACCCCCAGGTCTGACCTTTGGGGTTACTTAAAATTAGAAATAAAATGCCAAGGCCAAAAACAATTCCAAGTACTACTCGCCCAAAAACCAGCATGGGTATAGCAGTCCCAACGAGTGTGGCAGAAACATGGTCGAGACGGGAGTGTTGTGTTTTCGCCAATTCTATTCACCCGTCCAGTTTGAGTTTGCAATTGATTAACCTTGATGCTTGGTTATGACAAGTCCGCAAGTGTTTTGATAAGCCTATAATGAAAGAATTTTTTTTTTACAAACTTCGATTCCGCTGTATCAGCTATAGCTAAAGACATGGCTTCACTAATCAAAGCGTTCTGTAACGAAAATGGTGGCGTGGTGTTTGCGGTTGGAGGTGGCCGGACGCCAAGGAAAATTTTTCCACGGTTAGCTAAGCAAAATCTTCCGTGGCACAATGTGACGGTTACTTTGACGGATGAAAGGTGCGTTTCCTCCAATAGCTATTTTAGCAATGAAAACCTAGTTCGGACTATGCTGCTGAGGGATAACGCTCAAAGCGCCTCATTTAAGACACTTTCTGAAGAGTCAGCATTAAAATCTAGGCCAGATATAGTTTACCTGGGCTTTGGTGAAGACGGGCATATTGCATCCTTGTTTCCGAGCGGAGAGGAACTCGGAGCACAGCACATAGGTGTAGTAGCTACGCGTGCGACGACGGCACCATTTGACCGGCTCAGTCTGACCTTACCAACACTTTTGTCCAGTAAGCATATTTTTTTGATTGTTTCCGGAGTAAAGAAAAATGAGGTTTACCGTGACGCACGTGATATTCCATCTATGGCTGAGTTACCGCTCTCACGCATTCTCTGTCAATCATTGACGCCGGTTACCGTATATGTGCACTCGCAGTAGAAAGAAAAAATTTACATACGCTAAAATCCGTAGATTTATATGCTTGAAGCATTGCTAACGAATTTCTGGATTTAGCGGGAACTTATTTTGAATATTCCTTAACCCACCATGCGAGTGTTTTTTTTATACCGGCTTTAAGAGATGTTTTAGGACGCCAGCCAAGGTCTCTACGTGCTTTATCACAATCGAGATTAATGGAGGATTTGATTGTGGGCTTATTCGGTAGAAACTTTATAGAGAGGTTTTTTTTGCTTTCAGAAATCACACTTTCGACAAGTTCTTTCACACTTATTGAAGTGCCTGAGCCTACGTTAAATATAGAAAACTGAGTAGGTTGTTTGGCAATTGCAAGGTGTACAAATTCAATCAAGTCGCTAACGAACAAGAAATCTCTTGTCTCTTCGCCATCTCCCCAAACCTGCACTTCACCATTTTTTGCCGTCATGCATTTGGTAATCGTTGCTCCGAACACATGACTACGGTCTAGATCGAACTTGTCATGAGGGCCATAGATATTTGAATGTCTAATTACGGTGAATTTTGTGGTACTTTGATGCGCATAAAACTCGCACATTTTCTCAATATAAATCTTTGACCAGCCCGCGCCAAAATATGGCCGTAGAATTTCTTTGTTGATATCCCAGTCATCTTCTTTTTGTGGTTTTGGGCTGGATGGAAGCATAATTGTACAACTAAAAAAGATAAAATGTTTTATTTTTGCCTCAAAAGCGGCACGCAGGAGTAGCGAGTTCATAACGGCGTTATCAGTAACATGCATATGAGGTTTGTTAATAATATCTTTGGAGCCAGATGTGGTCGCCGCAGCTTGGATAACGATATCAACATTATCCAATAATTTTGATAAAGAATTCGCGTCTCGTAAATCAGCACGATGCCATGTTACTCCTTTAATAGGAATAGGATCACTTTTAAAATAAACGGCATGCACGCTAAATGCCGGAAGGGAAGATAAATTTTCAATCATATTGCGGCCGATGAAACCGGATGCGCCGCAAACTAGAATTTTTTGCGTTGTCATGCCCTGATCCTCTATAAAATTTTATAAGCTATGAATGGGAAGAATTGTTCCATTGGCGCAAGAAGCACTTGAGGATAGTAACCACATTATAATTTCTGCAATCTCGTCAGGCGCAGATAGCTTCTGTGAAGATATGGGCGTTTGATCATTAACATCGTTCATTGCAGTTGAAACAATACCCGGACTAATCGCATTGACACGGATACCAAACTCGGCAGCTTCACGTGCAAGCCCGAGCGTCATCGAATTTATAGCGCCTTTAGTAGCTGCGTAATGGGAAAGATTATGCCCACCGGTGAAGGCGGCTTGTGACGAAACGTTGACGATGCAGCCGCTCCGTCTTTTATACATGTGCGGGAGAACTTCACGGCAGCAGAGCAAAGGGCCAATTAAATTAGTGCCTATCACTTCATTCAGGGTAGTTGTGGTAATTTCGGTGAGTTTGGCTCTAGGACCAGAAATTCCCGCATTATTGACTAATGCGTCAATTTTTCCAAAGCTGGTCAGTGTTTTTTCGACTAAACGCTTAACATCTTTTTCGTTGCTGACGTCTGCTAATACCGAAATTGCGCTCCCCCCATCACTGACAATTTTATCTACTATTACTTTAGCGGCTTTTTTTGCGGATTTGTAGTTTACACATACAGCGTATCCTTTTTTTGCAGCCAGCAATGCTGTAGCTGCCCCAATTCCTCGGCTTGCACCACTAATAATGATAACATTTTTGAGTTTGGCGGTTCTTTCTATCATCGTATGTTGTCTTATAAAAACTGCTAAAAGAGGTTCTAGTTTTTTAGAAAATAGCTATGTTTAGTGGGCTTGGTTGTAAACTTTCAAATTTGACTCCCGTCAATGAAGGTATAAACTCTGCCCGGAAAATGCGAGTCTGTTCTTTCAAGTCCAATTCCCTTTTATTGCTCGTTTGCTTCACGTTGTTTCGATCAGACGCACACCACGTGCCACTATACATAGTTGACTAAAAGACAATGTCTACATTTTATCCGATGACATCAAGCACCTGGGGTGATGAAGAAGTTGAGGCTATTAAAAAAGTTGTCAGCAGTGACCGGTTTACTGCGGGTGAACAGGTGGCAAGGTTTGAACACGAATTTGCGCGGTATCATAAACGCAAATATGGTGTAATGGTAAATTCTGGCTCTTCAGCCAATCTGATAGCTATCGCTGCCTTTTGCAACCATCGTTCTCGAAAACTAAATAGAGGCGATGAAGTTATAGTGCCAACGCTTGCATGGTCCACTACGTATTCGCCTTTTCAGCAATATGGCTTGGAACTTAGATTCGTGGATATAGATATTGATAACCTAGGTATTGATACGGGACAGCTTGAAGCAGCGCTAACGTCAAAAACTAGAGCGATTACAGGAGTAAGCATTTTAGGTAATCCATGCGCATTGGATACTCTAAGAGCTTTCGCCAATAATCATAATCTTTGGTTTTTTGAAGATAATTGTGAATCGCTTGATGCGGAGTTAGATGGAGAGAAGACAGGAAGCTTTGGAGATATTTCGACATTTAGTTTCTTCTTTTCCCATCACATTTCAACAATTGAGGGTGGCATGTTGCTTATGGATGATATGGAATTGTTCCACCTAGCAAAAGCGTTAAGAGCCCATGGATGGACCCGGGACCTTCCAAGGAGCTCGCCGATTTTTGAAGAAAAAGATGACGACTTTTTTGAGCAGTATAGATTTATCATTCCAGGCTACAACGTGAGACCTACTGAGATAAATGCGGCAATTGGCCTCGAACAGCTTAAGAAGCTACCAACAATGACGAACATAAGAAGAAAAAATTTAAATTTATTTGAATCTATGTTTAAAGAAGACCCACGATTCCACATACAAACTCAGAATGGTATAGGTTCGTCTTTTAGTTTTCCGATTATACTTAGTGATCAATTTAAGCGCCAAACAGTATTAGCCAACTTGAGTGAAGCAAAAATTGAGCACCGAATTATAACTGGAGGAAATATCCTGAGGAATGATGTTATGAAATACTATAACCACACTATTGTTGGAGGAGGAGCACCTAATACGGATAGGGCGCATTATCAGGGGTTTTTCGTTGGGAACTACCCTGCTGACCTGACCATACAGGTCGAAAAACTTTATGAAATTTTGGATAAAGCTTGTAGGTAACTTTTGGAGAAACTATCAATTTTAGTCACGGGTGGCGCTGGATATATTGGCGCTATAATGGTCCCAGAGTTATTAGCTTCTGGACACAACGTAACTGTATTAGACAATTTTATGTATAGGCAGAATAGCCTGTCACACGTTTGTGCGGCGGAAAATTTTTCGTTGATAAATGGAGATGCGAGGCAGGAAGATCAATTGAGACCCCTGGTCAGTAAGGCTGATGTGATCATTCCTTTAGCCGCGCTAGTAGGAGCCCCGATATGCGAAAAAGACCCAATTGGGGCGAGATCGCTGAATTTTGATGCGCAAAAAATGCTGCTTGAAATGTTGAGCTCAGACCAAATGGTATTAGCGCCTATAACTAACAGTGGTTATGGGGTTGGAGAAAAGGATGTATTATGCACAGAAAATACCCCTTTGCGCCCGGTATCCTTATATGGGAGGCACAAGGTGGAAATTGAGGAGGTTATTCTTTCTCGAGAAAACTCTATAAGCTTTCGTTTGGCAACAGTGTTTGGCATGTCTCCTCGTATGAGGCTTGACCTTTTAGTTAATGACTTTGTTTATCGAGCTAAAACCGACCGCACAGTTGTTCTTTTTGAGAGCCATTTTAAACGTAACTATATTCATGTGCGTGATGTAACCAACGTATTTATGCATGGACTTCGCCAATTTGGGAAATTAAAAGGTGAGGCTTATAACGTCGGTCTTTCGGATGCGAACCTCTCGAAGAGAGAACTCTGCGAAGTTATAAGGAGACACATCCCTGGATTCATTTTTCTCGAAGCAGAAATAGGTCAGGACCCTGATAAAAGAGACTACATCGTCTCTAACGACAAAATTGAATCTACCGGATTTAGAGCAAAACATTCCTTAGACGACGGAATACAAGAACTCATTAAAGGGTATCAGATGATCAGCAATTCTTTGTATACGAATAATTGAGCTTAAAGGAAACGTTACAGGTCTGGTCAATTATTAAATCGTGGGAATGGAAATGACCAAACTAAAAAAGTCATATAAGACGGCATTAATTACGGGTATATCTGGTTCTGGAGGAAGCTTTCTAGCTGAATATATTGTAAACACACAAAAAGATTTTGTAGTACATGGTATTTGTCGATGGCATAGCACCGCTTCGCAGAATAACTTGACGAGTGTTGCTGATAAGATTGTTTTGCATGAGTGTGATTTAAACGATTTTGCATCGGTGTTGGAGGCGTTAGACAAGTCCCAGCCAAATTATATTTTTCATCTAGCATCGCATGCCAATGTACAGGCTTCCTTTACCACGCCAGCCTCGGTTATGCAGAATAATATAATGGGCACCCTTAACCTTTTTGAAGCAGTTCGTTACCTTAAGATAAGGCCCACAATCCAGCTCTGTTCAACTTCAGAGGTGTATGGCCAAGTTGAGCTTGAAAATATCCCTATTGATGAAAATTGTCCCATGAAACCATCTAGCCCTTATGCAGTCTCGAAAGTTGCGCAGGACTTGCTTGGGTATACCTATTTTTTGAGTTACGGCATGAGGATTATTCGCACTCGAATGTTTTCCTATCTGAATCCAAGAAGGTTTGATCTATTTGCAACGTCGTTCGCTATGCAAATTGCGAAAATTGAATTAGGGCTCCAGTCAGAGTTAAGGCATGGTAATCTAGATTCCATTAGAACTCTTATTGATGTCCGAGATGCGATGGAGTCCTACTGGGTTGCCACTGAAAAGGGAAAGCCCGGCGAAGCCTATAATATAGGTGGGAATAAGACTGTAAGAGTTGGGGAATTTCTGGAAATTTTAAAAGAAAAGGCGTATTGCCCCATAAAGACTTTTGAGGACCCGGCGCTCTTTCGTCCTGTTGATGTCACTCTGCAAATTCCTGATATCTCAAAATTTGAGAAAGAAACAGGATGGAGCCCAAGGTACAATTTCGAACAAAGCGTGGAACATCTACTCAATAATGTTCGCCAGACGGTAAAAAGCAGTATTTAATAAAATACCCAACGTCTTTATCCTGGTTGGAAAACTTCGATCTTACTGCCGCTTGTATCAAATTCAAATTCAACATGTATGAGTTTTTTTAAGCGTCTTTTTACAGCTTCGCGATTTTCCGGTTGTACTATGAACAATATAAAGCCCCCGCCACCAGCGCCGAGTAATTTCCCTCCAATTGCACCGGCTTCTATCCCCGCATTATAAATTTCGTCAATATTAGAAGTCGTGACGCCATTGGCAAGTTCGCGTTTCATTCTCCACGACTGGTCAAGCAGTTCTCCAAGGTCATCGATAGCAGAGGAAGAATTTTGGAGTATCTTAAGTGCATCTTCGACAAAAGAGTGAATTTGGTGAAGATGGCGTTCCTTTTTGTTAATGTTTTCTATAAGTGTTGCGGCTATTTCGCTCGCGTGTCGTGAAAAACCTGTAAAAAATAACATCATCGAACTATGAAGGTCTATCTTCCGTTGTTTCGTTAAAATGATGGGCGACACGTTAAAACTTCCGTCTTTCCGGAAATTAATTTTATTTATTCCGCCATAGGCCGCCCAAATTTGATCCTGGCAACCTACAGACTCCTTCATTACGTCTTGCTCTAGACGAATAGCTTCCTGTGCGAGTTTCTTTTTGGAAATCATCGATCCATTTAAAGCGGATAAAGCATTTAAGAGGCCGACAATAAATGAGGAACTTGAGCCTAGACCAGATCTAGCTGGTAAGTCAGCGTTATAGGCGATTTCCATTCCTTTAGTGATGCCATAGTCCGTCAATATAGAACGAACTGCAGGATGTTCAATTTCGTCGATTTCATTCACAAGCTCGATTTTTGACCAAACAATGCGATGATTGTGATCGAAAAATGGGGGAAGAACACGAACATTTATGTAGCAATACTTGTCTATCGTTGTACCTATTACGGTACCTCCAAATTTTGACGACCATGCAGGGTAATCGGTTCCTCCACCAAATAGGGAAATACGAAACGGGGTCCGGCTTATGATCATAAAATAGTTGTGCTATTTAAAAGTTATTAGAATTTTAAAAAATAACGTGAATTGCATAACAAATTTATTTAAGGCCGCAAATTTGGGAGGCAGATAATATCACAATTATTTTTAATTACAGTTATCGTCGCTTTTGAAGCGGCAAAATCTTTATTAGGAAAGTTGAAAACTTGTTTGGACATATTATGGATACCTACTCAATAATGTACTTATCTATCGGACCAAATATAGTGCTCAGAGGCTTTAACTCAACTTAATCTTAGCTAATTGTAAATCAATTCAACTTTATAAAAACTGAAGTGTATTGGTTCGATTAAGTTTAAAATTTGTCAAATAAAATTAGTTAAAGTTTCCAGCCTGTTAATTTAAAAAGCATCAATCGAAGAAACATTAATAAAATACATGTTCCATTATACGGGATGAAATTTTTTGTTTCTCCACCGACCCTAGCTTTTTCAATGCCTGGTATCTCGCAAATCCTCAGTTTTTTTATGGCACAGTACCCTGATGTTAGTGGCTCGAGAACTGGCCCTAGTAGAAAATGCTTGAAGTCTTTGGATCTAAGAATTCTGCAGCGATAACCTCGAAAGATACCTAGGACATCGGTGCATTTACTTTGGCCTAAAAGCCGAAACATTCGAGTAAATAAAAAATTACCAATACCAGTTATTAAAGTGTCGTCTTCCGAAAAAGCAGGAGGTAAGTACCGGGAAACGACCACAAGGTCGAAACCAGCCTTAAGTTTAGATACTAACTCCGGGAGATGTTCTACTAGGCAATTGCCGTCAGGGCTAAATTCGATAACGTAATCAGTTTGCATCTCGTAGACTGCATCGTAAATTCCGGCAGCTAACCCTTTACGTTTTTGTCTTATAACCCTCAGCCCTTGTGACTTCGCATACTCGATAGTTCCGTCTGCCGACCCGCCATCTAAAACAATAATTTCGTCAAATAGATCGACCTGTAATTGAGGTATAATCAATCTCATACCATTAATTTCATTCAGTGTGGGTAATAACAATGTAATGGTTTGCTCGCCATCAGAATTAGTAGACTTTGTTACGGGATAATCTGAGTTTTTAGTATTCATTGCTTCAGGACCGTTATCTATAGAAAATGCAACTGGAACTGAGAAACGTTCTGGTGATTTTAAAAGCAAACCGACCGATATTTTCAACGTATCATTCTGTCAAGTGACTGGGGCGATTAACACAAATGCAAAGGATTTGCTATTATTTTTTTTAACCCTAGCCACAATGCACCGCGACGACAGTGTCGTTCGAACATTGCATTCTGATATATTTCTGTTTACACCAGGGGGGTCTTTTTTTAGCTCTATAGAATGATCCTAAGTGGTAGATATGCAAGACGAATCGCTTGAAGGAATATATAGATCTTTACGCCTTATCAGGCGTACTGAAGAAGAAATATCTAAAATTTATCCAACAGATAAAATTAAGAGCCCGGTTCACTTGTCGATTGGGCAGGAATTTATAGCCGTCGGCATAACTTCAGTTCTTAACGATGATGATATTGTATCGGGAACTTACAGAGGGCATGCAGCGTATATGGCTGCGGGCGGAAGTCTGAATAAAATGATGGCAGAACTCTTTGGAAAAGCAGACGGATGTGCAGGGGGAAAGGGGGGATCTATGCACTTAGTTGACATGGAAAATCATGTTTTAGGCTGTTCAGCTGTTGTTGGAACCACTATTCCGGTTGCCGTTGGCTATGCCTTAGCAACTAAAAATAAGGGCTCTGATCAAATCGTTGTCTGTTTTTTTGGTGATGGTGCCACTGAAGAGGGCGTGTTTTTTGAGAGCCTTAATTTTGCGTCATTGTTAAAGTTGCCAGTCCTTTTTGTTTGTGAAAATAATGGACTGGCAATCCATGCACCAATTGAAAGTCGTTGGGTAACAAAAGCACTTTGTGAAAGAGTAGAAACTTTTGACATTTACACCTCACAAGTAGCGGACGGTAATATTTTCACCCTTCGTGACTCAGCAAATAAGATGGTTGAGAATATTCGGGTAGGCAAAGGGCCGGGATTTATTGAATGTATGGCGTATCGTTGGAGGGAACATGTAGGCCCTAATGAAGACTTTGACCAAGGTTATCGTGACCGAGCTGAATTGAGAAAGTGGGTTGAAAATGACCAAATGGAAAAAGTTGGCGAGATGCTTGATGAGCAGATGCGGCTATCAATTGATGCCTCTATAGAAGACGACATTGTGGCCGCAATCGAATATGCAGAAGCTAGTAATTGGCCGGATCCAAACATGTTAGATAAAAATGTCTTCGCAGGCTAAAAATATAAGCAATAGAATTCTATTGTATGGTGATGCTATACTAGAAGCAACGGACCAAGAGATGTCTGTTGACCCAAACGTTTTTGTAATTGGGTTAGACGTTGCTGATCACAAGGCTATATTAGGTTCCACGCGTGGCCTTGTGGAAAAATTTGGTCCTGAAAGAGTTATAACAACTCCGTTGTCAGAAGATGCCATAACCGGAGTTGCAATTGGAGCTGCGATGGCAGGAATGAGGCCAATACACATCCATATTAGGATGGACTTCTTATTATTGTGTATGAACCAATTAATAAATATGGCGGCAAAAGCGCATTACATGTATGATGGTCAACTTTCAGTTCCTTTGGTTGTGCGTGTAATTGTGGGTCGTTCATGGGGACAAGGGGCACAGCATTCTCAGTCTCTGCATTCGATGTTTATGCATGTGCCAGGAGTGAAGGTTGTCGCGCCATCAAATGCATTCGATGCGAAGGGTTGCATGATATCAGCAGTTAGAGATAACAATCCTGTGGTGTTCATCGAACAAAGACATTTGTACTATACGGATGCTTTAGTGCCGAAGCATCCATATACCGTTGAATTTGGTAAAACTCGCACTGTAGGTAAAGGTGAAGATATAACAATTGTAGCAATATCAGCGATGGTAATTGAAGCCATGAAGGCTAGAGAGCTTGTTGAAGAGGTTAGTATTTCCGCCGAGGTTCTCGACCCAATTTCACTAGTACCTCTCGATATAGATACAATTGTTGCTTCAGTTAGTAGAACGAAGCGCCTTCTGGTTGTTGACAATGCATGGACAATTTGTGGTGCTGGTGCAGAAATTTTAGCTTCAGTTGTTGAATCGCTAGGCATCAAAAATTCTATACAGGTTTCTAGAATGGGATTTAAACATACGACTTGCCCAGCAACGCCTGCACTTGAGAAATATTTTTATCCAACTCCAGTTTCAATTGCTGCTCGTGCTTACGAAATGGTGTGGCCAAATAAACCAGCTTGGGCACCGGATGCTGTGAAGGCGGAAATGGCACATCAGCTAAAATTTCGCGGGCCTTTCTGAATATATGATGCTTACGCAGCCTAACATAACCATAGGACTGGTTCAGATTAACAATAGTTTTTCTGGGCAAAGCTATCTCCCATATACGGCGGGACAGTTGCAGGCGTATGTAGAAAAATTTGCCAAAGCTAAAGAGCGTTATGCATTCATTCTACCCATCTACAAGAGAGAGCACATCGATAAGAATCTTGAACATCTCTCTGGTGCTGATGTAATAGCGTTTAGCGCCTATGTTTGGAATATTAATATCTCGCTAGAAACGGCAAAGCAACATCGGGTATCTCACCCAGATAGTTTAATAATTTTTGGGGGTCCGCAAGTGCCCGACAACGCAGAAGAATTTCTGCGCGCAAATCCATTTATTGATATAGCGGTTCATGGGGCTGGCGAGCAAACTTTTTTGGATATACTTGAGAGTATTCCAGGAGACGACTGGAAGAAATCGCAAGGGCTGAGTTATTTGGATAAACATGGTGTGTTTATTTCGAATGAAGCACGCCCTCGTCCAAGAGATATTTCAGAGTTTCCGTCTCCCTATTTGGCAGGAACTTTTGATAAACTAATGAAGGAAAATTTTGCGGAAAAATGGATCGTCATGTGGGAAACAAATCGTGGTTGTCCATTTTCTTGTACATTTTGTGACTGGGGTTCTGCAACGGCAAGTAAGGTTGTTTCATTTGATATGGGTCAGATCGAATCAGAGATTGACTGGTTTTCAAAGAATAAGATTGAATTTATATTTTGTTGTGACGCTAATTTTGGGATCCTGAAGCGCGATGTCCAAATTGTCAGTAAAGTAGCTGAAAATAAGAATATTTATGGGTTTCCACGCGCATTTTCTGTTCAGAATACGAAGAATGCGACAGAACGCGCCTATCTTACACAGAAAATTCTTAACGACGCAGGTTTGAATAAAGGCGTAACCGTTTCGTTGCAATCTCTTGATGAAAAAACGCTTGAATACATCAAGCGGGATAATATTTCCCTTGATACATATGAAGAGCTTCAGCGGAGGTTTACGTCAGACGGGGTTATTACATATTCAGACTTAATTTTAGGGCTTCCAGGGGAAACTTGCGAAAGTTTTATAAACGGTATTGGCCGATGCATTGAAAACGGACAGCATAACCGAATCCAATTTAATAATTTGTCTATTCTTCCAAATGCCGAGATGGGGGCTCAGGAATATCAGGAAAAACATGGGATGAAACTTGTCGAATCACGGACCGTCAATATTCATGGCGCCTGGGAGGATCATGGTGATGGTATTTTTGAGACACAATTATTATGTGTTGGAACCAACTCCATGCCCCCACGTGATTGGCGCGATGCACGTGCTACTTGCTGGATGACCGCGCTACTTTATTTTGATAAGTTGTTACAACTTCCGATATTAGTGGCGCATAAAATTACAGGACTATCGTATACAAATATAATTAAGGGTTTTATGAAGGCAGATTCATATAAATATCCCTTAATTTCAGAAATAGCGCTTTTTTTCGAAGAAGAGGCTCATCGTATTCAAAACGGAGGCGTTGAATATGTCTTTAGCAAGGAGTGGCTAGGTATTTTTTGGCCGGCGGATGAGTATATGTATATAAAATTGTCAATAAATGAGCAATTAGAGCAGTTTTATCAGGAGTCAGAGCAACTAATTAAAGACTTATCATCAGGGGCCATCCCAAAAGAGATTATTCGAGATTCGACGTTGTATAATCGGCAGCTTTTATGTCAGCCGTTTCAACCAGATGATGTTGTTATTGAGCTGTCTCATAATTTATCAGAATTTTATGATAATTTAGGTGATAAATGCGAGATAAAGCATGAACCAAGTATCGTTACAATTTCTCGTTCGCAGAATAGTTGGGAATCGTGGGAAGAGTGGATGGAAAAAGTTGTCTGGTTTGGAAATAAGAAGGGAGCATATTTATATAATAATACAAATTTCGAAAAAGCTATAGCTGGGCATCATTGAATTATTTATGAATTACCGGAAGCTTGGTCACACGGATATTAATATTTCAGAAATAGGTTTTGGTGCATGGGGGATTGGTGGAGTCACTCCTGGTCCCACATCTTATGGAAGAACAGATGACAGCGTTTCAATTGGTGCTTTAAACAAAGCTTTTGAGCTGGGTATAAATTTTTATGATACTGCAAATGTATATGGAAATGGGCATAGTGAAATATTAATTGGCCAAACATTTCATCAAAAACGAACCGAAGTTGTTATTTCTACAAAAGTTGGATGCGTGGATTTTCGCTCACCACTGAACTTCGATTCAGGTTCAATATTAGAAACTTTCGAGGGAAGCTTAAGGAGACTCAAAACAGACTATATTGATTTATTAATGTTGCATGATCCAGTTCCAGAAGAGCACGAAATAGCAGAAGCTTTCGATCAACTCATGACCTTGAAACAAGCTGGAAAGCTTCGCGCGTTGGGAATATCCGTACGAAACCCGGTTGATTGCCAGTATTTTTTAGACAATTACGCAATTGATGCGCTGCAGGTGAACTTTAACCTCATGGATCATCGTATACTCGAATTGAATCTTCTTGAGAGTGCTATGAACAAAGGGTGTTCGATTATAGCTCGTACCCCTTTATGTTTTGGGTTTTTGACTGATGCAGTAGACGGATATACAAAATTCGATAAAGACGATCATAGGAGTCGATGGCCTGAATCGCAGCGGATTATTTGGCTGCAGGGCCGAGACCTTTTTAAGAGTGAACTGAACTGTTCAAATACAAATGATATCGCACTTAACGCATTAAGATTTTGTATATCGTTTGATAACATTGCATCCGTTATTCCTGGAATTATTAGTCCCGATGAAGCGACCTTTAATGTTAAAGCGAGTATAGAAGGCCCACTTAGCTCGGAAGAAGTTAATGGTATTCAACAGATATATAAGGAAACTAAGTTTTTTAGCAAACGCCCAGTGGGAAAAACAACTATGGCCGAATATTAATTCCAATTCATAGAATATTCGCGAGGAAAGGCAGGATGTATTAAGGTGCTTT
The DNA here is from genome assembly GCA_002721825.1 of Magnetovibrio sp. Classification (GTDB taxonomy): domain Bacteria; phylum Pseudomonadota; class Alphaproteobacteria; order Rhodospirillales; family Casp-alpha2; genus TMED8. The sequence goes on from PBLS01000043.1 coordinate 112,717, forward strand.
CAACCAACGATAAAAAGCATGCGCTAAGAGATATAGACGTTGTTATCCTTGCAGGTGGTTTAGGGACTCGAATACGGAGTGTCTTAGGTGAAACACCTAAAGTGCTTGCGCCAATAAATGATCAACCATACATCGACCACCTTTTAAATTGGTTAGATCTAAATGGTGCGTCAAAGATTATTTTGTCTCTAGGATATCTTGGGGAAAAAGTGGCTGTTCACGTAGCTGGAAGGTCAAATGTTGAATGTATAATCGAACCAAAACCACAAGGAACTGGGGGTGGTCTCAGATTTTGTAGATCTTTAGCAAAAAGTGATCACGTATTTGTAATGAATGGTGATACTTGGTTGGAGACGGATTTAAACGCATTCGTTCAGGCTCATAAGATTTCAAAAAAAGAGGTTTCTATGATTTGTTTGCCTGTAAGAAATATTTCGCAATATGGGCGGGTAATCATAGAAAAAGATGTGGTTGTTAATTTTGCGGAAAAAAGTCGGGGAAGTTATGGTTCAGGGAATATAAATGCTGGTATTTATCTTTTTTCACAACGAGCGCTGAGTCTTTTGTGTAGCTCAAATGCTAGATCACTTGAAACGGATTTTTTTAGTAATTTGGAAAAGGGGTATATTCACGCATATACCCCTGATAATAGTAAATTTATTGACTTTGGCACTCCAGAGAACTTAGCAGTCGCCGGCGCTATTTTTCCTAAAAAAAAATAAAAGTATTATCATCACGGTAAGCTGTTTGTAACCGGGGTAGGAAACGAATTCAAGCAAATGAAATATTACCAAAACGTGCGATCTAAAATTTTGGTAACGGTGGTATCCTCACCGTTCCTTTTTTTAGGAATTATAATATTTTGGATTTCGTTTCAATTTTTATTTATTGGAAAATTCTCACCTGTTATTGCACACGATAATATTTCGGTAATCCCTTATTTCTTGGCGTTTACGGCTAACGATATGCCGATAGCGAGTTGGACGCCATTTCCTGCAACGGGTACCGATATGCTGGCAACAGGTTATGCTAATCTTATTTATAAAGCGGCATTTTCTCTTTTACCGTCGTGGGCCGCATATCAGATTTTAATTATTTTGCATATCACGGCAGGGGTAATTGGCGTTTATGGTCTATCTCGAAAGGTCATGGGCCTTGACCAGATAGCAGGTATTTTTGCTGGCTTTGCATACGGCGCTTTGTATTTGCGGGAATTCTTTTTTTTAACCTCTACAGCTGGATATCTGCCATTTACAATTTTAGTTCTGAGTTATCTCCTCGATGATAAATATAGTTTAAAGTGTTGGGTAGGCTTGATCATAGCCGGCTTTATAATATCACATGCTAGTTATGCGTCACGCCTAATACCTTGGCCGGCAGCTGCTTATATACTTTGGTTTTTTCTGGTTGAGCGTCGGCATCGATTTTTAGATTGGGCAATAATTGCTTTATTTACATTAGCT
>PBLS01000044.1 GCA_002721825.1 Magnetovibrio sp.
TTCATAAAGGATATTTTAGTGCATCGATCGAGCCCACATACATAGGCTCTGCACATCGTTTTAAAGAGGTTCCAGAAATGACACCCCTTCAAAAAGAGGCAGTTGGTATGGTTCAAGCTTTATCTGAAGAATTACGCTTCGATACAGGATTTAAAAGAGGTGACATCCAGTTTTGTAACAATCATGTCATATTCCACACTCGACGAGCTTATCAGGATCACCCTAACTCACAAAAAAAACGGCATCTCCTGCGCCTTTGGTTAAAAGCTCTGGATGGACGCCCTTTGCCAGCACCATTTTATGAACGTCATGGCGATGCAGATACAATTGATCGACCCGGCGGGATTATCGGTGAGAATACGGTTTTAAGCGCACCAATATGACAACCAGTAAATCACATTAGCCATCGAACACTCTGAGTGATTCACTGGTATATGCTATTAACGTCTATATATAGTCACGCGGGCTGGTCCCGAAATTAAAATGGCACTGTATTATCCTTAAAATGTATTATAGGGGCATTCTGTCAAAGCTGATTTTTGAGTGTGCCAAGGTTGACCAGAGTGTAGCTAAGTGGATTGAAGATGTTTAGTTCGGAGTATGAAATAGTGATGTCTCGTTGAAATGAACCAAGGAGAACCTATATTATTTACCTACTTGACGTCTAAAGGTCATAGGATGCCGTGAGTGGAAACATAATTTAAAACTGCTCCCAACAGGTTTGAAAATGTCTAGTGCAGATTTCATAGTCAGTTCTTATGATTTCCACATCATGGACATTAGACGATGGATAACTATAGGTATTGTTACCCAGTATAGCATCAAAAATACGTTTGTCGCCTTGTCACTGTGTATACCAATTTTCGGTGCTATTTTTTTTGGGAAATTTGGTTTCCAAAAACAAAAACCAATGATAATTACAATTAAAAGAGCATATTGAAATGTCGAATAGGTAAAGTTCATTTTAAATCTCTACTAGGCGATGTTTGCGGGCGGCAAGAAGATATGGGTTACTAGGGGTCGGTATGTACCTCATATCTTACCTTCTCAGGCAGGTATGTTTTTGAGTTTGAGCAGCAGATTTTGTTTAATTCTAGAATTCGATATTTCCCATGGCATGCCTAAGCATGGAATAAACTAAGTAGTGAAAAATTTCTAGGAAGAGACATTTAATAAAATTAATCTTTATTTTATTAGAACTACCCATTCGGCAATATTACCAACGAGCGGATGTAACAATGAGTTTACTAATGGCCCGACTAACAGGGGTACTTGCGTAGGGATGCAACGAATACTATGTGCATGCTATCTTGTAATGGGCAATCTAATCAAGCGGAGGCTCGTCTAGAAGATCCAGTGGGATTAAACGCCATCCTTACAGTATCAATAGTAGGGTACCAATAACTAGTATCGAGGGTATCATAATCACTCCTAGTATTTATAGTTAAACATCGATTTATCTGTCTCTACTTGAAAACATTAGTATTTAGTGATGTAGCTTAAGAACAGGATCTTTAAGCTCTTTTCATGAATGTAAAAATTAAAGATAATTAATTCGTTAATACCTACAATTTTACTTAAGGACACGCGAGCAATGGAGTATTTTCAGGATAGTTATCTACCCATTTTCGCTATCATGGTTAACGAGGCAAGTAGAACGGGAATAAAATAGCAAATCCAAATTTAGCTTTTTAAGCAAAAATCAAATAAATAGAACTAGCCATGATATATAGTAATTTATTGCTTGAATCGAGATTACCCGTTGAATGAGGAATGCGAAGCACCATTAACGTCTAACCCGCTTAAAGGGATGCTTCTGATGTTAGGGGCGGGTTTTTGTCTAGCGGGTATGCATGCGTTCATTCGTTTTCTATCTGATGAAATGCATCCATTTGAAATTGCGTTTTTTCGGAATCTTTTTGCACTTTTTGCTGTGGCCCCTTGGTTTATTAGACTTGGGTGGGCGCCAATTTATACAAAAAAACTTGGGTTAATGTTTTGGAGAGCGGTGATAAATTCGATCTGTATGCTGGGTTTTTTTTTAGCAATTAGCTTGGCGCCTCTATCCGAAGTTACTGCGCTTGGATTTACTGCGCCAATTTATGCAGCGATCATTGCTGCCTTTTTTTTGAACGAGCGTATCGGTTTGCAACGCTGGATGGCAATTATTTTTGGTCTTGCGGGGGTATTTGTTATTTTAAGGCCTGGATTTGAGGTGATTGGCCTCGGTCAACTTTTAGTATTGATTTCAGCACTTGGTTGGGGTGTATGCCTTATTATGATAAAGATCCTAGGACGCACTGAGAGTAGTGTGACCATAACAGCTTACATGTCGATTATGATGGTCCCGATGCTGCTAGGCCCGGCAATATACGTTTGGGTGTGGCCTACCTGGCAACAGTTGGGATGGTTGTCATTGTTAGGGATTCTTGGTGGAATTGGACAATTGGCTATGGCGGAAGCACTACGAATGGGGCCAACACATGTCATTATGCCCGTGGATTTTGCCCGACTTCTCATCGTTTCCTTCATTGCCTATTTATTTTTCAGTGAAGTTCCTGATGCTTTCGTTTGGTTAGGCGGTTTTATGATTTTTAGTTCGACGGCTTTTATTACTTACCGTGAACATGTGAAACGGCAACAGGAAAAGATGGAGTCCTAATGTTCTTAGAAGAGGACTTATTTTAGAATCTCTCGACAAGGGCACAGGCTGTTAGCTAACTTCTTTAAACATAATTTTTAACTGACCTTATTTTTCAATCTTCTATCAGTTTCTCATTAACGTGATAGGATTATAAATGAAGTCAGATAATTAGATTACACATTTCCATTAAAATATTTTTTTTAAAAACTAGAAATTTTAATGGTAAGTCATTAACAATATAGCTGATACGTGAATAATCACTGATTAGTTTAGGGTTTAAACTTGGACAAATTGATATCTTATTCGTGTGTCGGTGGCGTCGCTACGCTAACGATGGATGATGGTAAAGCAAATGCGATATCGCCCGCCATGTGTTCTGCTCTTAATACCGATATCGATCGCGCTGTCAGTGAAGCTAAGGTTTTGGTAATTAGAGGTCGCGATGACTTATTTTGTGGTGGCTTCGATCTTAAAATAATTCGAGGAGATGATGAAGTATTAAGGAATATAATGCGAGACGCGGGAATGGCTTTGTTAAAAAAAATTTATCTACTGCCCTGTCCTGTAATTTTCGCGGTTACGGGTCATGCTGTCGCGATGGGTGCGTTACTTATCCTAACGGGTGACATGCGTATTGGATTGTCTGGAGAGTTTCGTGTCGGTTTGAGCGAAACGAGGATTGGTCTCCCCTTGCCGGTTACCGGTCTTGAAATTGCAAGAGACCGTTTAAATTCTAATTTTTTTCAGCGTGCTACAATCAATGCGGAGATGTTTTCGCCGGAGGATGCGTTGGCGGCTGGCTATCTTGATGAGGTGGTGGGTAAAACAGACTTTGATGATTTAGTTGTGAAGGCGTCTGAATCCTTGTGCGACTTGGATGTAGATGCTTTTGCAGAGACTAAGCGGCGAGTTCGGCAGCCGATACTTAACCGTATAGCGAGCTTGGAGGCTTAAAAAAATCGGCATTGTGACTATTTTGGGTAATGCTCTAGAGATACTGGGTCAAGCCCACGACAACTATAGTTTAAAATTTGTAACCGTATCGAATGCCCACATTTTCTAGACCCTCATTTAAGACGACATTATGGCGACCTTCGGCGGTGCCGTCCCTAGTGTTTTTCTCGCATAAACTAGCGTTTGAGCTGTGATCTAGGTGTAACATAATGGAGTGCTGCTTACGCAGTCGATAACCAACGTTAACTGCTTCACGGAATAGAGCCCGACACCCCAATGATTTTCTAGGTTTACCATCTTTATCACCGACAAGGTGGCCATCGTGAACCATCCCGCCAATGCTAAGCCCAGCAAACCAATTTTTCCAGAAAGACAATTCCCAGTTAAGCCCGCCATAAACAGAACTAGTATCACCTGCTGAGTTATAGCTAATACCAATGTGTGGGCGTGGCGACGATATAAAGGAGAGACCTTTGGGAGAAGGGAAAAGAATTTCGAAATTTCCGTCAAAACCATCTTCTTCATTCTTCGAGAATGGGCCGTAATCGTGTAGTAAAATACCCATACGTACTTCTGAAAATATATTTTTCCAGTTTGATTCCTTTTCGAGATTTGCATTCTGTTTTTTTGTTGGAGGACTAGAAGTGCTAACCTTGGGAAACGGTAACGTATGATTGATAGATGGGAGTGGTGAAATTTTTGGCTCTGATTTTAATTTATTGGAAGTTGAAAATCTAAATGGATGTGGTTCCGTAAGCATTCGGTCCATATTATAAAGCCCACCCCACGCCTGTGCCTCCACCGCATTTACTAAAAATGCAATTGCGGCTACTTTGAACAATGGGCAAATTGATTTTAGCAACTGCCTTATCCGTTTCTAAGAAAACTATATTTTCAATGCTTTAGATCTAAAAAAGCAGGGGTGGTGGGAATATACAAGAAATTTAATTGGCCTAACCGCGGTCATTCTCAGTTTGCCGAGAGGGGTAAAAATATTCATTTGTAAGAATTACCCCTGCATCAGGGGCTTGACCCTACCGGGTGTAGCGTAGCTCTGATTTTAATCAGACCCAAAGCGATATTATAATAATTGCTTACCTACAAAAATAAATGACGTTATTTCATATCAATAGTTTTTCTTATGGTATCCACGGAAATGTGTTTTGCGCTGGAAGGGCTCCCTCTGGCCTTGTATGCTTTAATTGGCCAATGGCTTCGGCAATGCGAATTTCTTCATTCCACTTCACCATCCGTTCTGAGCGACTAAATGAACCTACTTTAATTTGTTTAACCCCCCAACCAACTGCAAGGTGAACAATAGTGGGATCTGCAGTTTCACCTGAACGGGCAGATATTATAGAAGTATAGCCGTGTTTTTCAGCCATATCGAGTGCTGCCTTTGTTTCAGTGATAGTTCCCGCTTGATTTGGTTTGACGAGAAGGGCGTTGCAGGCGTTCAGTTTAGCGGCTTTAGCTACGTGTTTAGCATTTGTTACTAAAAAATCGTCACCAACAACTTGAACACGCTTGCCAACCGCCCAAGTGAACTTTGTAAATCCTTCAATATCATCTTCGGCTAATGGATCCTCTATAGAAATGATCGGATAACGCTCAATCCAATCAACAAGTAGGCCCGATAGAGAATCTGAATCTAATACCCGATCATCGCAAGCTAACGTGTAGTGACCATTTTTCCCAAATTCTGATGCTGCGATGTCTAGCGATAGCGCTATTTCTTGGCCCGGTGTGAAGCCAGCGCATTCTATAGCTTGGATGAGTGTTTCAATTGCCTCTTCGTTACTATTAAAAGCGGGCCAGAAACCACCTTCGTCCGCTACACCGTGAAGTCGGCCGGTGTTTTCCATGAGTATACCAGCGTGTCGATAAATTTCAGCCGACCATTCTAGTGCCTCGGCATAACTTGTTGCAGCTATAGCTATTACCATAAAATCTTGTACATCAACTCGTTTTGCAGCGTGTACACCGCCGCCAAAAATTTGGATTTCAGGTAATGGAAGCGACAAAGTTTCGTTATTACCATGAACTTCAGCTAAATATCTCCAGAGAGGTAACTTTTCTGCACTGGCAGCCGCGTTTAATACGGCCATCGATGTGGCAGTAATGGCATTTCCACCTATACGGGAACGTTCTTTTGTTCCATCTAATTCGATCAATATCTTATCGATGTCGGTTTGCTCACGTGCGTCAAGTCCGTTTAAAGCTGGCGCGATTTCTGTTTTGATCGCTGAAACTGCTTTCATAACATCTCTCCCACCGAAAGCTTTTCCGCCATCGCGCAAATCCAATACCTCTCCGCTACCCTTTGAGGCACCGGCTGGCGTTATAGCTCGACCATGTGCGCCATAGCGAAGTGTTACCTCTGTCTCGATAGTTGGTTCACCGCGAGAATCCCATACCCGCCTTGCATGGACCGATTTAATGGTAAATTTATTCAAATCATTACTCCAATTTCTTCAGCCCATTGATTTGCTACATTTTCCAGATTCGTAACTGGATTTTTTAACATGTTTCGGGCGGCATTCCTCACTCTATCTTTTTCAAATTTGCACGTTATGTACTCCACAGGGGATTTACCATCGATGCGAGAGAGTAATAATGCGGGCAGTAGCCGAGCCGCACGATTTTCTACTTCATCAAGATAATGGTCAGGTGTTGCTGAACGATAGGCATTCGTCATAGCATCGAAACATAAAAGAAATTTGACGGCGGCTTCAGGTACCCAAATACACTTTAATAAGAGATGATTTAGACAGAATGCGATATCAAAAGCTGGGTCACCCCACCATGCGCACTCAGCATCAATAAAAACAGGCGTGTCTCCACAGACTAAAATATTTTTTGGACTTATGTCGCCATGTACCAGTGCGAGCTTACTTGACGCTGTTATTTCGGTTAATTCCAATAGTTCTGATTTAACGTCGGGGTGCCGGTTCGCGGTTGTTTCAAAATAAGGAACTAGTCTGATGGCGCGAAATATATCATCTGTTGAAAACCTCTGAGAAAGGTCTGGAATGTTTGCGCTTGCCGAGTGGATAGTTGCTAGTGTCGACCCGACGGTTGATGCAAATGTAGGGTCGGCAGAGCCAGTCTGCAATATTGCCTTCCAAGGCCTGCCATCGTTTGGTGGAATGAATTGCATAGCGAACATGCCATTATGGGGGTCATGGGCGAATACTTTTGGAGTAGATTTAGGGACAATGCTATTAGCTGTTATTAGCCAGTCAACTTCTGTAGCATTTCTACTGATTGGTGCGTACCAGTCTTCCTTTACTTTTAATTTGGCTAGAGCCTGCTTGATACATAACTGTCGTTTTGGTAATTCAACGAGCCAAATATCAGATGATACCCCACCAGGTAAAGGTCTGTATCTGGGGGTTTCTTCTTTACTCATTAGGTCGCTTTGAATTAGGAAGCGGTCAAATTTGGCTTTGTGTAATAAATTAGTTTTTTCCATCGCTTTTAATTAAGCCGGTATTTTTTAGAGTAATAGATAAAATAGCTCAGAGGGCGTTTATTGTATTTTTCTGTTTACCTTTTCAGGTCAATATAACAAATTTGCATTACGTCATGTATGTTATAGCGGATTATGCAGCGGACAAAAAGTCGGTCGCTTTGGACAATGTTAGATTTCGTAATAATGTTGACCGGGAGATATTACAGACGTTTAAGCGGCGCGGGTCCTGCTCTCCCAATGGACTCTTGTCCTTCTGGAAGGGAGGGAAATTAATTTGAGCGTTCCAAAAAGACCAACGTTGGTACCGGCTAATCCAAACTTTTCTTCTGGTCCTTGTTCTAAGCGTCCTGGTTGGTCGCTGGAAGGCTTATCGGGTGTAGCGTTAGGGCGTTCGCATCGTGCAAAAGTTAATAAGGTAAAACTGAAAGCTATAATAGACCGAACGCGTGATATTCTTGAAGTACCAGACAATTACCGCATAGGGATCGTACCCGCTTCAGATACGGGAGCGGTAGAATTAGCAATTTGGTCTCTCTTAGGACCTAGAGGGGTCGATATATTGGCCTGGGAAAGTTTTGGAAAAGGTTGGGCGTTTGATGTAATTGAACAACTAAAAATAAAAGATGTTCGGGTTTTAGAAGCGGACTACGGAAAGTTACCAAATCTGTATGATGTAGATTTCAGCCGTGATGTGGTTTTCACCTGGAATGGCACAACATCAGGCGTAGCGGTTCCGGATGGGGACTGGATCCAATCTGAGAGAGCTGGCCTTACTATATGTGATGCTACTTCAGCTGTTTTTGCAATGGAATTGCCGTGGGACAAGCTTGATGCGACCCCGTACTTCTGGCAAAAAGTAATGGGCGGTGAAGCAGCACATGGGATGATAGTCCTAGGACCGCGCGCTGCAGAGCGACTCGAAAGTTATACACCAGTTTGGCCTATGCCTAAAATCTTTAGACTGACAAGAAGTGGAAAGCTCATGGAAAATATTTTTGAAGGTAATACGATAAATACCCCTTCCATGCTGGCGGTTGAGGATGCCTTGGACAGTCTAATCTGGGCCGAAAAAATCGGCGGTCTTAGCTCATTGAAGGCGCGTACTAACGAAAACATGGCGGCTATAACATCGTGGGTTGAAGGCACAGATAACTTTAGTTTTTTGGCGGACGAAGCGCGATTTCGGTCCTGCACATCAGTTTGCCTTGTTATCACAGCGTCTTGGTTTGTGGAACTTTCTGTTGATATGAAAGTGTTAAAAACGAAACAGCTTGTCACTCTTCTTGATGACGAAGGAGTGGCTTACGATATTGGTTCTTACGCCGATGCACCGCCTGGCCTTCGACTCTGGGCAGGAGCTACTGTTGAAACAAGTGACCTGAAGGCTTTATTTCCATGGTTGGAATGGGGGCTGAATAGGGTATCGATCATGTCCACGGTTTTTAGAGAGGAGAGGTCGAATGCCTAAGGTTTTGATAGCTGATAAAATGAGCCCGCTAGCTTCTACTTGTTTTGAAAAAAATGGCATAGATGTTGATTTTATTCCAGGCATGAATTTGAAGGAGCTCATTAAATGCATTGGAGAATATGATGGCATAGCTGTGCGTTCATCTACTAAGGTTACAGCCAGCGTGTTCGATGCTGCTAAAAAATTAAAAGTTGTAGGGCGTGCGGGTATCGGCGTTGACAATATTGATTGTGAGGCAGCAACTCGTATGGGGGTGGTAGTTATGAACACGCCGTTTGGAAACTCTATCACTACTGCTGAGCACACAATCTCCCTTATGTTATCCATCGCACGACAAATTCCTACAGCTAATAATTCTACTCATGCTGGTAAGTGGGAAAAGTCACGATTTATGGGTGTAGAATTAATGGGTAAGACACTTGGGATAATTGGGTGCGGTAACATTGGTGCTGTAGTTGCTGATCGAGCACAAGGACTGAAGTTAAAAGTAATTGGCTATGATCCATATTTGTCGTCCAAGCGCGCCAAAGAATTAGGTGTAAAAAAGGTGGAATTGGATGAACTATTGACGTGTTCTGATTTTATCAGCCTGCACACGCCCCTCACTGAAGTAACCCGAGATATGATAAACGTCACATCGATTTCACAAATGAAAGACGGTGTACGTATCATCAATTGTGCTCGCGGGGGTCTCATCGTTGAAGCAGATCTGAAGGATGGTTTAGATTCAGGAAAAATAGCGGCCGTCGCGCTTGATGTTTTTGCCCAAGAACCGGCCAAAGATAACATATTATTTGGTCATCCGGGTGTAGTCGCCACTCCACATTTAGGTGCTTCAACGACAGAGGCGCAAGAAAAAGTAGCAGAACAAGTAGCAGAACAAATGGCTGAATTTCTTCTAACTGGTGCAGTAACAAATGCCTTGAATATGGCCTCTATGTCAGCGGAAGAGGCCACACGTTTGATGCCATATATGTTACTTGCAGAACAGCTTGGTAGTTTTGCAGGTCAAGCGGCAAAGAGTGCTGTAAATCAGGTCACTGTTTCTTACGAGGGTGCATGTAGTAAACTGAATGTAAAACCGATGACGGCGATGGCGTTACAAGGTCTTCTCTCACATGTGGTGGAGGGAGTAAATATGGTAAACGCTACAACTATTGCAAAAAATCGCGATATTAAAATTAATGAAGTAAGTAGTGATGAGGCAGGTTCGTACCAATCGCTAATTTCAGTTGAGGTAGTTACCGAAAATCAAACCCGTTCTATAAAAGGCACCCTTTTTAATAAAGAACCTCGCGTAATAGAGATTAAAGGAATTACCATTGATGCTAAACTTGGTTCTAATATGCTTTACATTACTAATCACGATAGGCCAGGGCTGATTGGTTCAGTAGGAACAATATTGGGTGATGCAGGTATCAACATTGCGACCTTTCAACTTGGTAGGGATGAACAAGGGGGCAATGCTATCGCTTTAATTGAAATAGATAGTCCCCCATCCTCTGAGCTATTAAAAAAGCTAGGTGCAGTTGAAAATATTATACATGTAATTCCAATTCGATTTTAATATTTCAGTTGTGCTTTCGAATTAGATGGTTACCACCATTGTATCACATTACACTTATCGGATAGGGCAAAAGTGGGCTTGTGTTTATATTGAATAGCGCGCGTGTTTTGATTTTAGTTGAAGATCTAACCTACTTTATACCAATTTTATGCATTTCGTAAGGCGTGGTTTGGTAGATCATATTAAGCCAGTTACCATACAATAGGTGCGCGCTAGAGCGCCACCGGCTAACAGGTGTCTGAGTTGGGTCATTGGAATTGTAGTAATTGGCGGGTATGGAAATTTTTTCACTTTTAGCAAGATCCCTTTGGTATTCTTCGGCAAGGGTGTGGGCATCGTATTCAAGGTGATTGAACATATGGATGTGGTTCTTTTCATGATCCATAACCATACAAAGTCCTGTTTCTGAGGAGTTTATAAGAATTTGGAGGCTTGAGATGTGTTCAAAGTCTTCTCTTCTATTCTCTGTATGACGAGAAACTGGCACAGCAATTATATCGTTAAGGCCATGCATAATCATTGCTGAGTGGTCTAGGACCTCATGATCGTAAATTCCGAAGTATTTGTGCTCTAAAAGATATTTGGGAATATCATAAAAATGGTAAAGGGCTGCTTGCGCGCCCCAACAGAGGTTGAAGCTGCTATGCACATGACTTAGCGTCCAATCAAAAATGCGTCTTAACTCGTCCCAATAAGTGACCTCTTCAAAGGGTAGTTTTTCGATTGGTGCGCCGGTTATTATGAGGCAATCAAACTTATGCTTTTTAATTTCACTAAATGGGCGATAGAAGTCTAGCAGGTGCTGTTTTGGTGTCGTTTTTGGCTTATGAGTTTCTAGCGCTATAAGAGTCATCTCTACTTGTAATGGGCTGGAGCCTAAAACACGAGCTAATTGAGTCTCGGTTTTAATTTTTTCAGGCATTAAATTAAGTATTGCAATTTGTAGAGGCCGGATATCTTGTCGAGACGCACGTTTTTCACCTATCACAAGAATACCCTCTGTTTCGAGGGTTGCGCGGGCAGGTAGCCCGGAAGGAATTTTAATAGGCATTAGTGTTATCGTTCCTTCTTCTGGCGCGTTTCTTACACGATTTTAAATAATACTCTAAATTTTTAGCTGCGTTTTTCGAATTATGTGCCTGTTCGGCAATAGCAGTGTGGATGCGTGTTAGGAAAGTATCAGCATCAGGAATGCCATTATTTGCCCCTTTCTCGTCCTTTTTAAACAAATCCTTTGCGTGAACAGTAAAACCATATTTTTCGGCTATTTTGGCGTAGCGAGGCTTTCGAAATTCTAAAAGCTCAGGAAATAGTGGTCGGGCAAAATTGAAAGGATCTATATTATCCCCGTTATCGGGATTATCTTGCAGTTTGGGTTCGATAAAAGTTGGACTGTAAAATAACGGCTTAGGATTAGTGCGGGCGCGCCCTATCAGCATCGCTTCTGATTTAGGGTCAGCCTTTATGTAAAGAACTAAAGTCTTACTAATAAGGGCTTTTAGGACAGGATCTAAAGGGTTAGCTATATCTACAATTTCACAAAGACTACCAGAAGCGTCGTTCACAAATGCTTGACAGCCATAAATGTGCCATGCTTTTTCAATAAAATGTTCAACGTCAAGCATAGAACGAATTTCAGCACGCCGATAATTATTTTGACGCATTAAAAAGGTTTGTTTGTCTAGGCCACCGAGATTTGGGTCGCCATACATTCCGAGATATGTTGATACAGTTTCTAAGTTATCTACGGTAATATTATGATGAATGTAGATTGAGTCAGAGCGCAACAGATTAGCAACAAATGGGTCCCTCATTTGCATTATACGATGCTTAATATTATCCAGAATGTGTTCTATAAGATATCTAGTACCAATGCGATAATCAGCGGAATAATGGTACCAGTCTGCGCTTTTTCTTAGTGAAGTTGACAACACTGTTTTTCCCACACCAGACATGCCGAGAAGAGTGATAGCATGGTGAAGGGATTTGAATTCTTTTAGCCCGATCATAAAATTATATTCCATCGACCATAAATTATACCGATTTACAATTGCAGTGAATGCCGAGGTGCTGCGACTGTCAAGAAGGCAATACGTCTATCGGGCTGATTCTCACGTAAACTTTATTACAGTTTATGAGTTCAGAATGTAAAACTCAATTTTGTCTTAAATTAAGATTGGACTTATTAAGTCATTGTGGAATTTTTATATGTTTATAACAATTCTAAATCTGGTATATTAGTTGCGGACAGGTTAGTATGATTGTTAAGAGAACATCGATATCGCTACGGGATTTTAAATAGCCGGTTTTTATTTGTATGGAGTCTTAAATGTTCGCAAGATCCAGCTCTTTTGAGTTATATTTCAAACGTGATTGTGCATAAAGGCATATAAAACTAATAAATTATTTATAATTTGAGGCACTACAAGGGCGAAGATGGTATGGCATGGCAAAGGAAAATACTGAGGGTCGACCTAACTGCAGGTACTTGTGAAACCGAGGATCTCAATATGGATTGGGCAAGAAAGTATCTTGGCTCACGTGGGTTAGCTACCAAGTATTTTGCGGAAGAGGTTGATTCTAAGGTTGATCCACTATCTGCTGATAATAAATTAATTATAGCTACGGGCCCGCTTACTAGTACGGTTGCCCCAACATCAGGTCGTTGGACCGCGATTACTAGGGCCTTTGACGGGCGCCATTGCTTGCTCTAATTCTGGGGGCTTTTTTGGGGCTGAGTTAAAGAATGCCGGCTAAGATATGATCATATTTCAAGGTAAATCTTCTGGGCCCGTTTATCTCGATATCAAAAATGAGGAAGCGGAACTTAAAGACGCATCCGCAATGTGGGGAAAATCAGTTTGGGAAACTGAGGATATACTGCGTGAGATTCGTGGCGATAAATTCATTCGTTGTGCTTCGGTTGGTCAAGCTGGTGAAAATGGCGTTTTGTTTGCAGGAATCATAAATGATAAAGATCGGGCAGCTGGTCGCTCTGGGGTTGGTACCGTAATGGGTTCTAAAAACCTTAAAGCCATAGCTGTTCGGGGCACTGTTGGGGTAAAACCAGAGGATCCTGAAGGACTTTCGAAGGCTGCAAATGCGGCGAAAAAGATATTAGCGGAAAATGCGGTGACCGGCGAAGGTCTCCCTACATTCGGCACCCAGGTTTTGATGAACGTTATTAATGAAACTGGTGCCTTGCCAACCCGCAACAGTACAGATGTGCAATTTGAGGGAGCAAGTAATATTAGCGCTGAGGCAATGGCCGAAGTGCGTGAAAGTGATGGGAGAGCCAATTTAGTCTCAAATGCGGCTTGTTTTGGGTGTCCAATTGAGTGTCAACGCGTTTCAGTAATTGATCCTGAACACTTTAGTGTAAAAGGGCGACCGCAATATCAAATAGAGAGTGGTGGACTGGAATACGAGGCAGCCTGGGCCTTGGGAGCTGCGACTGGTGTTGATGATCTTGATGCACTAACATTCCGTAATTTCGCTTGTAACGAATATGGTATGGACCCGATCTCATTGGGTGCAACTATAGGTGCTGCGATGGAATTATATAAGGATGGTGTAATCACAGATGCGGATACCGGTGGAATAAAACTGGAATGGGGAAATGCTAAAGCCTTGGTTGCCATGGTAGAAGCTACGGGCAAAGGGGAAGGTTTTGGTGTTGAATTAGGACAAGGCTCTCGTCGTATGTGTGAGAAATACGGTCGTCCAGAACTATCAATGACGGTTAAGGGGCAGGAGTTCCCGGCATATGACCCGCGTGGCATTCAAGGCATGGGCTTGACTTATGCTACGTCTAATCGGGGCGCATGTCATCTCCGTAGCTATACGGTGGCCTCGGAGGTGCTAGGTATTCCGGAAAAGACAGATCCTTTGACTTCAGATGGAAAAGCGGGTTTAGTCAAAGCTTTTCAAGACGCAACAGCAGCTTTCGATAGCTCTGGCACTTGTATCTTTACTTCATTCGCAATGAACCTCGACGATGTTAGTCCTATGATCGATGCTGCGTGTGAGGGGACTTGGACGACGCAAACTCTTTTAGAGTCGGGTGAACGGACGTGGAACCTAGAACGTAAATTCAATTGTGAAGCTGGGTTTACTGCAGCGGATGATAACTTGCCTGAGCGTTTGCTAAAGGATGCAGCGAAGACCGGACCTGCGGAAGGTAAGGTAGTGGAGTTAGATAAGATGTTGCCTGAATATTATGAGTTGCGTGGTTGGACCTCAGATGGGGTTCCCACTAATGAGACACTTAGTCGTCTGGCTTTGTAAAATATTATGGTCTGTGCCGCGTCTTTCAGAAGAGACGCGGCGCAGTCACCAAAACTTTTTTGAGTCTAGCTCCGCTATATACGCAATCTTCATATTTAAATGGTAAGCAGATGTTTTCCTTATCAAAAGGTTATAAATAGTTTTGCGGTAAGTTGACTGGGCATACTGATTTGGCGAATAAAGCGCTAGACCCTCTCTAGAAATGTATGAATGATGAAAATTCAATTAAAGCTATATGCTTCATTAGGTCGGTATTTACCGCCTGAGGCAAAAAAAAATGAAATTGAGGTTGATGTGCATGATAGTGCTACAGTAGGAGAGGTGCTCAGACAATATACAGTGCCCAATGAAATGTGCCATCTAGTCCTAGTCAATGGAAAGTTTGCAGCGCCTGGTGAGCGTGAAGCTTTAATTTTGAAAAATGGTGATTCTTTAGCTGTATGGCCCCCAGTAGCGGGGGGATAAATTGGGTAGTGGTTTAGTAGTTATCGAAAAAGAGATGGCGGTAACGCATAAAGATTTTTTTCGTTCACTTCCAAACGCTCTCCAAGAAGAGGAGTGCAATGTCGATGGCTATTCGGTACGAATATCAGGTGCCAATGGTATTTGGAATATTGAACTAGGTCCTGAAGGCACACGTAAAATTGCGCATCTCTCCCTGCCTCGAACAAAGGTAAAGCTTATCTTTAATAACTATTCTGAGATGGATCTAAAAAAAGTATTAGAACGGTTTGACCGTGCCTTTCAACGGGCCGGTGGTTAGGTTATTTGCGGATTTTGTATCCTTTAAATAAAAGTATTCTACTTTAAGTTCTACTTTTATCTTTTCCTTCGTAAGGGTTTGGACGCTTACGTATATTTATCCTTATAGGGGTACCATAAAGGTTGAAGCTGTCTCTTAACCCGTTGGTAAGATAGCGGAGATAACTTGTTGGAAGCTTTTGGCCGCGGTTCGTGAATAGGATAAAGGTTGGTGGCCGCGTTTTCGCCTGTGTTATATACCGTAGTGGAAGGTGCCGGCCATTTACGATTGGAGGTGGGTGTTTATCTTTCATACTTATCAACCATTGATTAAGTGCTGATGTTGGTACGCGACGATTCCATTGTTCATATAAATCAAATACGGTAGGCATGAGAGTTTTAAGACCATTATTTGTCTTTGAAGAGCAAGTTACGAATGGAATGCCACGAACTTGTGGTAGCGACCTTTCTAACCTTATAGCCAGATGCGCAAGAGCTTTTTCTCGATTCTTGGCAAGATCCCACTTGTTAACCGCAATAACTAAGGCTCGACCTTCCTCAATCACCTGACGAGCTAAGGTTAGATCTTGCCTTTCTAGAATAGCGTTTGAATCTAAAACCAATACAACAATTTCTGCGAATTTTATAGCCCGGCGCGAGTCTTGGACGGATAGGATTTCTAGCCTTTTATCAATCTTACTTCGCCTGCGTATGCCGGCTGTATCTATAAGATGAACTTCGCGGCCTTCATAAACCCAAGGAATACTAATCGCATCGCGGGTGAGTCCAGCTTCAGGTCCCGTTAGCATTCGTTCCTCGCCAAGCAAATGATTAACCATTGTTGATTTTCCAACATTAGGACGACCGATTATTGCCATCTGCAGAGGTTTATTGTCTCGATCGTTGTTGTTTATAAACTTACCACTCTCAGTTTTAAATCGATGATGGGAAGCCACCTCAGGATCTTTAACTAATGGTAAAATTGAATCGGCGATTTGAGATATTCCTGTTCCATGCTCGGCGGAGATAGCTATTGGTTCTCCAAAGCCCAGTGCGTATGCTTCTAAACGTCCGGCTTCAGCTGCCGTTCCTTCGCATTTGTTAGCCACTGGTATGACAATGGTATCGTGTACACGAAGCCATTTAGCAAAAAATTCGTCTTCTCGGGTCAGGCCAGTGCGCGCGTCGAATATGAATAGGATAATGTCAGCACTTTTTATTGCATGCTCTGTTTGGTTATGGATTCTAGTTTTAAGGGGGTCAGTCGAACTATACTCTAGTCCAGCAGTATCGGTAAGAAATAAGTGTAGGTTACCAATTTGCGTGTACTCAGTTCGAAGGTCTCTAGTTACGCCTGGAGTATTGTGAACAATAGCACGACGTTTACCAGTAAGCCTGTTAAAAAGTGTTGACTTGCCGACGTTCGGACGACCGATAATGGCGACTGTGAGTGGCATAACTGGAGTATTTTTACCTTAGTGCCTGACTATTCTGATTTAAGTCATCTATAAGCAACTAGTTGTGCATTATCGGCTAGGAAGTATACCTTTCCATCGGCTACAATGGGAGCTACGTTTACTCTGTCGGGCATTTTTATAACGCCAAGGATTTTTCCATTATAGGGTGAAACCGCGAGGGCATCTTCATTTGAGCCGGCAATTATCAATCTGTCACTGGTAAGAAGGGGCCCCGTCCAGACTATAGGATCTTCGCGGTCGTCCGGGTTTTCGAACCGAGGTAGACCACGAACCCACTTAATTTTCCCACTTTCCCGTGATATTGCTACTAGCTCAGATTCGTTACTTAAGACGAACACATAATTTCCTGCTACCCACGGAGTTTCGATGCTTGCGATCTCTCTACTCCATATTCTCCGTCCGGTACGAATTTCAATAGCAGCAATTATTCCTCCATTAGAAACCGCTATGACAAGGCCTCTATCAATAACGGGATGGCCACGAATGCCTGCTAGATTTGATATTGCGTCTGTTCGACGCCCGGCTGTTAATGTGTCCTGCCAGAGTACACGGCCATTTTCCACCTTTAGTGCAATCAATTCACCTGATGTATAGGGTGCTATTACTACATCTTTGTCTACTGCCGGGCTTGCTCCGCCTAGCACACTAGCGATTTCGGGCAACCCACGATGTTGCCATATAACTTCTCCGTTTTGGGCATTAAGGGCATAAAGTTCATTATTCATAGTGATTACAAATAGGCGACCTTCTCGAACTGTAGGTGCAGAGCGCATCGGTGCGGCGAGTATTTTCCGCCACAATATTTTACCCGTCTTGGATCGAAGAGCCACTACTTCCGCGAAACCAGTTGTAACGTAAATAACATCATTTTCATACGCTATGCCTCCAACTATGTGACCGTCGTCATCAACTTTAGGTGTCAAATCGATCTTCCATACTCGGCGACCATTTTTAGTATTATATGCGCTAACTTGGCTTTGGGAATCGATGGCGAATATCATTTGACCAGCTACTACCGGAGAGGCGTTTAAACGTTCTTCATCACTTGTACCTTCTCCAATATCGACGGACCATAATTTTTGTAAATAATCGCGCACTTTAATATGGTGCATAGCGTGGTTTGGATAACCGCCAGCTTGAGGCCACGATTTGTTATATGTTGGGGCCGGCAATATTACCTTAGCAGTAGCGATTGTTTTATCGGCTGTAAGTGTCCGGTCATTTGTCAGTACGGAGAGCCTTTTCCCGGGTAGCGGGGGGGCTGGGCCCTTACCCTGCCAACGCTTGAAGGCGTCTTCTACGGTTCCGCAACCACTAAGGCCTATGGCAATGAAAGCTATTGCGCAAAATATAGAATAAAAACGTGAATAATGTTTTTTATTATTTTGAATTACCATAATTTCCATGCAAAAAACTCAAGCGGGTCCCTCAACTTCGAAAGTAGTTTCAAGTATTTCCTGTGCCCGCAATTGAATACCTTGCGGTACGCCTGCCGTGTTCGCGAGTTCTTTAAATATACTGCTAGCGGCAGCCTTTTCGCCGCTAGTTAGTTTTTTTATAGCTTCTATTTCGCGAGCGTTATGACGCCATATTCCATCACCTTGGGCTAATTTTAGAGCGCGCTCTATTAGTTTACTCCGCTTTTTGGTCGTATTAAGTTCTTGTAAAGCACCAAGCACCACAGCTAAATCTCTGAATATTTGATCGACATCTTCATCGTCTGCGAGAGAAGTATATATGTCTACGGCTTCGTATGAACGACCTTCGTTGCCGATGATGGAAGCGGATTGAAACCGAGCAAGCATAGCATAACCGTGTCCTGATTCTTGAATGAGCTGTTCTAACTGCGCAAGGGCCTCTTTAGAATTCTGGCCAGAAGCCAAATCTTGTGCGGCGGCAAAAGATTGGCCATTTTGCATGCGCTGTTTCAGGCTATAGCTTTCCCAGCCCTTAAAACTCGCAACTCCTATAATGATTGCTAATCCGCTAGCAATAATATAGCTACCGTAATTTTTCCAAACCTTAAACAGCCGTTCCTGCTTCAGTTCTTCGTCAATCTCGCGGAATAGGGGGTCTTCCTCTTCAGCCACGTTACCTCCTCTTTAAATAAATCACGAAATTGGCCGCATACAATACTCACGCGTTACGGCAATGGCAAACCCGTAAGTTCAAACTAGCATTATTGAGGAGACCATTTTATTGAGCAACCCATGCTAGGTATTTGTTCCGTGGGACCCTTACCAGTCTCAGAAATTTTTACCATAGCCTCGACTAATTCACGACGAGAATTTCCTGAAGAGGCCACGCGACCGGAGTCATCTAAACGCCCACGATATTGTAATTCCAGGTCCTGATTGAATCCAAAAAAGTCAGGTGTACATACAGCATCGTAAGCACGCGCCACGTCTTGTGTCTCGTCAATAACGTACGGGAATGTGAAGCCATGATTCTGGGCAAAGGTAGACATGTTTTCGAAAGAATCCTCGGCATTTTGCTTTGGATCGTTTGCCATTATGGCGATTACTCCAATATCGATTTGCTTAAGTGTTTTAGTGTCAGCCGAGAGTCGTGCAGCGATAGCTTTGACGTAAGGGCAATGATTACAGATAAACATTATAAGGGTCCCTTTAGGTCCACGTATATCTGCAAGTGAATATATATTTTTATCGGTGCCTAGAAGTGCAAAATCTGGAGCTTTCCAACCAAAGTTACAAGTGGAGGAGTTCACAGCCATGCTCATTTCCTTGAGGAATAACTAAAACTTCCTTAATTCTATCATTTTTCTGATCAGCATAAAATAAAAAACGTGGATACTTAAAGCATTTTACTTTTTTTGTTTATTATAACGACAGGTAAATTTAACGACGTATTAATGGATCCCTATTTAAAATTTGCATGTAAAATTCGGATTTAGGAAATTTTAAGATGATAAAAAGATTATGTTTTAAACAATTAAATATTATTACGGTATTCTTATTGTTAGGAACAACGGTGAGTTGTGGAGCACCCATGACAATGTCAGGCGTACCGGGTGTCGCACAAGTTGACGTTTTATCGGTCGTTAGCACTGATAAGACTATGTTTGATCATCTTGTTTCTTATACAAGTGGAAAGGACTGTTCTGCTGTTCGGGTAGAAAAGGGTAAACGCTATTGCAAAGAAGATGAGCCAATTATCAAGCCACAGGTTTATTGTTATTCGACACTTGGTCGTGCCAACTGTTACGAAATGCCGGACCCCTATGCTAATGGTCAGCGGGAGACCGGAAACAACGATCATAATCATGTGAAAATTAAAAAATCGCAAGCTTCGCGGTTTTAAAATCTATGGAAATTAATATTTTAGCGTGGTTCCTAATATCTTATTTTAGTGTTAATCAATTTCTCCCGTCATAGATGCCTCGTAGATCTTTAGCATCTCTTCTTGACCGACTGGTAATGGATTGGTTGCGGCAGTCGGGTCGTTGGCGGCCATTTCAGCTAATTTTTCTAGGGAGTTCTCTTCTAACCCTAGCTGATCGGTGGTATGTGGGATTCCAAACTGTTCCCGTAAACACAGCAACCAATTAATTACGGCATGGTAGCCATGCCCCTTTAATTCTAGGAATCGCGAAAGGCGTTCTAGACGTTCTTCAATAGCAGGGCGGTTATATTGTAATACATAAGGAGCAAAGACAGCATTGGTAAGCCCGTGGTGCGTGTCATAATGTGCGCCAACCGGATGACTAAGCGCATGGATGGCGCCTAATCCTTTTTGAAAGGCTGTGGCGCCCATTGCTGCTGCAGACATCATATTTGCACGAGCATCTAAATTTTCACCTTCGGCAACCGTTATGGGAAGCCACTCTTTGATTAACTTTAAACCCTCAAGGGCAATACCATCTGCCATGGGGTGGTACCCAGGTGCCAAATAAGATTCCATCTCCCTATTTGGAAAATTGAAAAAA
>PBLS01000045.1 GCA_002721825.1 Magnetovibrio sp.
CAACTTGAATTTCCGGTGTCTCTACTGGTCAACACAACTGTCTATGATCACTGTCCAGAAGTTATTGAACGATTTCGAAGCCGCGGTGACGAAATAGTTGCTCATGGCCGAACCAATTCAGAAACCCAATCTGGCTTAGACGAGATAGAAGAACATAAACTCATCGCTGAAGTGACAAAAAGAATTACAAAAGAGGAGAGCAGAGCACCTGAAGGTTGGTTAGGCCCTTGGATCTCAGAAACAACGAAAACACCCGATATCTTAGAAGAGAGTGGCTACAAGTATCTACTAGACTGGTGTCATGATGATCAACCCACCTGGTTGAAGACGCGGAAAGGAGAAATTTTATCTATACCATACCCCCACGAGCTAAATGACATACCCTCAATTATGGTGCGCAGAAATACCGCCGAGCAATTCGCGACTATAATCACCGATAATTTTGACGAAATGTTAGTGCTATCACGTCAGCAACCATTGGTTATGGGTATAGCTTTACACGCTTATATAGTTGGTCAGCCTTTTAGGTTGAAGCACCTCAGAAATGCGCTTATTCACATCAATAAGAGCAGAAATGACATTTGGTTTACGACATCGGGACAAATTGCCAGCCACGCTAAGACCGTCAGCATCAAATAAAATATATAATATTTGGAACAATGGATTCAGCCCGCAGCCAATTTAGGTAAGTCCATTCTTAAACCGCATCTCTCTCAAGAAAAAGTTTTAACGTAATCTCTATAGCGCTTTTAATCGGGTGCTGGTTTTGTGTTTGCGGATGATTTATCCCGCTATTGCATCGACGCATTTGATCAATTGTGGACTGAGGGGGCCAAAGCACCAAAGATGATGTCAGTAGGGCTGCATCTTAGGATTATAGGACGGCCAGCCCGAATTGGTGGCTTAGAGAAACTACTTTACCATATGAAAAACAAAGGCGAGGTTTGGTTTGCCCGTCGTGACCAGATTGCACATCAGTGGAGAAAATTAAGTGGGCTACCGCCTTATGGCTCAGAAATAGATTAGATCAACTTAATTCCTGCTCAAACAACCTTCCCCACCCCTTGACTGACTTGGTATCCACACCTGCTAATTGAAGCGCCTTCCATACAGCCACACTTACCGTGTCAAAGATATGCAATCCCAGTACGTTTTCCAAAGGATCAACCAGTGGTGCCCCCCGCAAATTAGTACAAAAAATCACGACTGCTTCTGGGGCTTCCTGCGCAACTTCATGAACCAATTTTTCAATACATACGCTGGTTACTTCACTGAATGAAAAGTTTCCAGGATCCCTTAAGTGGCGTTCCGAAATACAATCAACTCCTTCCATTTCAAAATTTGAAATAATCTTATTCTGTATTTCATCTAAATAAGGAGTGACCAGCCCAATTTTTCGCGCGCCAATAGCCTTTAGTGCATCGCAAAGTGCAAGCGTAGACGTTGTGGCTAGAATACCTAACTCATCATGAATCGCCTTGCAGAGCTGACGGTCTGCCTCGAAGCCAATCCAGCCAGCAGAAGTTCCGTTCCAAACTATAACATCGACTCGGGCATCAGCCAACATCCGCGCCGCATCCATAAACGGTTCAATATCAAATTGGCTTACGGCAAAAGCTTTTAGCGAGATTTCTAAAACCTTCAGACGACTAAAATGAACAGAAACACCATCGAGGTTCGCAACCATTTTACTAGTAATAGGTTCAAGAACTGTGTTTGATGACGGCGTTAGCATGCCTATACGGATACTTTTCTTTTTCAATGTACCCTCTGTAGATCGATAAAAGCGACTAGTACTAAAAATATCTAAAATTTATTTAGGTCTTTTAAGTAAATAAAATTACGCGACTTTTCAGACTGTAAAATAATCCTGAAGGTAATTGTGTACTTCAGGTCACCCACGCTGAAGCATGAACTGTACTGGCCAAAGTACAATTTCTGGCACGAGGGTTATAATAAATATTCCTAACAGCATCAGGAAAAAAAACGGTACTGATGCACGTGTGACCGACATAATATCTCGCCCCGTCATTCCTTGAAGGACAAACAAATTAAAGCCAACAGGCGGTGTGATCTGCGCCATTTCGACGACAATCACAGTAAAAACCCCAAACCAAAGGAGATCTATACCGGCATTCTGTACCATCGGTAGAACAACGGCGGCTGTAAGAACCATCATCGATACCCCTTCAAGAAAGCATCCTAAAAATATGTAAAGGATTGTCAGCATAACAATTAGCATTCCAGGGGTAAGGTTCAGAGCTTCCACATAACTCCCGAGAATTTTTGGCACACCGGTAAAACCCAAGGCGACTGAAAGAAATGCAGCTCCAACCAAAATAAACGTAATCATACAAGACGTACGAACACCTCCCATTAGGCTTTCAATAAAAGAGGCCCAAGAAAGAGTTTTTGTGAACCAAGCTAAGATTAGGGCTCCTATCACCCCAACTGTTGCGGCTTCTGTCGGCGTCGCATAGCCACCATAAATAGAGCCTATGACACAAAGTATTAGTCCAATAACAGGAATCAAATGTCTGGACGCCTTCAGTTTTTCGATTAGGCTCATATTAAATGTTTCTGTTGGGGCAAGCTTGGGGTTAAGAATTGAATGAATTGAAACGTAAGCCATAAAAATGCCAATAATGAGGATTCCAGGCAGCACACCCGCAATGAATAAACGGGAAATTGATTGCTGAGCGAGTACTCCATATACGATCAGCATTATGGATGGAGGAATAAGAAGGCCGAGCGTACCTGATCCGGCGAGAGTGCCGATAGACAAGCTCTCATCATATCCACGCTTGCGAAGTTCCGGGATGCTCATACGGCCCACTGTAGCGCATGTCACAGCACTCGAGCCTGCAACAGCCGCCATCACACCACAACCAACAATATTTACGTGGAGCAATCCCCCGGGCAATCTAACAACCCAAGGAGCAAGACCATTAAACATATCAGATGAAAGGCGCGTCCTAAATAAAATTTCACCCATCCACACAAATAACGGCAATGCTGTCAAAGCCCAATTCCAGCTGGCATCCCAGACTGTGCTAGCAAGCAAAGATCCAACCGGCGCCGGAGTGAAAAATTCAATAGCTATAAACCCGACTGCTAGAAGCACCGGACCTACCCAAATACCCGTCGCCAACAACCCCAAAAGGGTAGCAAAGAGTATCACTGATAAAGTTCCCGCTTCCATCAGTCTTCCATAATTTGCTGGTGAGCCGATGATGCATTCGCCTCGTAACTTGGTTTCGCACCTGAAGCAATGGAGACAAATTCATCTATAAGAGCCGTTAAAAAAACCAGCGAACCAAGAGCCATTGCAAGGCGTGGAATCCAAAAGGGTATGGCAAGAAGGCCCGGACTTATATCACCGAATTTATGTGAGAAATATACAAAATCAAACGACCAGTACGTAAGGTAACCTATGAAAATTATGCAAAATCCAACCGTGAATAACTCTACATATTTTCTAAACGGTGTTCGAACAAGTCGCAGAAAAAGAGTCACACGGATATGTTCTCCTTGCCGGAAGGTGTACGCCAAACCAAAAAATGTGAGTCCTGCAAGACTAAACCCTGCTGATTCTGTTGAGTCTATTGCTATTCCAACAAACCGGCCACATATCTGCGCGATAATGGTTAAAGCAATGGCAACCATACAGCACGCCGCCACATAGCCGCTGAGCCGATACAAGTTGTCCAAAAAAAACCTCATGGCAATACTATATTTTTCGGAAGCTCTTCAAGGGGTGTAGAGCGATATTACTCTACATCCCTATTTTACCAGAGCTACTGAAGAGCGATATACCGGTCAAGAACCGCATTAGCGGCTGGACTTGCATCTTTACGCCAGCCTTTCATCATTTCTTTCCCGATTTCTTTCATTCTCGCGATTACCGAATCTGGGGCATTAGAGACTGTCATACCATTCTTCTTCAGTGTCGCCATTTGGGCAGCGGTTGTAGCTGCACTCATTTCCCAACCTCTTAGCTCAGCTCTAGCTGCAGCTGCTAACATATTAGTCCTATCCTTAGCGGATAAGGCAGAAAAATATTTTTCACCTACGACCACAGCATTTTTGGAAAAGATAGCACCTGCATAGGTAAAGTGCTTGGTATTATCCCATGCTTGAATGTCTATTCCAGTTTGTGGGCTTGTAAACAAAGCCTCGATTAGACCTGTAGAGAACGCTTGTGGAATTTCCGCAAACGGTAATATTGTTGCGTTGAACCCCAGCATTTCGCCCATCTTTTGAGTAGCCGTTGAGTAAATGCGCAACTTTTTACCTTTAAAGTCTGCCGTACTTTTTACAGGAAATTTTGTATAAAAACCCTGCCCTGGCCATGGTGTATAATAGAGTATCCGTAAACCCATTTTCTTAAAGGCATTATCAATGTATTCCTTCATAACGTCTTTAAGCATCCACGCCGTCGAATAGTTCGGCGCAATAAACGGTAACCCAGCTAAAATATACATTGGATCTTGGTTCCCGTAGATACCAAGTCGGATCTCACCTATTGGAATCTGGCCACGTTGAAGAGAAGTTTTTATCGCGTCGAGTTTAATCAACGTATCATTTGGGTTGAGCTTAATATTAACAGAAGTCGTCGCTTTCACATCATCAATAAATTTTTGGATATTTTGGGTGTGAAAGTTACTGGCCGGATACCCGGAAGCCATTATCCAATCGACTGCACCCGCTGAACCGCTTGTTAGTGCCACCACCGCACTAACTAAAACGGCTTTGAGCATTTTTTTTTGTAAAAACATTTTTCCCCCACTGGTTTTCAACATAATATACTAGCGTATAACTTTAACAGCCTAGACAACGGCATGCAGTATATCAATGGTCAATATAGATTGTTCCAAGTCAATTGATCCTATGTAAAACTTTCTTTCCGTTTGGTCTTAAACACAAAATTTCGAAATAATTAATTTCGAAATAATTAAAACCGAGCTGAAAGAATTGTTCGCACTTTAACTATACATGGAATCTTCCTACCGCAAACGGTTTAATTGGTAGGTTTGGCGTTTCACCCATTACCAGATGAGAAACGGTGAAACCAACAGCGGGGGCAAGTTGAAATCCGTGCGCAGAAAATCCAAATGCATGGAACACCCCGGACTCACTGCCCTTCCCTATTACCGGCAGATTGTCCCGGGTATATCCCTCTATGCCAGCCCACATGCGAACGACGTTAGTGTTTCTCATTACCGGAAATACGTCTTGCGCTGTTTTGAGAAACCTTGAAAGGCCAGCCATATCAAGTTTTGTACTATTATTATCAAGAGAGGCCACGCCTCTTACCCCGCCGCCAATTAAAACGGTGCCATTATCGAGTTGCTTGAATGATAATGCATCACCAAGAGTACCAACAACAGGATCAACAAACCGACACATTCGCTCAGTAATGGCTAACATAGGTGCATGTGCCTCCAAAGGAATTTTATCCCCCAACCACTCTGCTATCCGCCCACCCCAAGCACCCGCCGTATTGATTATGACTGGGGTCTCAAAATTACCGCTTGGGGTTCTAACTAACCAGTTGTTACCTTTACGCCCGAGACAGGTCACAGGCATACCTTGCTCAATAACCGCTCCAAAATCTTGAGCACGCCTCTTAAACGCTATAGTGGTGCGGAACGGTTGCGCGGCACCATCACCTTCAACATGTAAAGCTCCAACGCAATCTTCGCTAACCGCTGGCATAAATTCATTTAAAGTCTCTCGATCGATTACTTCTTCATGCTTGAAACCAAGGGCATGAAGCTCCCTAACCCTTATTCGTGCCTGCTGAAGTTCCTTATTATTCCTTGCCACTTTTAGATAGCGGGATGACCTATATCCACAGTCATCATTCACTAATCCCGGCATATCCTGCCATAATTCCCAAGAAGCTTGCGCTATTGGCACCTCCGCAAGATCGCGTCCCAGTCGCCGAACCCCGCCAGCATTAACACCCGACGCATGACGTGCGACATGATCCTTTTCTAAAACAATGGTCTTAAGGCCACGCCGAACAAGCTGTAGTGCCACCGAACAGCCATGTATACCGCCGCCAACGATAACTACATCCGCAGTTCGAGCCTTAGCTTTCATTCGCTGGGGGACCGGCATCCATCTCTGCAAATTCACCCAAAGATATCGGCTTAATCGGTGGCCTTAGCCGATAATATCCAATATCGGACATCTTTCGACCTGTTTTTTTCGCGATCAATTCCTGAACAGTCAAGCCGCAATACCGCCCTTGGCACGGCCCCATACCAGCCCGGCTAAAACTCTTTAACTGGTTAGGTCCTGCGACGCCAATATCGATGACATCAGAAATGTCTTTAACTGTTAATTCCTCGCACCGACAAACTATCGTATCACCATCTGGAACTCGAAAGGGTTCCGGTGGTTTGAACCAATTATCAAGAAATGGTCGAATTCTAGTTTCGTGTTTAAGTGCTGAAATTTGCGCCCGAGCAAGACTATCACATTCTGTAGGATCGATCTTGCCAAGCTCTTTCAAACACCAAAGCACAGCCAGCCGACCCGCTGCTTCCGCGGCTAGGCCTCCACTAATACCTGCTCCATCACCAGCAATCAAAAGGCCATCGACATTGGTACATCCCCAAGAATCGACCCTCGGATACCAACATATCTGCTCATCACTCCAAAGATGTTCAACGTTTGCAGCCATTGCAAGATTAACATTTGGCACTACACCATGATGTAGAAAAATGTTTTTTGTCTCTATTCGACCGGCCGCCCCGCTGTAAGTTCGATAACTTACCCCCGTCGCTTCCTCTTTGCCTTCAATACGTAACTCAGAAACCCTCTTGATTACTCGCGTCTCGCTTCGTCGGATGTCTGATATCCATTTCATCCCCTTGGCCAACATGTCCCACCGCTTCAAAGCACCAGAGAAATACGGAAGAGCAGCCAAATAATTTGGCTTAGCCCCAGTATCTAAAAGTGCTGCAATTTTTACACCTGCTCTTAAGTATTGTGAAGCGACGAGATATAGAAGCGGGCCACATCCAGCAAAAACAGCCCCATCTGCAGCCAATCCGGATGACTTTAAAAGCGTCTGTGCAGCACCGGCCATCATAACTCCGGGCAAAGTCCAACCTGGTATCGGAAAAGGTCGCTCAGTCGCACCCGTTGCGATAATGACCCAAGGAGCACGAACTAAGCTGGATTTTCCATTGACCGAGTAACCCACTTCGCGACCTTCGGTGACCTGCCAAACAACGGCACCTGGAATATAATCGACCGATTGTTGACGCATCTTTTTAACTAGCGCCTCACCACACGCATAATCTGAACCTAAAATTTTCCGCAAATTCATCGATGTGTTTTCCACATTTCGATAGATTTGACCTCCCGGTCTTAATTGCTCATCTAAAAGAAGCACTTTGCCACCTTTTCCCGCTATCAATGTTGCAGCGGCTAAACCGGCGGGACCAGACCCAATTATGATAACATCATAGTCCATTTATTCCCTCAATCATCGGGGCTTATCAATGCAGCTCCTCGCTGCCGTTGAACGGACATGCCCTCATGGACTTCAATTTGGCATGCTTGCTGGTTCGGTGTTCCATCCAGGATTACCAAACAATCGAAACAAACGCCCATCATACAAAGAGGTCCTCTAGGCCGTCCTTTTTCCGGCGTATCTCTAAAATTCTTGTAACCAGATGCAATTAACGCAGCAGCTATAGTTTCTCCGGGTCGCGCCCTCACGGGAACGCCTTCAAAACTAAAACTAATTCCTGCACCTACTTCAGGCTCTACATGCTTAAACATGTCTCATTCCTTGCCAAATATTTGGGCTACCGATCGTGTTCGTGGATTATCCCTAAATCGTTCAGCTCCTAACAACTCGAGTTCTTCACCTAACTTTCCCTCAGCAACAAATTTCGAAAAAACTAAAGCGTGAGAGGCAGCTAAGGTGACCCCACTATGACAAGAAGCCGCAAATACACCAGGCATAGTTTCCGACTGCTCATAAACAGGAAGTCCATCCGGTGTCATTACTCGTAAAGCTGCCCAGGTTCGCACAATTCGGGCGTTAGTTAAAAAAGGAAATGTCCTTTTTGCTTTATTCGCTATATTTTGTGAAACGCGTGGATTGCTTCGAATATCAAAACCAACATCCTCTTGGGAATCTCCAATCATAACCGTACCCTCAACCGTTTGTCGAACGTACGTTGTTGGTATATCAAGAAATGCCTTAACCCGTTCACTTATTAAAATTTCTCCCTTTATTGGCCGAACCGGCTGCTTAAGGTCGACCTTTGGAGCTAAATATCTATTGCCGAGCCCTGCAGCTAGAACTACGCGTTCCGATGAAAATTCACCTTTATTTGTTTTTACCGTGTAAGCAGAACCCGAACGGATTATTTCTAAGACCCTTTCACCCCTATGTATTACGCCGTTCAAATTTTTGAAAGATTGATGCAACGCACGCATTAGATAAAGGGGATTTACATGCCCATCATGCGGGCTAAATGAGGCTCCATAAACGTCTGGGCCAAGCCCCGGCACCATTTTGGTTAACTCAGCACGGTGAAGCATTTGATAGTTAAAATGGTCTGCCTTATGTGAAGCGAGCGTTTTCATTTTTTGAGCCCGCTCCCTAAACTCTTTTTCGGAAAAGCATATATGGACACCACCTCGACGACTATGGCCCGTATTAACTCCTGTGCTTTCAAATAAATCCCCGGCCAGTTTTGGCCAAAGATCTGACGAACGCATGGACCAGTATGAATACGCTGGATAATCTATACCTTTGCTTTGAACCCACACTAATCCGAAGTTACCAAACGCCGCGCGATAAGCCGTATCCCCTTCATCAATAATAGCAGTCGAAAGGCCTTGGTGCGCGAGACCGTAGCTAATAGCGGACCCTAATAGACCTCCGCCAACAACGATTACGTCATAGCTCTTAACCAAACTCAGGCCTCCATGTTACAAACATATAAAAGGAATTTAATAATTCTTAAACCCAAAGTTTAGACTAACGTCCAGAACAAAAACATATTTAGTGTATTTCCTAAAGATTTCCTCGTAAAAAGGCGGTTTATTTGACGGTCTCACATTCATGTGATCTATTTTACCATGTTAAGCATTTGCTTTTTATCTATTTTCCATTCTTGGTACAAACATCATGGATGCAAAACAAGGTCGCGACACTTTTTATACTCTTGATGCGGAAATGGAACAGCGCGCCCATATTCTACACAAAAATGCTTTTATTTTCGACGCTGCCATTTCGATGCTTGGTTTTGACAAGGAAGAGAAAACCGAAATACAGGCTTTTCTTGATGGTGGCGTGACAGGCGGGAACATGAGCCTGTCAACATCTGAGACGGATTTCAGTTTAGCTATAGAAAATATAAGTAACTTCAAGCAACTGATAGATCGCAATCCAGAAACTCTAAAGTTCTGTACCTCCGTTAATGATTTCAAAATCTGCAAACAAGAACGTAAGTTCGGAATGGTCATCCACTTTCAAAATACGACCCCAATTCTGGACCGGCTAGATTACTTGTATACGTTTTATGACTTAGGGCTTCGCGTTCTTCAACTAACCTACAACACCCAGACCTTTGTCGGAGCTGGCTGCTGCGAGCGAGTCGATGGCGGCTTAACCAACTTTGGTCTAGAGGTTGTAGCTGAAAGCAACAGACTAGGGCTCTTAATAGATATATCCCATTGCGGACATACTACATCATGGGACGCTATAAACTTTTCAAAAGCTCCCGTATCTGCAACCCACGCTGGGGTATACTCTCTTGCGCATTCTTTCGGAAGAAACAAACCAGATAATCTTTTAAAAGCTATTGCTGAAACCGGCGGTGTCCTTGGAATTCCAACTCAACCTTGCTTCGTCAAGCGCAACCCCGAAACACATGAAGTTCTTCAGGCAACAATCGATGATGTCATTGATCAAATAGACTATGCCGTCAACCTAATGGGAATAGATCATGTTGGCTTTGGGTCTGATATGTCGAATTATGCCGCCCGAACATTAGAATGCCCGAGAGATTCTAACATTAGGCTGGTTCGGGAGAAGCGTCCAGACGTATTCGGTGTTGGTCCAACCGATAAATATGACCCCTTCCCAATTGGAATTGATAGCCATGCCAAAATGTTAAACCTCACACGGGGGCTTTTAAAACGCGGCTATTCAGACGAAGACACCAAAAAAATTCTCGGGGATAACTGGCTCAGGGTATTTGAAGAAGTATGGAGAATATAGAGCCTGGGCTGTGCTTTTCATTTTTAAATCAACAAAATACAAAAGAAAAATCGACTTTACCGATAGTGTGTCGTTGCGAAAGCAACACTACTCAGCCCAACTCAGTAAAAACTAATCAAAGAGTTTATGCCAACTTAACCTATTGAAACTCTGTTATATTTTTTTCAAATAAGGACTAATATAACAATGATGAGGCTTGAGTTATAAGCGTCCTTTCCTACGAATATAAGTTATTCTTATGGTTCAATATAAGATTATACAATTTGATCATAGAGACAAAAATTGCTCATACTTCAGAGACTGCGCCCGTTACGGTGCCTTAATAGCTAAGGGCGTATGACAAACTTTTGGGCCTTACATTTTTTAGTTAAACTGATTTTTCTTTTTGGTTTGTGGATTTGGGGCCGGTGTTAAAACCTAATGTAGTAGGGAGGATTTCCATGCAACAGAAATTTCGACAAGTCATGAAACACGGGGCATTTTTTGCTTGCGCTATGTTTTTCGCATTTTCAATTTCGAGTGTTGGACAAGCAGCAGGGTGGCCTAAAAAAGCTATTAACTACGTTGTAGTCTTTTCACCAGGCGGCGGTAGCGATACCTTTGCTCGGATAGTAGTTAAATGGCTATCGAAAGAACTAGGTGTCCCAGTAAACGTAATAAACAAACCCGGTGGCAACCAAATCCCTGCAATTAATTACGTCGCTAAAGCGAGTCCGGACGGATATACACTGATGCAAGAACAGCAAGCTGCAAGCGCACTTAAGGTCATGCTCGACATCCCCAACGCCGACGAGCTCATTCGTAACAGGACCTTTGGACCTATGATTGGTGGCGGGGCAAATGCGCTGGTAGTCAATAATAAGGTACCTTTTAAAACTTTGGGGGAAATGGTGAACTTCGCTAAGAAGGACCCGAGCAAGTTTACAGCCGCACGCACGGGGGGTAGCTTCAGCCATATGATTAATACTCAGTTTTTCGAATTTGTAGGTATTCCTTCGGACAAAGTAAGGTGGGTCGACTATAAAGGTACTGGTCCCAGTAAAGTTGCACTAGCGGGGAATCATATAATGTTTGTTGGCACCGGCGCCAATTCGATTGTAACGATGCACCGGTCTGGTGATGTGAAAGCGCTCGCAGTTACTGGCCCACGTCGCTTGAGTTCTTTACCAAAAGT
Organism: Magnetovibrio sp.; assembly: GCA_002721825.1. GTDB lineage: Bacteria > Pseudomonadota > Alphaproteobacteria > Rhodospirillales > Casp-alpha2 > TMED8. Next base: position 11,436 of record PBLS01000045.1, read on the forward strand.
TCCGACTATGGAGGAATCAGGTTTTCCCGGTTTTGAAATGCAAGGTTGGTATGGAATTTCCGGACCTCCGGGTCTACCGAAGGAAGTCGTTCAGCGCCTGGACGAGGTAGCGAAGAAACTTTCTAAGGATAAGGGCTTCATCAACGACTTGGATAAGCTCGCAGCGTTTCCATTTTACAAGTCGCCTGCCGATGCCAAAAAGCTCGTGTTAGAAGAGACCGAGTTTTATCGAAAAATGGCACAAGCAAAGAAGAAAAACTAATAAGCACCTAATTATCCGTCTTAAAACGTTTTGACAGATGCTTTACGAAGCGGAAAATGGAGATTTCGTACTCGGAGCGGTTGGGGATGCCATCCTCAGCCGCCCCATCTCCGTTTTCAAAGAACAACGTTTCTTGGATATGATCGAGTTGCTCCGCAGCACCGACTGCACATTTGCTAACCTTGAAATCCTTTTCCATGAATATGAACATCCACCAGCGTACCTAGACGGCACCCATGCCCAAGCCGACCCCGAGATTCTCGAGGACTTAAAATGGGCAGGAATTGACATAGTGTCACTTGCAAATAATCACGCTTACAATTTTGGTTACGAAGGCATTTTAACCACCATCAAACATCTCAAAAAATACCGAATCCCAAACTCGGGGGCAGGCGCGAACCTTCAGGACGCACGTATGCCCTGTTTTCTCGACACCTCCCGGGGCCGCATTGGCCTGGTCTCCGTCAACTCAACATTTGAGCCCCACTGGCGTGCAGGAGAACAACGACCCGATATGCAAGGCCGGCCCGGCATAAACTGCTTGGGCTTTGAAACATCATATACCGTAGACCAGCAAGCCCTGAATGAGCTCCAACGAATAAGCCATGGCATAGGTTGGGAAACACAGAAAGAGTGGTATAATACGGAACACTACTACGGTCGAATATATGATGACACCAATACTCGCTTTCATGTATTTGATAAAATTTTTGAGCTTGGCGATACGTTCCGTTTGAATACGAGTTGCAACTCGAAAGACCTACAAGATAATCTAAAATGGATCCGCGCAGCAAAAAAACAGGCTGATTTTGTCTTGGTCAGCCTCCACAGCCATGAACAAGGGGAAAGTCCGGAACTTCCAGCAGGCTTTGCTCGGGAATTTGCTTATGAAGCCATTGACGCGGGCGCGAATGCGGTAGTTGGACACGGATACCACCACCTTCGCGGCATAGAAATTTATAAAAACTGCCCCATTTTTCATAGCCTTGGTGATTTCTTTTTTCAGGAAGAGAACTTTATGCGCTACCCCCAAGAAAGCTATGATAGGATGGGGTTAGGGATGGATGCAATAGCCCCCGACTGGATGTCAGCGCGAAGTGCAAATGAAACGCGTGGGTTCCCAGCTGACCCCTCCATATGGCGCACCGTCATAGCAATAGTTAATTGGAAAAATTGGAATATCAAAGAAATCCTTCTCTACCCCATTGACTTGGGCTTCGGCACGTCGTGGGGCCAGCGCGGACGACCGATGTTAGCAGACAAAAAGACTGGTGGTGAAATACTAGAAAACCTTCGTGCACTGTCCTCAGTATATGGAACTGACGTAGAAATAAAAAATAATGTGGGCATAATTTCATTTAGTTAAACGTAACGGTAAAGGGTTATCACACAAACACAATTAAAAGGAAATTTTGATGCCGATAAAAAAAATCGAGCTTGGGATCCTCTTTATTATATCTGTAGTAGTCATCGCAGATGGCATTTCTCTTGTTAACCTTGACCGAATGCGCGCTGGCGAATCCGGAACCTACGTTATTTTTCTGGGAATTCTCCTCCTCATCCTCGCTGGACTTTATATGCTAAAGGACATTCCCAGTGAATGGGAAAAGCAGCCAGGAGGCCGCCAGGTTGCCGAAGCGATTTGTCTTCTCGCCGCATACGCCTTCGTTATGCCTTATTTAGGATATCTTATTAGCACCTTCTTGGTGACAATTGCTTACATGGTCCACATGAGCGGCTATCGTTGGGTACCCAGCCTTGCCTTTGCTATCGTATTTTCAGTCAGCACAGCTTGGTTTTGGGCATGGTTAGTAGTCTTGGTGCCTCAGGGGTTTTTCCCCTGGCCTGAAGTTTAGTAAGAGGTCTTTGAAAAAGTAATGGAACCCTTCCTTCTCGGCATTCTCGGCGCAATGACACCGGAAAATCTGGTTTACGCACTTTCGGGCTGCCTGCTTGGTACGCTTGTAGGGGTACTTCCGGGTATTGGCCCTGTATCCTGTATTGCGATTCTTTTTCCCTTTACAACTTATCTGCCGCCGACCGGTATGATTATTGCTTTGGCTTCCATTTACTTTGGCGCCATGTATGGGGGCTCTACCACGGCAATATTAATGAACGTTCCGGGTGAAATTTCCGCCGTGGTGACTGCAATGGATGGTCATAAAATGACCAAAAAGGGTCGCCCTGGGCCTGCCCTCGCGATGGCTGCAATAGTCTCCTTCATGGCTGGAATAGCGGGTGCGACTTTTGTCGCTATTTCCGGCCCGACTGTCGCTCGCCTCGCACTCCACTTCGGCCCTGCCGAGTATTTAGCCCTCGCATTATTTAGTCTTACGGCAACGGCAAGCCTTTCGGGTCGCTCTCTGATACGTGGGGGTATTGTAACCGTTATTGGATTAATACTAGTTACTGTCGGTTACGATTCTTCTTCAGACTTTGGTCGCCTCACCTTCGGAAGCGAAACGCTAATCGAAGGCTTCAGTATCGCCCCCGTCATGATCGGCTTATTTGGCATTGGTGAAATGCTCCGCATTTATGAACAAAAAATTGGCTCATCCGAAAAGGTTAAAATTGGAAAGCTTATGCCAAATCGGCAAGAGCTTAGAGATGGACTTGCAGCAGGCGGACGAGCGACACTTTGGGGCATCCCACTTGGAATTTTACCTGGCATGCTTCCATCTGTGACCTCATTCCTTGCGTATTCTTTCGAGAAACAACGCTCAAAGACACCTGAAAAGTTTGGGAAAGGGGCAATCGAAGGTGTCGCTTCAGCAGAGGCAGCCAACAATGCCGCTGCTATGTCAAATTTGCTTCCTTTAATGACCCTAGGAATTCCTACAGGTCCTTCTATGGCTCTAATCCTCGGTGCACTTATGGTCTATGGTTTAATGCCAGGGCCGATGCTTTTCACGCTTCACGCAGATTTCACTTGGACCGTAATAGGAAGCTTTTTCGTTGCCAACATAATTCTACTCATCCTAAACCTACCCCTTGTGGGGTTATGGGCGCGCATAGCTACAATCCCGCACGGCATATTAGCGCCAATAGTTTTAGTCCTTTGCTTGGTAGGCTCATTCAGCTTAAGGACTAGCTTCTTTGACCTCTGGGTCTGCGTTATATTTGGCCTAATAGGTTGGGCTGTATCGCGCGCTAACTGGCCCCTAGCACCCTTGTGTCTAGCCTACGTATTAGGCCCTATAATTGAAGAATCGGCACGGCAGGTGGGACATCTCGGTTATGGCTTGCTTCTCGAGAGGCCAATATTTTGGTTTTTTATTTTTCTATGTGGTGTCTCAATTTGGCTTACTCGTCGCATGTGGGCAAAAACCCAAGCGGAACTTGCTAATAGTGAACATTAAAGTTTTATGAAGGGGCAGGTTAACATGTTTCGAATTGGTGTTGATGTGGGAGGGACTTTTACCGACTACACCGTACTTGATGAGAGTGCTGGTCAAGTTTACTATTACAAAGTTCCCTCAACACCCGATGACCCCTCGCGCGCAATTCGCGACGGCATTGCGCAATTGCTGGAAAAATACAATATCGAAGCTGAAGCGGTATCGCATTTGGGGCATGGTACCACCGTTGCTACTAATATGGTAATAGAACGGCAGGGATCTCCAATTGGACTTTTGACAACTAAAGGATTTCGCGACGTCCTTGAAATTGGCCGACAAGCGCGGCCGAATTTATATGATTACAGTATCGGCAAGCCCATACCATTGGTCCCAAGACAGCATAGACTTGAAATTCCAGAACGCCTGGATGTTGAGGGCAACATCGTTACACCGATCGATGAGCAAAAACTTATAGAAGCCATCACTGCTCTAAAAAACGCTGATGTAGATGCTGTTGCCGTTTGCTTTCTTCATTCTTATAGACTTCCTGATCACGAAAAATTAGCGCGTGAACACATAGAAAGCATAATGCCGAACGCTTATATTAGCCTATCGTGCGAAGTTCTGCCCGAAATTCGTGAATATGAGCGTTTATCAACCACTGTCCTGAACGCGTACATAGGACCACGTATGCAGGGATATTTGGAGCAATTTTTAAATAGAGTAAAAGAGCTTGGGATAAAGATAGCTCCGCTCACTATTCAATCTAATGGCGGCCTTATGTCCGTCAACACGGTCCGAAAATATCCGGTCAGAACCTGCTTATCCGGCCCTGCTGCTGGGGTAGTAGGGGCGGCCGAGGTCGCAAGAGTCGCAGGATTTGAAAATCTCGTTACTTTTGACGTGGGTGGAACCAGTACGGATGTTTCGCTCGTTTCTGGGTCAAGGCCACTGTTTGCATCTGATCGATCAATTGCAGACTATCCAATAAAAACTCCAATGATTGATATACATGTGATTGGGGCTGGTGGTGGATCAATAGCCCATATGGATGACGCGGGCGCGCTTAAAGTAGGCCCTAAAAGTGCCGGCGCCCATCCGGGGCCAGCCGCCTATGGGAAGGGTGGCGAACGCCCAACAATTACTGATGCGCATATCTGCTTGCACCGGCTTAATCCTGTTGCCCTGCTAGAAGGTCGTATGCCCGTCGATAAAAAAGCGGCTCAAGACGTTATAGAAAAGAATGTTGCCAATCCCTTAGGACTTAAGACCGAAGAAGCCGCACACGGTATTGTCCGAATTGTTAACGCCAACATGAGCCGAGCGATACGTTCTGTATCAACAGAAAGGGGGTATGATATCAAGGAGTTTGCCCTATTTGCCTATGGCGGAGCCGGGCCTCTCCACGCTGCCGAGCTAGCTGTTGAATGCGGCATACCTAAAATCATCGTGCCGCAGGAACCAGGAACCATGTGTGCGCGAGGTATGCTTTTATCCGATATTAGTCTTGATTTCGTACGAAGTGAAATTTCCGAAGCTAATGAAAATTCTTGGAAGCGTGTTTGTGAACTTTTTGATGTTATGGTTACCGAGGGGCATGAATGGCTCGAGGATGAAAATGTCGAAGAGAACAAACGTTCGTTTGTCAGATATATTGAGGCCCGTTATCAAGGACAGAACTATGAAGTAAAAGTGGAAATGGAGGCCATTCATTCCAATGGTTTGAAAGAGTTTCTAATTCTTTTCCATAAAATGCATGAAAAGGAATACGGCTATGATATTCCTGATCGCGCGGTGGAAATTGTCAATTGCCGGTTGCAGGCTATCGGCAGTGTCCCAAAAGTCCAACAGCGCCCCCAAGAGAAGAAGGGCTCCTTAGAGGATGCCGAAATCGGAAAGCGTAAAGTCTATTTTGGTTCCGCGTTTGGATGGGTAGATACAAGTATCTATTCTCGCTCCGCGCTCCCGATTGAAGAAAATTTTCTCGGGCCCGCAATTATTGAAGAAATGAGTTCAACTACCGTGGTGCTTCCTGAACAATCAGTTGAGGTCGATTCCTTCGGAAACATCATAATAGAAATCAAGGCATAGGGAATTAAAAAGTGGCCGAAACCAAGATTAGTGGAGCAACTTCAGAGGCGCAGGTGTTTGATCCCATCGCTATGGAAGTATTTAACAACCGTCTACTCTCAATCACCGAAGATATGGGAAATATTTTTATCCGATCGTCGTTTTCTACAAATATAAAAGAGCGTCGTGATTGCTCCGTTGGACTTTTTGATCGTCATGGCCGCTGTATATGTCAGGCATCCCATATGCCCATGCATTTGGGATCGCTTATAGGAAGTACCAAAGCGGTTTTAGAGCGATATTCACTAGATGATATGGTCGATGGTGATGCTTTTATCTGTAACGACACCTATCTTGCACATGGTACTCATCAACCTGACGTCAGTGTGATTACGCCTATATTTTATGATGGTAGCGTACAGTTTTTTACTGCAAATGTTGGGCATCATTCCGATGTTGGCGGTACGGTGCCCGGTTCAATTGCCGGGACTTCAAGAAGTATTTTTGAAGAAGGCATTCGAATCCCAGTAATTCGCATTGCCCGCGCTGGCGAGGTTGACGAAGATCTAATGCATTTGTTGGTCCATAATACGCGCGAGCCGGAAGACCGGGAACTCGATTTCCGTGTCCAAATAGCTACTAATGAGCGTGGAGGCACCATGCTGCAGGCGTTGATTCTGCAGATGGGCATGCAATCTATAGAGCAAGCCATTGAAGATATTCTACTTTATACGCGCCGACGGTTGCTCAATCGCATCGCTGAATTAAAAGACGGAAGTTATAGTTTTACCCGTTATATGGATGATGATGGATTAGAGGGTGACTTAGTTTCGATCTGCGCCACAGTATCGGTGAAAGGAGAAGAACTAAGCATTGATTTCACTGGATCCAGTCCGGAAGCACGAGGAGCGATGAGCGTACCCGAGAGTGCTCTTTGCGCAACCTCATATTATGTTGTCAAAACTGTACTTGACCCTAATCTTCTACCAAATAGTGGTCTATTTGATTCGATTAAGGTTACCTCTCCTGAAGGCACGATCACTAACCCCAGATTCCCTGCTGCTGTTGGCGCTAGAAGCATAACCGCAAATAAAGTAGCAGGAGCCATTCTTGGAGCTTTTAATGAGCTTATCCCTGAAGAAGACGTAATGGCGTCCAGCCACGATGCTGTACCTGCCATCTGCTTTTCAGGGGAGCGCCGCGATGGTCGAGGAACTTATGTTTATATGGAGACGCTGGGTGGTGGCAATGGCGCACTTTCTGACCGTGACGGTATGGACGGTATTCATGTCCACACATCAAATACATCAAATTTACCAACTGAGGCCCTCGAGTATGAATACAGCCTTTTAGTGGACGAATATGCATTGGTTGAAGATTCAGGTGGTGCAGGACGTTACAGAGGAGGGTGTGGCCTTGCTCGTCAAATTCGTGCCTTAAAAGACGGCATTATATTTTCCGTACGAGCCGACAATCACATAATTACGGCTCCAGGTGTTTTTGGAGGCTTCGATGGCCAAACTGCGCGTTTAATCCAGAATTTTGGAAAGCAAAATGAAAAGGCTCTTGGATCTAAGGTTGCACATATTGAGATGAAATCAGGCGATTCCATGAGGATTGAAACTGGTGGCGCGGGAGGGTACGGCCCCCCTGTCGAGAGATCACTATCACTTCTTGCTAGCGATATACTCGGAGGCAAAGTCTCTCTCTCCAAAGCGAATAATGACTATGGAAATGAGCTGGTGCAAAAAGCACTTGAGGGCTAAGAGCAAGGATAGGCACACGCAAAAATTTCGCCTTCAATACGACAAAAAAAATACGTTAAACCATTTGATGCTTAAGCCCATTACTGCTTCCGTTATATTGTTAATTTAAAGACTAGGTTAAAATACTTTTCATAGATCGATACTACGTAATGAACAAAAATAAAAAATTTGAAAAAACTATTGGCCGGGATTTTGACCCGATAGAGATGGAGATATTTAGTAATAGGCTCATGGCAATAACTGAGGATATGGGAAACCAACTTGTCCGTTCCTCTTTTTCCACCAACATAAAAGAACGTCGTGATTGTTCTGTCGGATTGTTTGATAAATTCGGCCGCTGTATTTGCCAGGGATCGAATATGCCGCTGCATCTTGGTTCTCTTTTGGGCAGCACTAACGCCGTATTAGAAAGATATTCAATAGAGGAAATGAGTGAAGGTGATGCATTTATCTGTAATGATACCTACCTCGCCAATGGAACCCACCTGCCTGATATTAGTATTGTAACCCCAGTTTTTTTAAATGGCTCCGTCCAATTCTTTACAGCAAATGTCGGACATCATTCCGATGTCGGAGGCAGAGTGCCGGGGTCAATATCCGGAAGTTCTAAAACTATTTTCGAGGAAGGAATTAGAATTCCAGTGATTCGCATAGCTCGTAGAGGCAATATCGATGCTGACCTACTTAATTTAATTGTAAATAATACAAGAGAACCTTTAGAGCGCGAGTTAGACTTTCGTGTGCAAATAGCAACTAATGAACGAGGCGCCGCTATGCTAGAGGAACTTGCAAGACAGCATGGCCTATCACAGATAGAAAACGCTATTAACGATCTTATAGATTACACTCAAACCCGAGTTCGTAATCGTATTTCAGAAATAAAAGATGGCGAATATTCTTTTACGCGCCATATGGATGATGATGGCTTTATGGGTGAGCTCGTCCATATTAAGGTCACTATCCGTATCGAGGGAGAAGCAATAACCATAGACTGCAGTGGTTCTAGCCCTCAAGCTCGAGGGGCTTTAAACTTGACGAGTAGTGGTCTGAATGCTGCGGCTTACTATGCCGTCAAAAGTATCCTTGATCCACAACTATTACCAAACAGCGGCTTATTTGACTCTATAAAGGTGTTTTCCCCATCTGGTACAATCTTGAATCCAGAATTTCCAGCGGCAATTGGCGCTCGCAGCATCACGGCCAATAAGGTTGCCGGCGCCATATTTGGCGCATTTGAAGAGATCCTACCAAAAGAACGTTTAATGGCGGCTAGCCATGATTCTGTGCCCGTAATAACATTTTCAGGACAAAGAGAAAGGGGACAAGACACCTACGTGTATTTGGAATCCATTGGCGGCGGTAACGGCGCAAGACACAATCGTGACGGCATGGACGGCGTGCAAGTACATACCACAAACAGCACCAACTTACCTGTGGAATCTCTAGAAAGCGAATACAATCTTCTAGTAGACGAATATAGTTTGGTGGAAGATTCGGGAGGAGCGGGCAAACATCGTGGTGGATGCGGGATCGCCCGTCAAATTCGGGCGCTTGGCGAAAATATAACTTTTTCAGCTCGCTCAGACAACCATGTTACCACCGCCCCAGGCATTTTTGGGGGGAGCAGTGGCGACATAGCTCGCCTAATCCGGAACTATGGTACCGACAAAGAAACCGCTCTTGATTCCAAAGTTTCTGTTCTAGAATTGAAGCTGGGGGAATCTGTGCGGATGGAAACTGCCGGAGGGGGTGGATTTGGTTCACCGAAAAACCGTCCATTGGAAAAACTAAGACTGGACCTCATCAGCGAAAAAATATCACCAACCTTTGCTGAAAAAAATTACGGCGCTGCGATGGTACGCGATGCCCTCTCTATAGACACTAGACAGTTATGGAAATAAACTGCTCTCATTCTAATTTCCGTAAATGTTGAGCTTTCGATTAAAATCTACTTAAAAATCTATAGTGCCCATGGTACGGCTCACCTTTGCAAGTCCAAAACCGCAAGAATGGCAAAAAATCTGATAAAATAGTCAGGTAAAACGATCAATTTTATAAGGGGCCATTTTGATATTAGGCGATGAACCAGAAACTACCTCGGCAACAACACGGCCAGTATTAGGAGCCATTCCAAACCCGTAATGGCTATGGCCAAAAGCGCAAAACAAGTTTTCCTCTCCGGAAACCTTTCCCAAGCATGGCAGACTGTCCGGAAAAGAAGGTCTGCTGCCCATCCACTCGATCGGTTCATCCGTATTAATTTTAGGAAATAAATTCTTAGCAAGGCGGATAAATGTTCTTGCCCTGCGGTAATCGGGTGGCGCATCCAGCCCAGCGAACTCAGCTGTCCCTGCGCAGCGCACACCCGCATTCATAGAACTAGCTACGAATTTAGCATCCGAATCCATTATTGAATTATTGACGACTACACCAGGGTTCTTAAATACAAGGTGGTAACCGCGCTCCGCTTCCAGGGGCAACTTAAAACCCAGCGGAGCGAGAAGGCGTGCCGACCAAGCTCCAGCAGCAATGACTAGCTTCTCAGCATTAATTTCACCGTTATCTGTATGTATTATCCAACCACCATCTGTGCCGGGCTGTATGTGATTTACACTACACCTATTAAAATTAGCTCCCATTTGTTCAGCTTTATGGGCCAAGGCTTTCCCTACTCCTCCTGGATCTCTTGCTCGGGCCTGCCCATTCAGCAAAACAGCGGCTTTAAAATTATCAGATAATGCGGGTTCAATATCAGCCAGTTCGTCCGGTCCCGCAAGCTGAAGAGGAACGCCGCGCTCCTCACGCAGTCTCCACACTAATTTTTTCAAGTCTACTGCTGCAGGATTTCGGAAAACATGTACGTACATAGAATCCACTATCAGATGTTCTTGACCTGTGCCATTGAGTAATTGCCGATATAAGTCAACGTTCGGCCGATTAAGAGCCAGCATGGCATCAGCAATTTCTGGCAATCTATCCTCTTTCCCTGCCGCCAAGAATTTCAGCGCCCAGGGTATAAACTTAGGTATATACCCCCACCTAAGCGCCACAGGCCCATCGGGATTTAAAACCCATTTAGGAATACCGCGCCAAATTCCTGGCGTAGACTGCGGCACGCACGTCCACGGTGAAACCACCCCGGCATTGCCATGGCTCGCACCTTCAGCCGGACCATCTCGATCGATTAATACGACTTCAAAACCCTTTTCAAGTAACGAAATCGCAGTGCAAATACCAACAATACCAGCACCAATAATGGTTACATGCTCACTCATAGTGTTCGTAAATATTTACGCTCATATTCTGCTTTGATTATAGTTCTAATTAGTTCCAGCCTTTTTAAAAGTATGCTCACCTCGCCAAGTAACAATTTGCTGCACTAAAACAGGTGTGGCAAATGCTAAAGCCCAAAGGTCACTTTCAAAGCCTGGCGCCACCATAAACATCCCAGCCAATGCTATAAGCGTCCGAAAAATACCCCAATCAGAGACGGCATTGCGTAGTTTGGCAACACCTTCATCACCAGCACCTGCAATCATACAACCTACTACGTCGAGAACTGCATGCTTTGTTGCCTCTCTTGCAGCAAAACTGTGATCTGACGAAACGTTAGCACCCCAATTTGCCAGACGTTCGGTAACATACATAATCCAATCCCCTTTAAAAGTGCACCTAATAAGAGCGCGGCATACCTAAAATATGCTGACCAATATAGCTGAGAATCAAGTTCGATGATATCGGTGCGGTCCGCGACAGTCTCGCTTCACGCCATTTACGCTCAATATCGTATTCCCGGGCAAATGCGAAGCCGCCATAGGTAGTCATGCACACCTCTCCACACTCCCATGCCGCTTCTGCCGCGAGCAGACGGGCCATATTAGCCTCGCCTCCACATGTCAAGCCAGCGTCAAACATAGTCGTGGCCTTCCTAACCATCAACTCGGCGGCTTCCAATTGGGCATAAGCCTTAGCAATGGGAAACTGGATGCCTTGGTTCTGCCCAATTGGGCGATTAAACACTATCCGCTCAGAACTGTAGTTCACAGACTTTTCGATAAAGTACTTACCGGATCCAATTGACTCACTTGCCGTTAGACACCGCTCCGCATTCATACCATCCAATATATAACGGAAGCCCTTGCCTTCTTCGCCGATTAATGAGTCACCAGGAATCGGCACATTATCAAAAAATACTTCCGTGGTGTTGTGATTAATCATCGCATCGATCGGATTTATAGCGCAGCCATTTTTTTGCGCTTCCCTGAGGTCGATAAGAAAGGTAGAAATACCGTCGGTACGCTTTTCAACCTGATCTGCTGGTGTGGTCCGAGCTAAAAGCAACATCAAATCAGAGTGTGCGGCACGGCTGGTCCAAACTTTCTGACCATTTACGATATAGCCGTTACCTTTCCTTTCAGCGCGCGTCTTAATTTGAGTGGTATCTGAACCAGTCGTTGGCTCCGTTACGCCAAACGCCTGCAATCGTAATTCGCCAGATGCTATTTTTGGTAAAAAGTGAGCCTTCTGTTCTTCACTGCCGTGACGCAAAATTGTCCCCATGGTATACATTTGCGCATGTCCTGCAGCGGCAGCACAACCCATACGGTTAATTGTTTCTAAAATCACTGCTCCACCTCGAACGGGTAACCCCGCACCACCATACTCCTCAGGAATTAGCGCGGCCAAATACCCCCCATCCGTCAAGGCTTCAATAAA
>PBLS01000046.1 GCA_002721825.1 Magnetovibrio sp.
CGAAACTTTGAGGCTTGGTTGACAAGCATATCCATTGTTAAGGTAACAAAATCAAAAATTTGAATTTCAACGATCGGTCGCAGACCGGCAATGGCAGCCCCTACGCCACAGCCGACGAAGGTTGCTTCAGAAATTGGTGTGTCTCTCACCCGTTCTTCACCAAACTTATCCACCAGGCCCTTTGAAACCTGAAAAATACCTCCAGTAGCGCCGACATCTTCTCCCATGAGAAAGACGGTTTCATCGCGCGCCATTTCCTGGCTTATTGCTTCATTTAGGGCTTCTGGCATTGAAAGTTCCCGGTCTCCGATAGGGCCAGGTTCTGTATAATTGGCATGCGGGGAATAGACGGCCGACATCATCATATCGACTGATGGTTTTTGTCCCTGCTTTCCAAAGTCTATGGCTGTGGCCAACTCATCTTCAACCGATGAGTCAATTTCCTTCAAATGTTTTGATGTTGTGGCTTTTTGACTTCGGATTTGTTTCTCGGTCCTCTTTATTGGATCGCGCGTTTTAGTCCAATTTTCGTACTCTTTCTTTGGTCGAGGGTCCCGAATATTGGCCCGCATGGAATGTTGGCCCCAGCGGTAGGTCATTGCTTCTATCAATGTTGGCCCCTCGCCCGCTCTAGCGCGTTCGACAGCTTCGCGAACAGTAAGATAGACTTCCACTACATCATTTCCGTCAATGGTTATGCCCGGGATAGTATAGCTTGCAGCACGTTTAGCGACTTGGTTAATTGAAGTAGTCTGTCGGTACGATGTGCTAAGCGCATACTGATTGTTCTCGCAAATAAAGATAACGGGTAATTTCCAAACAGATGCTAAATTCATGGATTCATGAAAAATTCCTTGGTTAGAGCCTCCGTCTCCAAAAAAACAGACCGCGACTTGGTCAGTCCCCTTTAGTTTTGATGCTAATCCTGCGCCAGTCGATAATGGCATAGAAGCGCCAACAATGCCGTTAGCACCTAAGATATTTAGGCCCATGTCAGCTATATGCATGGAACCTCCTAGTCCTCGGCAATAACCGTTTTCTCGGCCCATTAATTCGGCCATCATTCGGTTTAAATCCGCTCCTTTTGCAATACAATGACCGTGCCCACGATGGTTACTAGCAACGAAATCATCGTCACGAAGATTTGCACCAACGGCAGCCGCGATAGCTTCTTGTCCAACGTAACTGTGGGCTGTACCTTTGACTACACCTGCCTCAAAAAGCTCCTTCGTTTTTTGATCAAATTGTCTTATCCGTTGCATCGTTGAATAAATCGCCACTAATTCTTTGGGTGGGATTTTCATGTTATCTCCAGAGCGTTTTCTTTGAGTAGACATGAAGAGGGTGTCCTTTGAAGGTTTTTAAATATCGATAACTATCATACCAAAGTTTGCAATTGTTGTCATGGTTACCAACTTTTTGTATTCAAGTTGTGCGTACGTACATGTCAACCTAGAGAAATATCAATTATGTTCTAACCAGTATCATGGCCATATTCTAAAACTTTGATACCATCCCTGAGCGGTTTTAAGGGATTATATGTCGAAGGGGTATAGGTGTTACACATTTGATTCGCATGATTTTATCCTTATTTGTCAAGCTGCTAGCTAAGTCCTGCCTCTTACATGTGTCTTCACCTGAGGCGATATTTATGATGTCTTTTAAATCGAGTACTAGAAAATTGGGTTATTTTGCCAACTTGCCCTTTTGCGACGAAAGCATCATCAGGGTTCGAGTAAGATATCTAACTTTAGAATCTCGCTTGAACAGGTTGATTTGTCCATATAGCTCTTATTCTGGGAATAGCCGAAAAGCCGTTTCGGTATATATATTGAACTTATTTTTTGTTAAAAGTTTGAGTTGGATATGCAAGTCAAAGCCACATCCTTCTGATTAAAAGGGATTAACGTATGACTATAGAGTACTTGAAGAAAGCTATAAAAGCGCCGGCGTTCGTCGAAGCTGAAACGCGACGGATTGTTGCTGAAATGTTGTCAGAAATTAGAGCCGGTGGAGAGGAAGAGGCAAAAGCATTTGGTAAAAGTTTAGATAATTTCTCCGGACAAATTATTGTCGAACGGCATGAAATCGAAGCTGCAGCCAGGCTAGTTCCGGACCAGCTTAAAGAAGATTTAAAATTTGCATATGACCGTGTTCGAGAGTTTGCCGAGAAACAACGAGAAAGTATAAAAGAATTTGAAACAGAACTCTCGCCAGGTCTATGGGCGGGCCAAAAACTCATACCAATAGAAACTGCCGGTTGTTATGTGCCAGGTGGGCGATATGCTCATGTGGCGTCGGCCATAATGAGCATATCGACAGCGAAGGTCGCTGGTGTAGAGAACATTATTGCATGCTCGGCGCCCAATAAAGAGTATGGCGGGGTCCACCCTGCAATTCTTTACACAATGGACATGTGCGGTGCTGATCACATCCTGGCACTGGGTGGCGTTCAAGGTGTGGCAGCGATGGCATATGGGTTATTTACTGGACACAAAGCTAATATTCTTGTTGGCCCAGGTAACCGATTTGTTACTGAGGCGAAAAGAATGTTATTTGGCCAAGTTGGGATAGATTTATTTGCGGGGCCAACTGAGATTCTAATTATTGCCGATTGTTCGGCTGATCCTGAGGTCGTTGCTTACGATCTAGTAGGACAAGCAGAGCATGGTCCGGACTCACCAGCGTGGTTAGTTACTACATCGCAAAAGCTTGCAGATGATACAATGGCTCTTATGCAAGGGTTGATTGATACAATGCCTCAGGTTCAGCGTGATGCTGCAAATGCAGCTTGGCGGGATTACGGGGAAGTTGTACTCTGCGACACGGATGAAGAAGCTGCCCAAGTTAGTGATGATTATGGGCCGGAACATTTAGAGCTACAGGTAGAAAATTTGAATTGGTACGCTGAACGATTAAAAAACTATGGTTCACTTTTTGTGGGGGAAGAGGCTACGGTAGCATTTGGAGATAAATGTTCTGGAACGAATCATATACTTCCGACAAAAAGAGCCAGCTACTATACGGGAGGCTTGTCAGTGCATAAATTTATTAAAGTGGTTACAACTCAGAGGTCAACACGAGCTGCGAACCGAGAAGTTGCAGCCGTTACAGCGCGAGTATCGCGCCTTGAGGGCATGGAGGGGCATGCCCGGACTGGCGATATACGGTTGAGTAAGTACTTTCCAGGCGAAACTTTCATTCTAAGTCCGTAAACCTAATACCTACATTTACAGGAAAATGGATTTCCTTAGAAGGTAGGGCGATTCTTGTTACCAAACGTTCTTTTGGTATTGATTTTCATATGGCAAAGCCTTTTGGCCTTGCGGGCGCAAATATGGTATTAATCGCGAGGTGTGCCACAAATTTTTCAAAGCCGTTGCAACGATTAATACAAATTAAGAAGGAAAGGCTTTAAGTATGGTGAGCGATTTTTCAAAAAGAGATGAAGTTTCAAAAATTGTTTAGGCTTCTACCTCTTTCTTTGGTGCGCCTGACATTCTTTCGTCGTAAATTTTTAGTGAATAGCGTTTGAATTAACGTAAAGACGCCTCAATATTTCCTCCATCAACAGTCATAATTGCAGCTGTAGTTGATTCTGACTTTGCTAAACTAACAAACGCTTTGGCAACGTCCTCAGTTGTAACCTCTCGCTTGAGTAAATTGCCAGCCATATAGTCTGATTCATTGAGGCCCCGAGCCTTGGAGCGCACCTTTATGATGCCTTTAGTCAGGAGGCCGGAGCGAATACGGTCAGCATTTACTGCATTTGAACGTATGCCCTCCGCTCCATACTCGAGCGCGTATTGTTTCATTAAGGATAATGTTGCGGCTTTTGGTAATCCGTATGGACCAAAATTATGGCCGGGATTGATGGCTTGTTTTGAGGTATTGAATAATAGGCAGCCCCCGAATCCCTGTGCTTGCATTACGGCGACAGCAGCCTGGGCAATATTTTGGTGGCCCCAAAAATTAACCTCGAAACTCTGCCGCAGGGTTCTTTCATCCACATCTCCTATACGGCCCTGCCATGCAGCGCCGGCATTAGAGATGACGATGTCAACACCACCGTAAGCGAGCGAGATAGCCGCGAACGCTTTTTTAACTGATTGTGGGCTGGTGACGTCACAGGGTATACCTAATCCACCAATAGAACTAGCGACAATTTCGGCAGCTTTGGAGTTGTTATCTATTATCGCAACTTGTGCACCTTCAGCAGCAAATTCACGGGCTGTTGCTGCACCAATCCCAGAACCGCCACCAGTAACGACAACGATTTTACGTTGCAGGGGCTTTTCTCTGGATGCCCCGAGTTTTGCTTGCTCTAGTGACCAATACTCGATGTCAAAAAAATCATATTCAGAAATTGGCTGAAAGCGGCTCATGGCTTCGGTATCTGTAATTACTTCGATATTAGTCTCGGCTAGATCGGCTGATATTGCCGCTGTCTTAGCGGAATTACCTAAACCAAAAAGTCCTAGCCCAGGGACTAAGATGATACGAGGAAATGGGTCGAGCTCGGTTTTTTTAATTGGTGCAATTTTATTGTTACGCCTAAAATAGGCATGGTAGTTACGGATGTACCGTTTAAGAGCGATTTCGGCGCCTTTGCGAAAGTGATTTAGGTTGTCTGCGTCTGGGGCCGGCACGACCAACGGCATGGGTTTCGTCCGGATAACGTGGTCAGGTGTCACAGTGCCAAGCTGACTGTAACGCAGTATATCTGTGCCATCGACGAACTTACGGACTTGTTTTGATGTGCGAAAATCAAGCACCATTGGCTTGCGCTCATCAACGACAAGTCCTCGAAGGATAGGTGCAATTTCATACGCTTTTGCAGTTTTTTTAGGGAGTCTTATACTCACAAAGGAGCTTCTCCGTTCGTTCCTAATATGCTTCTCCGCCAGGTTACAAAGATTAATCATTTGGTCGTAAGACTTCTTTGCTGTGTCCGCAAAGGTAAAGACCCCATGTTTGTGTAGTATTAACCCTGCGATGTTTGGGTTTTCCTGGTAAACTTCAAAAGCTTTTTTAGCCAGCGCAAATCCCGGCATGATATAGGGTACATAACCAATGTTATTGCCATAAATTTTGAAGCAAAGTCTTTCCCCACTTGGTTGGTTGGAGAGGGCTAAAATTGGGTTCGCGTGTGTATGATCGATAAATTTGTGTGGCAAAAATGCATGCAGAAGCGTTTCTACAGATGGATTGGGTGAGCGCGAATCAAGTAAGTTCGTACGTTGAGCGTTAACCATGTCTTGATCGGAGAGGGCATCAAGCGTTTTCATTTGCGTCAACGGTATAAGATGCATAGCCGGTAGACCTTCGGGCTCTATGTTTCCTAGGTCCCAACCAGAGCCCTTAACACAGATCACATCAGTAAAATCCCCCATTATAGTTTTGAGTGTTGTCTTGACGGAAGTGTTGCCACCACCATGAATAACGAGTTTGGGATTGATACCCAAAAGCCTAGACGTATAAACTCGGAGCGCTAGGTCGGTATTAATGCCTTGCCTTTTATAACGGCGAATAAATCGTTTGGCGTCTTTATCAGACCATAGGTTTTTCATGAGGGTTGCCTTTTAGATATTATGAGCATCTAAGTGTCCTCCAATGGTTCGTGTATGCTTTCGAATAACTTCGCAAAAACGTTTCACGATTTTGCGTGTTCGGGATAGAGTTCTGCAAGGCCACCAGCGGAAGCTTTGGCAATTCCGCGTTCTGTTATTAAGCCTGTTACGAGGTTCGCGGGAGTTACATCGAAAGCGTAATTGGCAGCATTTGTGCCATCGGGTGTAAGTTGGACGGCAATGATGTTACCTTCAGAGGAAAGTCCAGTTATATCTGTAATTTCTTTACTATCACGAAGCTCAATGGGAATTTCCTTCACGCCATCGGAAATGGACCAATCAATTGTGGGACCAGGAAGTGCAACATAAAAAGGAATATCATTATCTTTAGCAGCAAGCGCTTTTAAGTAAGTCCCAATTTTATTACAGACATCACCCGATGCGGTTGTTCGGTCCGTACCTGTTATGCAAAGATCAACTTTTCCGTGCTGCATCAAGTGCCCCCCCGCATTGTCAACAATAACCGTATGCGACACGCCATGCTGTCCGAGTTCCCACGCGGTTAGGCTCGCGCCTTGGTTTCGGGGCCGGGTCTCATCAACCCAAATATGGACTGGGATTCCCGCGCCATGTGCTTTGTAAATGGGGGCCAATGCCGTACCCCAATCCACTGTTGCTAGCCAGCCAGCATTACAATGAGTTAGAATATTAACAGGCTCGCGCTTGCCTTTCTCTTTCCAAGCGTTTTCTATAACTTTTTTCCCATGGTCACCGAGGGCGGAGCAGATCTTCACATCTTCATTAGCGATTTCGGCCGCTCTTGCGTAAGCTACCTCACTTCGCTTATTTGGTTCAAGCCCCCGTAAACATGATTCCATTTCGTCAAGTGCCCATCGAAGGTTAATAGCTGTGGGTCGAGTCTCTAAAAGTTTAGAGTAGGCATATTGAAATCCTTGGTCTGAGGGGTTCTCTCTCATCGCAAGCGCTACGCCGTAAGCTGCCGTTGCACCAATCAGTGGGGCACCCCGAACCCACATATCACGGATGGCGGAGCATGCGTCTGTTAAGTCTCTTAAAGACACCACAAGAAATTTGTGCGGTAGATGGGTTTGATCTATAATTTTCACCGTTTCCCCATCAGTTCCGAGCCAGATGGTACGGTAAGCGGTTCCGTTAACATTCATTGCTAAATGACTTTAAAATAAATTGAAGGCATAGCCGTTTTCTTTAAGCTTCTTTCTGTGAGAGACTAGCTATTGAGGACACGACCAGCAATAGCTTCAAGCTTGGCAACCATTTTGGAGTCGCGGGCATCAGGCGCAGTAATAATTGCATTTTCAAGAGCGAGATGACAGCCTGCTGGGCAATGTGTACTTCGATCTGCGAGCCTGGGTGCGACACGCTTTATAAGCGCACGACCCCTGTCAGCATTTCCTAGTAGAACAGAAATAATTGAATCCACTGTCACGTGGTCGTGATCTGGATGCCAGCAGTCATAATCAGTGACCATTGCAATGGTGACATAGCAGATTTCGGCTTCTCGTGCGAGTTTAGCTTCTGGCATATTAGTCATACCAATTACATCGCAGTCCCAAGACCGGTATAATTTTGACTCTGCTAAGGTTGAGAACTGCGGGCCTTCCATAGCGAGGTACGTCCCCCCCATTTTGTAGGAGATGCCAAGCTCTTCCAGAGTTTTATCAATAACAGCGGATAGTCTGGAGCAAGTAGGGTGCCCTAGCCCCACATGGGCCACAAGGCCCGTACCAAAGAACGATTTTTCTCGAGCGAAAGTACGGTCAATGAATTGGTCGCAAACAACGAAAGTACCAGGTGAAAGATCTTCTTTTAGTGAGCCACATGCAGAAACAGAAATAATCTCAGTCACGCCACAACGTTTGAGCCCGTCAATATTAGCCCGGAAATTTATTTCGGAGGGTGGGATACGGTGTCCACGGCCATGGCGTGGTAAGAAAACTATGGGCTGTCCTTCAAGATTTCCAAATAAAACCTCGTCAGACATTTCGCCAAATGGGCTTTCAACACGTCGCCACTCGGCATTTTTTAAGCCGTCGACCTCGTAAATCCCACTGCCACCAATAACACCAATAATTGGGGGTTTTATAGATTTTATAGCCATCCCTCTAGTTCCTGAGGTTCTCTGAAAAAAGGCGTTCTGTTAGCATTGCCGCGACGCTTGCTGCGCGAGGGTCGTATTGTGATCGTTGATCGCAATTGAAACCATGGTCCGCGTCAAAAACATGTACAGAGACATCTGGGTGGGCGTTGCGGATAGCATTAACTTCCGTCATAGGAATGGAAGTATCAAGGGCGCCGAAGTGCAGAATCATCGGGCACTTAGGCTGCTCGTCATTACTATTTATAATTCCACCACCGTAATATGCTACGGCAGCCTGAAAGTTTAATCGGGATGCGGCCAGCCATGTAGCATAACCGCCCCAGCAATAACCCACGATACCAACTTTGCCTGCCTCAGCGACCGCTGAGCGGGCTGTCCCTAAATCGAGTATTACTTTTTCAGCTTCGGCGTTTGCTTTTTCCTTCAGGTCCCTGCCCGAGGCCACGTCGTCTGGAGTGTATCCACCGGTAAATGCAGGCTGCCACCGGTCATATAAACTGGGCGCTACAGTAAGCCATCCAATAGAAGCAAAACGTTCTGCAACGTCACGAATGTGATTGTTGACGCCAAAAATTTCCTGAACAACTACCACACTGCCAAGGGGAGAGCCCTCTGGTTCACAGCGATATGCTCCGAATGAGTGACCATCTGGGGCGGTTAAGATGATATCTTGGCCCATAATCATTGCCTCTTAATATGTGTTTTCCAACTAGGTAAGCTACTGGGTATGGATTAGAAAGCAAGGCTATCGAGCGAGAAGGAGAAAATTTTCATACTTCTACCCTGAAGAAAGCGTTCATTTCAGACATTAAATCTAAATAGTAAAATGTCTCCATCAACAACTACATAATCCTTCCCCTCTTGCCGCATTTTACCAGCATCCCTTGCAGCATTCTCACCTTCAAAGTTAATAAAGTCATTGTAGGAAATGGTTTCCGCTTTAATGAATCCTTTTTCAAAGTCCGTGTGTACGGTCCCTGCTGCTATTGGGGCCTTGGCACCCTCGAGTAGAGTCCAGGCCCGAGTTTCTTTCGGACCGGAGGTAAAAAAAGTGGTTAAATGCAGAGCATTATAGCCGGCGCGAATTATTTGCGTAAGACCAGTTTCGCTTAAATTTAGCGTTGCAAGAAATTCAACACGCTCCTCCTCCTCGGAAAGTTGCGCTATTTCCGCTTCAATTTCTGCTGATATTATTACTGCTTCTGCACCTTGTTCAGCGGCCATCTCTTCAACACCGTTTGACAAATTATTGCCGGTAGCCGCAACTTCTTCATTGACGTTGCAGGCGTAAAGAACGGGTTTTGCTGTCAATAGTTGTAGCGCCCGAAAGGCTTTGTCTTGTTCATCAGAAATTTCGAGAGATCGTGCGGGTTTCCCACTACTCAGAATTGCGAGACAACGTTCTACCAACCGAAGGGTTGCGGCAGCTTCTTTGTCATTCCCTCGCACCCTCTTTGTTAAAGGCTCTACACGTTTTTCCAGGCTTTGCATGTCTGCGAGCATTAATTCTGTTTCAACTAATTCTGCATCTCGGACCGGATCTATAGAGGTTTCAACATGAGTTATATTGTTATTTTCAAAGCATCGTAGAACGTGAACTATCGCATCTACTTCGCGAATATTAGCCAAGAATCTGTTTCCCAGCCCTTCGCCTTTAGAAGCGCCTTTTACTAATCCAGCTATATCAATGAACTCTAAATACGTCGGAACAGTTGCAGCAGAATCACTAATTTTTGATATCTTACATAGACGTTCATCAGGCACTGCAACACGACCAGAATTTGGCGCAATAGTACAAAATGGAAAGTTAGCGGCCTCTGCAGTAGCTGTTCTAGTTAAGGCGTTAAATAAGGTTGATTTCCCCACGTTTGGTAGGCCGACAATTCCGCAGTTGAAGCCCATTAACTTTCCTTAATTGTATGTGGTGATTTTGGTTTTAGTTCTGGTTGCGGCGTGTTTAAAGACATTGTGTTTGCTACCTTGCTCATAAATCCCCCGTCATCCCCACGCACTAGCCTTGGAAATTCTTTCGCAATAGCATCTAAGAGTTTTACAACCGAAATCATCTCGTCCTTTTTAAAATTTTGGAGTACGTAACTGGTCACGCGGGTTTTGTCGCCAGGGTGGCCGATACCAAGGCGGACACGTCCATAATTAGCACCGATATAGTTATGAATTGATTTTAGCCCATTATGTCCAGCGTGACCTCCACCGCGTTTGACACGAACTTTGTTGAACTCCAGATCAAGCTCATCATGGAATACGAGTACGTTTTTTGATGGAATTTTGTAAAAAGTTTTGGCTGCCTTCACGGCATGGCCAGAAAGATTCATATAGGTGTTCGGCTTCAGAAGCATAACCTTTTTACTATCGATTATAGCAACAGCAGTATCTCCTTTAAACTTTGATCGGAATGGCGAGAAATCGTAGGCGTGATGAATTTTTTCCAGAGCTAAAAAGCCAATATTATGGCGGTTTTTGGTATAATCTACGCCGGGATTGCCGAGGCCAACAACGAGCAGCATAATATAAATTCCCAGTCTCTAAAGGGATTATCCTTATTGCCCTTCAGTCTCTGCTTCGCCATCCACTGATTGAGAACTACCCTCTGCTGCCTCTTTGCCCTCCTCGCCTTCTAATGCTTCTTCGCCTTCTAGTGCTTCTTCAACCTCTTCGACTTCTTCTTCAACGATTGTCGGGGCTGCTATGGTGGCAATGGTGAAATCACGTTCGGTAATTGTTGGCTCGACATCTTCGGGTAACGTAATATTGCTTATATGGATTCCATCACCAATTTCTAGCTCTGCCAGATCAGCTTCTAGACTTTCCGGTATGTTATCTGGTCTACAGCGTAATTCGACGGTATGGCGGACGACATTTAATACACCCCCATGCCGCAGACCTGGGCAGCTATCTTCATTTCGGAAGATTACTATAACCTCGACATTAACTCGGGTGTTGGCACTAAAGCGCATAAAATCAACGTGAATTGGCTGATCTGTGACGGGATCAACTTGCAAATCACGAGGAAGAACCCGGTGCTCGGTGCCGTCGACTTCGATGTGATAAACACGACCAAAAAACCCAGGTGTTGAGACTTGCTTTGAAAGTTCAATGGGATCGACAGTTATCATAACGGGGTCTTTTTTATCACCATAAATAATACCTGGGACGCGCCCTTTTCGGCGCGTTGCACGAGCAGCCCCCTTGCCTGCTTGGCCTCGTGTTTCTGCAGCAAAATTTAATACTTGGGTCATTTCTGAACTCCTTTAGAATAGACCGATGCGATACTTAACCCGGTTCTAGGGGGCGTTCCCTCAGGATCGAGGAGCCATTTCCACGAAATAGAGGGCATACATAGCTCCGAAGACCGAATAGGTCAATCAAACCAACGTTGCAAAAGTAGGTACGTTACGATTAGTCGAACAGACTAGATACCGACGATTCTTCACTTATTCGTTGGATAGCTTCGGCTATTAGCGGTGCAATCGTCAATTGTTCTATATTGTGTGATACCCTGACGGCTTCAGTTGCCATGATACTATCGGTTATTATTAGTCGCTGCATGGGTGATGAAGTAACGCGGGCTACAGCACCTCCAGATAACACGCCGTGGGTTACATAAGCGGAAACGGCAGATGCTCCCGAATTCATTAGCGCTTGTGCTGCATTACAAAGGGTACCAGCCGAATCAACGATGTCATCAACCAGAAGGCAGGTACGACCTTTGACATCTCCAATAATATTCATGACTTCGGAAATTCCGGCTCGTTCGCGGCGTTTGTCGATGATGGCAAGGTCGGCATTTAGGCGTGTCGCTAGATTACGCGCTCTGACAACACCCCCCACATCTGGAGAAACAATGACTAGGGGTTCGCCGTCATGGCGGCTTTCTATATCTTTTCGCATCACAGGCGCGGCATATAAATTGTCGGTTGGGATATCGAAAAAACCTTGGATCTGCCCTGCGTGGAGATCTAATGTTAAAACGCGGTCAGCCCCAGCCTCAGTTATCAAGTTCGCGACTAATTTAGCAGAAATTGGTGTGCGCGGACCAGATTTTCGATCTTGACGTGCATAGCCAAAGTAAGGAAGTACGGCTGTTGCACGTCGGGCGGATCCGCGCCTTAAAGCATCCAGCGTAACAAGTAATTCCATCAAATTGTCGTTGGCAGGATATGAAGTTGATTGAATTACAAAGACATCTTCACCGCGGACATTTTCTTCGATTTCTACAAATACTTCCATATCAGAAAAGCGCCTGACACTAGCTTTTGTTAAGGGCAAATTGACGTACGCGGATATAGCTTCTGCGAGTGGGCGATTGGAGTTGCAGGATATAATTTTCATGGCTATCAGCTTTGTCCAAATTTTACCTAGGATTTTTTTTCATAAACTTATAGCCCATACTTTTCCGAAAGCGCCCTCACGAGAAAACCTGCGAGGTAGGATTTTCATGTGAACTAATTCTGGAAATCTATCAATCCCCTTCCAATCTGTAAACGCTCAACTAGATCGAAAATGTTTGTCTAAGCAGCAAATAAATAGTGAAACTAAATATGGTAAAAAGTCTCATTTACTTAATCATTATGGAACAAGCGCAGCGGAGCATTTATAGCTGGAGTTTTCAACACATCAAGGGCTTCTAGAAAATTCTATAATGATATTACGTATAATATACAACAGCTAATAAAATTACTGAACGTTCGCCCGAAGGGGAATATCCGGAAGTCTTATTTGATTGGAAATTTTGACGGCGTTAGTAGTGGAGGCTTCACTCTATTTTGAAAGTTGGTTTCTTGTAAATTACTTGGGTCAGAAGTTTTTATGTTTAAAGCTTTACTGGCACGGTTTATTATATCTTTGATACTGGGAGTGGCGGCAGATGCTATAACCAGTGATACTTCATTCCAAGACTGATCGAGATTTTTGGCAGGAATAGCATTTTGCTGAACGAGTTCGCCTATTTGGCTCCCATCGCGGCGGATTACTTTCCAAATAATTTTAACCAAGTGAGATTTATACTTCGTTGAATTGAGTATGATCTTTCCTTTCAGAAAATATTGGGCGGTGGCGGAAGTCTTGCTTAATTTCATTTTGGCATTTGTCAGGGCGTACTTTATTGCACGGTTAAGGGCCCTGACCCTAGTTTTTGATCTTCCTGTTATTGGCAATAACCAAAGTCCATCCGGTTTCGAAATTATAGGAGTTAAGGTTTTATCCTCTGGAGCAAGTGTATTTACTATTATGTTTGCGGTAGCTTTGCCCAGGTTATCTATTTCTGTTTGTGGTCCAGTTTCACTTACCAAAAAGGGTTCGTTGAAGTTTTGATAGAAATCATAGTGCCAAGCATCATTATTTTCCGACAGTTGCCAGTTTATTCGTGAGGGAAATGAATCCGTAATCCCAGCACTAGATTCAATGCGACCTGATAGAAGATAACGCAGTTTTCCGGTTTTGCCTAATGTGGCTGGTATGTTTTGCTCTAAAAGAGCTTGGACCACGGCATTGGCGATCTGTTCGCTCATGGATTTTGTTGTACCGAGTGGGAAAGATACTCGGATGCCGTTATCACCTTTTGGCTCTGTAAGCGCATTGGGAAGAAAAGATGAACGATGGAAAGGCTTTGGTAAAGCAACACAGCCGGCCACCAAAAGTAAACAGAGAGCGATTAATAACAGTGCTATTACCTTTGTCATAAGGCAAAACTTAGTAAGCACGATGATAGACTAATAATTAATAAAAAGGTCAAAAATAGGAACATGTGTGGCATGTTTTTTAATTTTCCACTAATTCCCATGGGGAACTGGACAATCTATCACAACCAGACTGAGTGACATGTATAGTTTCACCTAGGGTCATAGCTAAGGTGGTATCGGAATCGAATATTATCATGTGGCAAAAAATTACCATGTTCGGTTGAAACTCGGTTGTGTTTCCATGATAAAGCATGGGGCGATCCATCCAGATTGGAGAGAAGGTTGTGCCAAGGCTATAACCACAGGCGTTTAGTCGGTGTTCTTGCATGTCTGCTGCATCAATAACTTGTGCATGGGCATCAAATGCTTGTCCAAAGGTATTTCCAGGTTTAATGGCAGCTTGAACAGCTGCGAGTGCATCGCAGCATACGTTAAACATGTGCTTTTGGCGGTCAGGAGCCTTTCCTATAATCAACGTTCGCATCATTGCGGCATGGTAATGCCTGTAAGCTCCGGCCCATTCGAGGGTCAGTTGATCATGTGTATTGAGGGATCGCCGGCCAGTGAAATACCGACATAAAAGAGCGTTCTCACCCGATCCAATGATGAACTCGTTACCAGGATAGTCGCCGCCGCCTTTAAATATAGCGCCTTGCATGGCGGCTAAAATATCTCCTTCAAAGGCACCTTTTTGGGCAAGTTCACACGCTAAATCATAGCTTTCATCTGCTAATACTGCGGCGCGGCGCACATAAACCATCTCACTATCGGATTTTATAACACGCAGCTGATCAATTAAGTCTGACGCATTTATTAGATTACAAAACCCATCCATCGTTTGTTGTATACGCATGCCTTCTAGAGCCGTTAGGCCGTAACTATCCCATTCAATGCCTAGTTGCGCTCCCTTACAATTATGATCTGCGAGAATTGATTTTAATTCTTCAGCTGGCTTTGCGTCTGGGGTATCGGTCCATATTCGGATATCCTCTATAACCGAGGTATGCCGTGCTTGTCGAAGATCTGGCGCTCGAGTCAGCAAAGTCATCGCGCCGTTGACATTCAGAAACAGACACTGAAAAAAAC
Organism: Magnetovibrio sp.; assembly: GCA_002721825.1. GTDB lineage: Bacteria > Pseudomonadota > Alphaproteobacteria > Rhodospirillales > Casp-alpha2 > TMED8. Next base: position 14,496 of record PBLS01000046.1, read on the forward strand.
AAAAGCCAAAGGTATCATATCCCGTCAGATAGAACATGCTCTCCTGACGAAAGATCAAAATGCCTTTTAGACCAATTTCAGCCATGGTGCTACATACATTTTTTCGACGCTTTGCCAGCTCTTCTCTTGAGAAATGCAGAGCCATTTAAGCTTTTTCCAATGTAATTAAGGAGATGTTGCGGCCATAATTTTCTTCCCCCATGTGTGTTCCTCGGCGATAGCTAAAGAACAAGTGGTCATCTTTGTAAGTATCGATTTGTGTGTCGTCTACCAGACAAACTCCAGCAGCTTTAAGGCTATCAAGGACAAAGGTGGCTAAATCAAACATAAAATTACCCGTGTTTGCCGAAGGTATAAAATATCGGTGATTTTCATCAGATTGTGAAACAAAGAGGTCACGAAGTTCCGAACCAACCTCATAGGAAGGCTGGCGAATGCACGGACCTATAGCAGCGACAGTATTTTTTTGTCTTGCGCCTAATCTCTCCATTTTGGCAACAGTTGCTTCAACAATTCCGGCTAAGGCACCTTTCCAGCCTGCGTGTGCTGCGCCAATTACACCGGCGCTTACGTCGGCGAGAAGGACCGGGACACAATCTGCCGACAAAATACCAAGCGCTAGTCCGGGTATGGAAGTTACCATCCCATCAGCACGTGGCCTCTCATGGAGGAGCCAAGGTTTCGGTACTTCAACGACATTTTTAGAGTGGATTTGATGCACGGTCGTTATGGCATCTGCACTAAGCCCTACGTTTTTTGCTGCACGCTTGAGGTTGGCACGGATATTCTTTTCAAGGTCGCCAGAACCATGGCCACAATTTAACGAGGCAAATTCTCCCTCGCTAACCCCCCCAGTGCGAGTCAGGAACCCATGTCGAAGACCTTTTAAGGCTTCTAAAGTCGGAGCGCGTATCATAATACAATTATGCGCGCTTACGCTTTGTTTGCAAATAACCGCTTAATTAGAAAACCCAGGTAGGTGCAATTGACCCGGCACGCCGACTCCCATTACCTTAAATAGGAGCCCCATAGCATCAGTTTTAGTTAAGCGTTCAAAAGCCCGTTTAATATTAATTAGCTGTTGCGGTGTAGCGTTCTCGCTGAGCTGTTTTACACGCGCCTCTATTCCTAGGGATCGAAAAAAATTTCCTTGTGTGACAGGGCCATAAGTTATGCCACCAGCAGACTTTACGGCCCCGGCAATTGTTTTAAAGTCGACATGAGCAGAAAGGTCGGCTTCTCCAGGCGCTTCAAGTATAGATGTATATGTGTGATTTATGACCGCTTGTAACGTATCTCCTACAATATGGGCATCGTACCCATAGTCGATTATTAACCCAACACCACCGTGGCTACAAAGGTGATGCGTTAAGGTTTTAGCTAGCTTAATTGCGGAGGGACAGATTTCTACTATTTCACCATTTGGTACCTCAGCAGGCGATGCTAGCTGCTTTGGAATAGAAGAAATGGGAGAGGACCAGGTAAATGCAAGGGCACCGTGTTTATCCAGCGTTACAATCCTTTCCCTCCAAGTTTGTTTCTTTCGCATGAACTGACGAATTGGAAGAGCATCGAAAAACTCATTTGCAATTATTATGGAAGGGCCGCCAGGAATTGTCTCCATATCTGCGTGCCAAGTCGGGTGCCATTTCGTTAAAATTTCTTTTTGTCGTTGGCGTAGAATCGGGCTCGTTTCGACGAGGTGTACATTAATTTCTTTGGTCATTGCGGACACTTGCTCGATAGCACGTATAGCGTCAGCAGTTAGAGTGCCGTGACCGGGGCCAAGTTCAATCCACGATAAGGGTTTTGGGCTGCCTAATTCCTTCCAGACAGCTGCGGCCCAGCATCCGATTAGTTCACCGAACATCTGTGAAATTTCAGGAGCTGTAGTGAAGTCTCCGGCGGACCCGATTGGGTCACGAGTTATGTAGTAACCATAGGTTGGGTGTGTTAGACAGGCTTCCATAAATTGTGCAACATTTAGATAGCCTTTGTTGGCTATGCGCAGTTTAAGATGATCAATAAGAGTCATGAAAGTTTTAGTCTTTAAGTCTAGCACGAAGGATCATATAAACGCCAATAGCTAACATCGGCAGGGACAGCAATTGTCCCAAAGTTAGTTCAAATAACAAAAAACCAATATGAGCATCGGGCTCGCGAAAAAGCTCGACGAAAATACGAGATGTTGCGTAGCCACACAAAAAAATTCCCGTTAAAAAACCATATCGATTTCTAAGGGCAGAATTTCTGGCTGCCATGTTAATAACTAAAAACAATAAAAGACCTTCCAATCCGGCCTCATATAGTTGGCTTGGGTGGCGCGGGACGGGACCACCGGTTGGAAAAACAATACCCCAAGGGACGTGAGTAACCCTACCGAAAAGTTCGGCATTGATGAAATTAGCCATACGCCCGAAGAAAAGACCAATAGGGGCCACACAGGCCAGGAGATCGCTTAGCTTAAGGAATTTAATTTTGTGTTTTCGACAAAAGAGAAGGGCTGCTATGACGACCCCAAGGAATCCGCCGTGAAATGACATGCCTCCTTCCCATATTAGAAAAATTTTTTCTGGGTTTTCTAAAAAGAAAGTGAAATTATAGAAAAAGACGTATCCAACGCGTCCGCCAAGGATTACGCCCAAAGTTGCCCAAATTAAAAAATCATCAATTTTTTGAGGTTTAATTTTGTAACTCGGCGTTTCAGCATAGTGCCGCATAAGGCGCCACCCTAAAAATAGGCCGGCAATGTAAGCGAGGGAATACCAACGGATGGCAAGGGGGCCAAGGCTAATCGCTATCGGATCGATATTTGGAAACGGCAATGCAATATCCAATCAACGATACGGGTCGTCGGTATCAAGGTAATGATGGATGTATTTAGCAACGCCTTTTTCTAAGTCAGTCATCGGTTTTTTATAGCCGGCAGCTCGTAGTCGGTCTATCTTAGCTTCTGTAAAATATTGATATGTGTTACGTATGCTATCAGGTGTATCTATGTATTCAATTGTGGGTGTTAAACCCAAAGCTTGGTATACAGAAACTGCAAGATCCGCGAAAGAACGAGCTTTCCCAGTACCGCAATTGAAAAGTCCGCTAGCGTTCTCATTTTCTAAAAACCAAAGAACTATGTTGACGCAATCGTCAACCCATATGAAGTCGCGTAATTGACCACCGTCTTCATAATTTGGGTTATGGGAACGAAAAAGTTTTGCGGCACCGCCCTTTTGCGCATATGGGTAAATTTGTGCTACGAGACTTTGCTGTAAGTCCTTATGGTATTCATTTGGACCATAGACGTTAAAAAACTTGAGACCTACCCATTGTGGAGGTCTAGGGCCACCTCCATTCACAATAGAAATAATGCGACGGTCGAATAGGTGCTTGGACCAGCCGTAGGCATTTAAGGGTTTTAGTGAGGAAAGAGCCTCGGGTTTGTTATCGTCATCAAATCCGGCAGAACCATTGCCGTATGTAGCTGCGGAAGAGGCATAGATAAATCTTACTTTTTGGGACGTGCACCACTCCCAAAGTTTTATACTAAAGCTGAAGTTATTTTCGACTATCAGGTCGACATTTTTTTCAGTTGTCGACGATATTGCACCCATATGGATAACTGCTCTGATAGATCCAGCATATGTATTAAGAAATTCGATTGTTTGATCCGGCCTTACAATATTAAAAAGTTCCCGTTTTGCTACGTTCCGCCATTTAGAATCTCCACAGAGCTTGTCGATAATAGCGATGTTACCTAGACCCTCAGCTTCAAGCCCGTTAACAATATTTGATCCGATGAATCCGGCCCCGCCAGTAACAATGTACATGATAGTTTTATAAGGATGATCAAGCTTTACAGCAAGTAGAGCGAAACAAGCATTGAAAATCCTCCGCGGGAAGCCTTGAACTTAAGGGGCGACCTTACCATACTTAAATGACGCTCATAAATATTGGAGAAGGTTATGCAATCCTCAAATCGAATCTTAGATGACCTCGCGCGGGTTGCAAATGGTGCTGTATCAACCTTGGCAGGGGCGAAGGATGAGATTGATGCGCTTATTCGCCAAAAGATCGAAAGTTGTCTAGTTGACGCAGATTTGGTGCCAAAAGAGGATTTTGAAGTCGTTAAACTCATGGCTGCGGAAGCACGCCTAGAGCAGGAACGGCTATCCAAGCGAGTTGGAGCGTTGGAAAAACGGATAAAGTCGATGTCCCGGGATAAGTCTTCTCCTACGAGGAAAATAGTTGAAGCGAAAAAAACAGTGTCTACACGCCGAAAGCGAACGACATCTAGATCCAAGAAGACTAGCTAAATTATTGATAGATCTACTATATTCACCTTTTCGGCGTGACAAGTAGTTTTCCACAGAAATATTTAATTGTTTGCGATTTCTAGCTTGCGTTGAGCTTCGCCTTTGTGCACGCTACACGTAGTATGACTATAGTAATCTGACACTATATTTAGTGTTATTTTGTAACGGTTAATTAACTTTAGGTTTTAATAACGAGAGTAGCGGACATGGCAACTTTGGACGCGTCATTTGACAATATTTTCGTGCACCCCTTAGACACTGTAGAGCAACTTGTCGAGCTGAATGAATGGCCATTTGATCGGCGAAACCATGAAGAAATTGCGGTTCAGATTCCTGGCAATTGGTGTGATTATAGCCTCTATTTTGCTTGGAATGACGATATGGAAGCAATGCATTTCACTTGCGCGTTTGATATGCGAATTGCCAGTGATCGGCGCGAGCAAGCCAGTGTCCTGCTCTCAACAATTAACGAAAAATTATGGCTAGGTCATTTTTGCATGTGGGGACAGGAGGCGCTCCCGATGTTTCGTGCGACCGTGCTTCTCAAAGGGCACCCTGGACTCACGGTTCAACAGGCGGAGGACTTAGTAGAAACGGCAATTATAGAATGTGAACGGTTTTATCCTGCATTTCAGCATGTCATTTGGGGTGGCAAAACGGCTAAAGAGGCTGTTGAGGCAGCAATGATCGAAACTACTGGCGAGGCGTGAATTTTGTCGGAGAAGATATTGCTCGTTGGGTGCGGTAAAATGGGTGGGGCCTTAGTAGAAGGCTGGCTTGAACAGCAATTTGAAATTGACGATATAGTGGTCGTAGATCCAGACTCTAAAATAACAACGAGCTTCACAGCACGCGGTATTAAGGCAGTTATAGATGTTGATTGCTTGCCTGAGCGTTTTCAGCCTGATGTCGTTGTATTTGCAGTCAAGCCACAGGTTATGGACCAAGTGGTGCCGCCATATAAGAAGCTAGATACACAAAGTACAATCTTTATATCTATAGCTGCTGGCAAGACGGTTGCTTATTTTGAAAAGATCTTAGGTCCGAGTGTGGCAATTGTTCGTGCCATGCCAAATACCCCTGCTGCTATTCGGCGTGGAATAACGGTAGCGTGTGGGAGCAGAAAGACAACCAAAGTACAAAGGAATTTTTGCCATAGATTGTTAAAGGCAGTTGGAGAGGTAGAGTGGGTACAAGACGAAGGCTTGATAGATGCGGTGACGGCGCTATCTGGCGGAGGGCCTGCATATGTATTTTTTCTTGCTGAGGTAATGGCTAAGGCGGGGATGGCTTCTGGGCTTCCATCAGGTCTCTCCGAACGACTGGCGCGCTTAACGGTAGCAGGTGCTGGTGAGCTTTTATATAGGTCAACGGAGCCCGCATCGAGGCTTCGTGAAAATGTTACTAGCCCAGGAGGAACAACGGCGGAAGCATTAAAGGTCTTAATGGCAGATGACGGATGGCAACCCCTTATGGATCTTGCGATAGCTGAAGCTACATCGCGGTCGAAAGAATTAGAGGGATAAACCTAAATTTAATTAAAACGGTTAGCAGGTGACAGTAAATTCCACTATAATGTAGAATGGCTCGTACACCTAAAGTTAAACTTAAGCCCGCCGATGCTTTAATTGATGCAGCATTTTTATTGGCCTCGCGAGAGGGCTGGCAGAATATTACAATGGAGGAAATTGGGCTTGAGGCAAATCTAAAGTTGGCTGGGGTGTTGTCCGAGTTTCCGACTAAGAACAAGTTGCTTGACGCCTTTTCTCGAAAAATTGATTGTGCTGTTTTGGCAAGAGTTACTTTTGATATTGGGGAAGATACGCCGCGCGATAGATTATTTGAACTTATAATGTGTAGGTTTGATGTGTTGACGCATTATAAGAAAGGGCTTTACGCTGTGTTTATTGGATCCTGCAGTGACCCTATAAGTGTGTATTTAAGCTTCAATCGGATGCTCACTTCCTCGCGGTTGATATTGGAAGCGGCGGGGATAAATTCTGTAGGCTGCAAAGGCGAGATTACGGCGAGAGTATTAGCCCTCATATACGCCAATGCGCTGAAGGTTTGGCTAAATGATGAAACCCCGGATCTTGCGTCTACGATGGTGGCTTTGGATCGCGGCTTGATGCGAGCTGAGTATATTATGACCCTGGCCAACATTCGAGAGAAAGACAAATACCTGTGACATAATGTTGTTAGCAACCACAAAGGCGCCGGAAAATGCTAATCCTAATGTTTGAACAGATCGAGCTATGAGCTAAGCACCGGAGGAATTCACAGTGGTGAACTGGTTTGAGAAGGAATAGTTGTGGAAATAAGTTATAATGATTTTACTAAAATTGATATTCGAGTAGGAACAATAGTTCGTGCTGAACCATTTCCAGAGGCGCGAGCGCCTGCGATAAAGCTTTGGGTTGACTTTGGATCAAAGGTTGGACTACGCAAATCTTCAGCGCAAATTACTGAAAATTACCAGCTAGAAGATTTGATAGGGGGCCAAGTTGCTGGAGTAGTTAATTTTCCTGCTAAGCAGATTGGGAATTTCATGTCAGAAGTACTAATTCTGGGATTTCCTGACGCTAACAACAAGGTCGTCCTCGTTCGTCCCGATTGTGACGTCCCAAATGGCGGAAGACTGTACTGATATGTTCAATTTAAGAACCATGAGCTTATGCATAGTAAAGGACTAATGCTCAATTTTCTTAGAAGGGAAGGGAAATACGAACGCGTAGTCCACCTTGACTTGATCTCTCTAAGAAAATGTCTCCACCTGAACCTCGCACAACGTCTCTGGCGATACTCAAACCTAATCCGACTCCTCCTGTATCCGGGTTTCTGGAGTGGTCTATTCGGTAGAAAGGCTTAAATACCTCCTCTCGCTTCTCTTCAGGGATGCCGGGTCCATCGTCATCGATGATTATTTCTACGCCGTCCCCTCGTATGCACGATTGGACCGTGATATTTTTTCCAAAGTTCATCGCGTTCTCTAGAATATTAGTTAGGCAACGTTTAAAAGCGCTTGGGCGTAATGGCACTTCACAGGTCCTTTTGCTAACTAGTTTTATGTCTCTGCCTTTTCGACGAGCTTGTTGTACAACCCCTTGTAGTAGTAAGGTTACGTTAGTCGGTACGGGGGGTTCGCTCCCTTCGCCGCGAGCAAAGGCTAAATAGCCGTCGAGCATGTGTTCCATTTCAGCTATATCGCTTTTGAGTTCTGTGGTATCATAATTTCCGAGCATCTCGAGTTGAAGCCTCATACGGGTTAAGGGTGTTCGTAGGTCATGTGAGACGCCAGCAAGCATTTCGGTGCGCTGACTGATCTGGCGCAAAATGCGTTCCCGCATAGCTAAAAATGCAATAGCTGCCCGACGTACTTCAGTCGCGCCCTCGGGTTTGAAATTACTAACGTCGCGTCCTTTTCCAAAATCGTCTGCGGCTATAGCAAGCCGCTGGATTGGTTTGACCTGATTACGCATAAAGATTGTTGCGACACCAAATAAAATTAGTGAGATCCCTACCATCCAAGCGACAAAGACAAAAACGGTGCTGGAAAAGAGTCGTTTGCGTGGGATCAGTATATGCAAAACAGCATTTGCTAATTGTATATCGACAGAGACATGGCGAGATGTTTTCCTCGTATCAATTTGGAACGGTTTTCTTACGTATTCGTGCATGGCACGAACCAGCATTGACCCCATAAAGTCACTGGCCACCACTATGTCTTTTTTAAGAATAGAGCCCTCTCTGATTTTGACATCAAGTTGCATGTTGTCTTTTGCTATCTCGATTATCGTAAGCTGGTTTTTTGCGGATGTCTTTATTCGTAACAAATTAACAACCGAAGCGATATCTCCAGCAACCCCGCGTGCGAGCCGCAAAGAGACTTTATCCCAGTGAGATTCGAAAAAAATAATACCAGAGACTAATTGTAGTAATATTAGCGGTATGACAATGATCATCAAAGACCGGCCAAGTAGGCTTTTAGGCAGGTAGGTTTTGATGGGGAAGGCCATGTTGCTATCCTTTTTTGAATTTCCGTTTAGTCGGGTACAAGCATATACCCTTTGCCACGTACAGTTTTTAAATATCTAGGCAGGCGCGGATCTGCTTCAATCTTGCGCCTAAGTCGCGTAATTTGCACATCTACCGCCCGTCCGCCCCCTTGGGTTCCGGTTATTGAAGCCAAACCTTCCCGGGAAAAAATATGACCGGGTTGTGTCGCCAAAGCTCTTAGCAACGATATTTCAGCATTAGTCAAGCGCATGGGCTGTCCGGTTTTTATAAGGTTTCCAGGTGCGGGGAAGAAAATTGCATCTCCTAATATTACTCTTTCCGAAATTGGTGGCGGCTCGGGTATCCGGCGCAGAATAGAATTAATACGAAGCAAAAGCTCTCGTGGTTCGAAAGGTTTACCAATGTAGTCATCAGCGCCAAACTCAAGTCCACGGATTCTGTCTTCAACTTCGTTCATAGCAGTCAGCATGAGAATAGGGACAGTATTTTTTATTCTTAAGCTTTTTGCGAGCTGAAGCCCACTCTCGCCTGGCATCATCAGATCGAGTACAATCAAATCAAATTCTAATGTTTTTAATTTAATCCGTGCCGAAGACGCGCTCTCAGCTCCTGTGGCAAGAAAACCATTCTCTTCAAGGTATTTAATTAAAAGAGCGCGCAACCGGTCATCGTCGTCTACAACTAAAATGTGAGGAAGATATGGTGTTGTAAAACTCACTATCTCAATCTCTAATTTCAGGGTGAATTGAACCGAGATCGTCGATCATGTGTTCAAGTACTTTTAAAAAGCTGCGATCAGCTCCTTTCCCAGAAAGGGCATATGCTTTTTCGATGCGTTGGCTCTGTCGTTCGGTCAATAAACGTTCTAGGCTAGCGCCGAACTTTGTTAGTGTGAGCAGGCGGCGGCGGCCGTCTTTTTCATCTATTTCCTGTCGAACGTAACCTTCTGTAATCAACTGGCCTAAAACTCTACCCAAACTTTGTTTTGTTATTTTAAGAATGGCTAGGAGTTCATGTACGGCTATCCTAGGACTGCGGCCGATGAAATAAATGGCACGATGATGAGCTCTGCCAAATCCATATTCATCAAGGATAGTATCAGCTTCACCTGTGAAATCTCTATAGGCAAAAAAGAAAAGTTCTATGGCCTTGCGGATATTGGTATCTCTATTGCTCATGTCACTGCCTCAGCCTCAGTATATATGTCAGTTATGTTGACGTATATGCACAAGAATGCTAACTAGCGCAATAACCTTAAGCGTAAAGCTAATTTTACGAAAGATAATTACAATGTCGGGAGACGACAAAGCGTTTGATAGCCTGGAAGGCGAAATTTGGTTTGATGGAAAGATGCTGCCTTGGGTAGAAGCTGATGTCCATGTTCTAACGCACGGTCTCCATTATGCGTCTTGTGTATTTGAAGGCGAGCGCTCGTACAATGGTAAAATTTTCAAGTTACGTGAACATACAGAGCGTCTTATAATGTCAGCTAACGCACTAGGATTTGAAATTCCCTACAGTGCAGACGAAATTGATGAGGCGTGCGTAAAAATTTGCAATGTCAACGGTATAGTAGATGGCTATATCCGGCCAGTGGCATGGCGTGGAAGCGAAATGATGGGGGTATCAGCACAGGCGAATACGATCCACCTTGCTATAGCTGCTTGGCCTTGGCCTTCTTATTTTTCACCGGAAGCGCGAACTAAGGGTATCCGCTTGAAAACGGCAGAGTGGCGTCGTCCGGCTCCAAATACAGCGCCCGTTCATGCTAAAGCGGCAGGGCTCTATATGATCTGTACGCTTTCGAAACATGCAGCAGAAGCTGATGGTTATGATGATGCGTTAATGTTGGATTGGCGAGGACAGATTGCAGAATCTACGGGAGCGAATATATTTATCGTGATGGGTGATGATAGGCTGCATACGCCAATACCTGATTGCTTCCTCGACGGCATTACGCGTAAGACAGTTTGCGAACTCGCTAAAAAGCGTGGAATTGAAATAATTGAACGAGCTATCATGCCAGCAGAGCTTGGGAGCGCGACCGAAGTTTTTCTCACTGGAACTGCGGCAGAAGTTACACCGGTTGGTGAGATAGATAATTATAAATTCACTGTTGGCGAAATCACCCGTTTTTTGATTGATGATTATGATAGAGTTGTTGGAAAAAAAACGACTGCTGATGCAGGTTGAAATATAAAACTTTATCATGCGATTATTGTCGTCCGCATCTTAGATAGCTTTTCAATTTTAGATTACTATTAATTGCTAAGCCTTGCTCACCTAAAATTCCATCTTTAACGATCTCGTGAAGATGTGATGAAAAGTCTTTTGGAAACGCTTTCCATACATAATAGGTGGTGTTTCGGGCCACCAGACACTCCTAAAATCTCATAAGTTTGAATGTTTAATTTAAATTTATATTGTATTGCGCGTGACAGTAGCTTGTTGGGCAATTATAGTAGATAAAGTTAAATTAACCGCTAATATAAAAGTATGAACTAATGACAATAGATTTTGTTTGGCAGCGTTGTGTTGACGGCTATGCGGTTGTTAAAAATAAAAATGAGGGTGTTCACTATATCGTTCCAAAAACAGGACGGGCTGAATGTTTTCGGCCATTTGATATCCATAGTGCTATTCTTTGTATTTTTTCTGAAAAAACAAACGTCTCCGGGTACGTTGATTTCGCAAATAAATTTGGGCTTCTCAATCATGAGGCGGCACCAGAGCTTTTATCGCAGTTTGAATTACAGTCATATGAGTTCCGCACAATGTTAGAGCTCTATAACCGGGGCAACTTAAATGCGGTTGCGGCCAATTTTAACAAGCTTAAAGGGAGGGATATTTTTCTTCAATTCAATACTGCACATGATCCGCCAACGCTTTGTTATTCGGCAACTAATTTACTTCAAGCAATGTGGCTTCAATTCGGTGAAATGATAATACATGAAGAAAAGCAGGAAATGTGCGCCCTTTGCAATGAATGGTTTGCTGTTGGCCCTACTACTAATAGAAGGCGAAGGCGTTTTAACGCTAAACGCAGCTTTTGTTGCGATGCTCACGCGAAACGGTATGAGTACATAAATAGGAAAAATACCTAGCAATGGCTCGCGGAGTGCACTACCGGGTGAAGCGCGTTTTTAACGTAACCGCCAGAACGTTAGCTTGTATTTAAAATTAAATGTGACCGTATCAAGATATGCGGGAGAGGCATTTTTTAAATTTATATTGGCTGCATAATTTATTTCTAATCTGTGCCATTAATTGTCCCAAACATTTTCGAAAACACGGAGCCAGTTACCGCCCATGATCTTCAGTACTATATCTGGGTTGTAGCCCCGGTCTAACAGTCCAGCTGTTAGATTGACTAGTGCGCGCGGGGTTTCGATACTTGTCGGAAAATGATGAGGAGGCGGAGGATAGATATCAGGGTTCCATCGGCCTTTAGAAACGGCATCATCGTACCGCGCACGCGCTTGTTCTATGGGAATAATCGGATCCATACCCATGTAATAGTCAAGCCCTAGACCAACATGATCTGGACCGATAAGTTCTACGGCATAATCTATGAAATCTATAAAATGATCTAAAGTGGGTCGGCAGTTAGGCCCCAAAAAACCCGGGAAACCAACAATTCCTACAAGCCCTCCGGTCGAAGCACATGCTCGCATCTGCTCATCCGTAATATTTCTCGGTGAATCGTATAATGCCTTGGCATTTGCATGAGAAAATACGAAAGGTTTAGTGCTTTGATTGATCGCGTCCAGCGTTGTACGTTCCCCGGAATGCGAACCATCAACCACAATGCCAAGTTCATTGTACCGCTTAACTAATTCTACACCAAAAATGCTGAGTCCATCATTAGTGCGTTCACAAGCACCATCGCCCACTCGATTTTTGACGTTATATGTTAATTGTACCATGCCGACCCCAAGCTTTTTAAAGACATCTAATAAATTTAGGTCATCTTCAATCGAATCTGTGCCTTGGAAATGAAAAACAATCCCCATTTGTCCATTTTCTTTCGCGCGCCTTATATCTTTGCTTTCACAAATCAGACACAAACGATCATCATTAGAAATAAAACGATGCCAACTCCCGATGGTGCGCATGACATGCTCTGCTGGCTCACGGATAGCTACAGTTGGAACCGCGACCGTTAGACCGCCGTCTAAATACCAACTCACATTTTTCTTATCCATCAGCAAAGGACAGACCCCGTCAATAATAATACCTTTATGATGCAGGTCACGTGCTTGTGAGATTAACGGTATTGATTGAGCGTTACGCATTAAATCTAACCGTATATGCATAAAAGGTTGGTGCGGGAACTAAATTAATCATCGAAAGTTAACGTTGCGGGTGACCAAGTCCTTCGGCGACGCTCGCGCTTACCTTGTTCATCCTCAATTTCATAATTGATAGGGCTTCCAGCAGGAAAGGCGTCATGGTTCCGGAGTGTGTTTGCCATCACATTCGCGTATGCTTTATCTCCGTCGGGCATATACGCCGAAACGTAAACCCCACACCTTTTACAGATTAAAAATTCGGCTGACTTTATACCAAAAGTATAGCGATTTAGGAGCGCGTTGCTCTTAATTGCCAAATTTATTTGACCGTTTCCATCGGACAGCGCACGGGTAGAGTGCTTTCGACAAAACGAACATTGACATGAACGTGGTTTTAAATGACCTGGACTCAACTCTGTCTTAAACCATACCTGAATATTACCACAGTGGCATCCGCCTTCATATATAGACATTTTTACGCCTTTTTTAAATAAAGCAATGTTGCCTACGCACCCGCGCCGGCAAAGCCAAACCCGCTACCGGTTAAACCAAACTGCTTATACCAACTTAGGATAATCGGACAGTGTCAAAGAAAAGTCCGCTTCATGCAAGTGCTTACGTTGTTTTGAAATTTAGGAGCGGTAAATCGTGAAATGAACTAAAGGCATCGGTCTTTATTCCAAGTTAAAAGCATCCCTTAGTTTCGCTGTTCCGTCATAAATAGCCTTTTGAGCGATGTCTATAACGTTAAGCGCTCGAATGAACCCGTGTATCATACCAGGATAGTCGATGTGTTCGGCTTTCACTCCCGCCTCTTTTAGTCTTACCGCATACGCAATTCCCTCATCTTTAAGAGGGTCAAAACCAGCGGTTTGAATTAAAGCTGGTGCTACGCCGGCTAATTTTGCCACTTTAATCGGTGATGCACGCCAATCTAGCCTCTCCTCATCTGAGTTAAGGTAAAGGTCTTGAAGCCAAATAAGTCCTTTACGGGTCAGGAAATAACCTTCAGCAAACCGTTCGATGGTCCCGCCTGCTGGTGCGTTGCCCGGATGAGTCATATCTGTGTTTGGATAAATCAGCCACTGGAAGCACGGATTGGGGCACTTCATATCCCTTGCTATCAGCGAAACAACCGCTGCTAAATTACCGCCCGCACTATCTCCGCCCACAGCAATTCGCTGTGGATCAACCCCAAATTTTTTAGCTTCATTGTTGACGGCTACGAATGCAGCCCAAGCATCATCTACCGCCGCCGGGAACTTATTTTCTGGTGCCAAGCGGTAGTTTATTGAAATCACCACACATTTTGCGCTAATTGCTGCTGTGCGACAAATTGGATCATGGCTATCAAGAGTACCAAATACCATGCCTCCACCATGATAGTAAATTAAACACGGTGAATCATCTTGACATATGCCAACTGGACGATAATACCGATAATCAACTAGTCCTTCACTTTCTGGGAAAGTCCCGTTCTCTATAATGACAAATCGAGAATCCGAATTGGGCACAGATTTGGTGCTCATAGCAACAATCTTTCGCGCTTCAGCGGCGTCATAGGTATCGAAAGGCGAACCACTCTTCTCTAGCGCATCCAGCATGGCACGACATTGTGGGTCTAATGTCATGTCAGGGCTATTTTTTTCATGCTTACCTCTAACGTAAGTTTTCGTGAAAAGACGATCCTAAACCTGATAAACAACTATTTTCAATTATTAGAAAACGCAAACCCCCGCCAATTATCAGTCATCACCTTCCCGCATATCGCGCGATATTCTTTAACGCCCCCAACATAGGGCATGAACACTCGCGCTTTCCCAGGAATATTCGCGCCCATGTACCAGGATGCCGCAGTCGGGTATAAAGTCTTATTAGCGACTAAGTTATTATGCTCCACCCAAGCGGCTTGAGCTTCAGGTTTCGCGCGCACAGTTCTGAGTCCTTCCCGGCGAATCTTATCTATCATTTTCGCTATTATCTCCACATGATACTCAATGGATAAGATCATCTGACTTTTTACGCCTGGACTTTGAGGCCCCGTTATTAAATACATGTTTGGGAAGCTAGCAACCATTATACCAAGATAGGTTTGTGGACCCGCTGCCCATCGGTCGCTAAGCCGAATTCCCATTTCACCAACAATATTTATATCGCGAGCGGCGCCGGTCATGGCGTCAAAGCCAGTGGCTAATACCAGGTCATCAATTTCATAAGATTTGTCACCAACAACCACAGCAGAGGGAGTTATACGACTGATTGGCATTTTTTTTACATCGATTAGTGTAACATTATCACGGTTATAGGTCTCATAATAAAAGCTATCCAAGCACAACCGCTTGGTACCAATTGGGTGGTCCTTTGGGCAAAGCAACTCAGCAATAGCGGGGTCTTTTACGACCTCTCTGATACGTTCACGCACGAATTCAGCGGCAGTTTCGTTGGCGTCTCGATCCGTTAATATATCGGTAAATGTGAACAACAGTGCTTGACCACCAATTGCCCATGCCTCTTCATAGATCTTTTGTCGTTCAGCGCCATTAACGTCCCAAGCCGATTGCGTTGGGCTGCCAAACTTCGCGATACCAAAGGGGGTTTCGTTCGCAGAAGCTCGAATTACATCATAACGGGCTTTTTTGGCCTCTCTTTCTGCCGATTCGAGGGGCCCGTGATGAGCCGGGATACTGAAATTAGCGGTTCGTTGAAATACTGTCAGATGAGCCGCCTGTTTAGCAATTTCTGGGATTGCTTGTACTGCTGATGAGCCAGTACCGATAATTCCAACACGCCGCTTTCTAAAGTCAACGTTAACATGCGGCCAGTTTCCAGTGTGGAAGCTGCGGCCGTTAAAATCGGCAACACCGTCAATTTTAGGCGGTTGTGGCGTTGATAGATTACCGGTAGCTAAAACCAAGTGTGCTGCGGTTGCGCGCGATCCGCGGTTGGTTGTCAAATCCAATCGACCAGTGACATCATTATACTGGGCGGAATTAAGGCGGGTTTTAAATTCAATATCTCGGCGCAAATCGAAACGGTCGGCAACATGATTAGCGTATTTAAGAAGCTCAGGTTGAGTTCCATATTTCTCTTTCCAGTTCCACTCTTGTTGCAAGTCGTTGTCAAAGGAATAAGAATATTCCATACTTTCTAAGTCACACCGGGCACCGGGGTAGCGGTTCCAATACCAGGTGCCGCCAACCCCATCGCCCCGCTCGTAAACACGTGTGTTTAGTCCCATGCTACGCAGTTTATAGAGCATGTACATACCGGCAAAACCTGCGCCTACTATAACAATATCAAAACTATCCTCGGATATATTTTTGGAATGCGGCATGTTTGTCTCTTGGTATCCGAAATAAAGCTGAACCTTGATTGCACTCTATAAAATTCTTACACCTGGGGGGTCAGTTTAGAACATCTTTTGAACTAGGGCCATAAGCCAATTTGCCTTGATCTTCAAGTGAGGCCTCTTGGTCGACAAAAATTTCGAGATGCATTATGCGGGTTCATTCGCGAGAAAATTTGTTACATACTTTTTTATGCTCAGGCAGGGCCTTCAAGTAATTTGATTTGATAGATTTAAGCCGACAACTCCAAGCACAATTAATACAATTGATGCTGATTTTTGTATCGTAATTGGTTCGTTAAAGTAGAAAATGCCTACTAGTGCGATCAATGCAGTGCCAACGCCTGCCCAGATAGCATAAGCTATGCTGAGTTCAATTCCCTTAAGAGCCAAGCCTAATAATACAAAGCTCAAAATGTAAGCTGTGAAAACTATAACGCTAGGCTTCCAATCGCTAAATCCATTAGAAAATTTTAATGCGACCGTCCCTAGTACCTCTGTAATGATTGAAATTGAGAGCAGCAACCAAGACATAACTTGTCCCCCGTACCTTTTACATAGAATTATGAATTATCCGAAAAATTTTAAACTATTATGCGAAAAATTATTCATTATAAAAGGGTGCTTTAGATAGAAGAATTTCATCGTATCTGAAAGTTGTGTTTTCGAAGGTTTTGGATATTGCAAACTTTACTTATAACAAAAGGCTACTTTATCTGGTGCAAAATTGATACGACTTTTAACAAGCGGTATGGGAAAACACTAATCTGTGTCGAGGATTTGCGCAGGTGACACGAGTGAAGCTACACTATGTTCTATGGGATCCATAAATTATTTTTCACGGTGATCCGGGAAAGGCGATTGGACACGTTTGCGTTTGCCCTAGTTTTGATCGTTGCGGGTAATATCTATTTCCCGACCTTGCTTGATGCCGAGCAGTTATTTCAGGCTGTCTCACCACCCGCGATCCACATCACCGCATCATGGAAGGTGCCCTAAAGGAGACTTTGTCATGGCAGATTTTGCCCGCGTTAAGGCGCTGGCCTTTGATTATTACGGCACCATCGCCGATAAGCAGGCCCTGGCCGCCGAGATTGACGAACGGTTCCCCGGCCAGGGTGCCGCCTTCGCTAAGCTCTGGTTTGCTCAGATCCAGCGCTATTGCTTTCAGGTGGGGCAGATGGAACGCCACATCACGTGGGATGAGCTGACTATTGCTGGTTTCAATTTCGCCTGTGCCGATATGGGCCTCGAGGTTCCCCATGTGCTGCGCGATCAGTGGATCAAAGCCGACACGCGACTTCCCGTTTATCCTGAAGTGCCCGAAGCGCTGGCCCGACTAGCGACGCGCTTCGGTCTCTACGTACTCTCTATGGCAACGCCCTGGATGATCGAGAAGAGCCAGGCCAATGCGGGCATTGCCGAGTACTTCAAGGACGTGATCAGCGCTGAGCCGCACAAGGTCTATAAGCCTGGACGCGCTGCCTATGAAGTTGGCCAACGCGAAATCGGTGTGGCCGTTGAAGAATTAGGGTTTGTGTCGGGAAACGCCTTCGACGTCATCGGCGCCGCTAACTTTGGTTACCCGACGATATGGGTACGCCGCTACGGACAGGCCCTTGACGAACTTGGCCAGGAACCGGACTTGGTGGTGAAGAATCTAAAAGAAATGGCAGAGGCCTTGGGGACGTGAAGAGTATGTTGATTTCGAAGATCACGTGATCATGTTAGCTGAAATTGGCTTACTTCTGGAATTCTGAAAATAACTCATTGATATGTAGATGAAAATATGGCGGAGGGAGCGGGATTTGAACCCACTGATGTGGGTTTAACCCTGTTCCTCCCAATAATACTGAGTTTAGAAAAGCCCTGAAAACAAGGGCTTTATCTCCCTACTATACCGTCACTACCTAGGCTAGTTAATGCCTGTTACACCGACTTCGGGATTACTTTTGGCAGTTTGTGCTGAGCCAAGCATTCCACCTCCAATGACAATACCATCAAACGTATTAATCATCTAAAACGATTAACACGATAGGGCTCCATATCAATATTAGGAAGAGCTCCAGCAACAACCTCCGCGACAACACGGCCAGTATTAGGTGCCATCATAAAACCATTATGGCCGTGGCCAAACGCGCAAAAAAGACCTACCTCGCCTGGAATTTTACCTAAACACGGAAGGCTATCCGGGAAAGAGGGTCGGCTACCCATCCACTCTACGCTCTGATCCGTTTTAATATGGGGAATTAAATTACGAGCAAGACGTTTAAACACCCGTGCCCGACGGTAATCGGGCGGAGCATCCAAGCCCGCAAATTCTGCTGTCCCGGCGCAGCGCACTCCAGCCGCCATAGAACTGGCAGCAATTTTGGCTTCCGCATCCGTAATTGAATTATTTAAAGTTACACCAGGGTCTGTGAATACAAGGTGATAACCGCGTTCCGCTTCCAATGGTAAACTGTAGCCCAAGGGGGCAAGAAGGCGTGCCGACCATGCTCCAGCAGCAATTACCAACGTCTCCGCTTGCAACTCACCATCATCCGTATGTATAGTCCAACCCTCCTTCGGATTGGGCTGGATATGGTGTACACCCACCCTTTTAAAAACGGCACCCATACGGTTTGCCTTTTCCGCTAAAGCCTTGCCAACGCCTCTTGGATCTGTGGCCCGGGCCTGGCCTTTCATCAAAACGGCAGCCTTAAAATCAGGAGATAATGCTGGCTCAATCTCACGAATTTCGTGTGCTTCGGCAAGCTCGAGTGGCACACCTCGCTCTTCACGCAGCGTCCAGGCCAGCTTCTTAAAGTCCGCATCCACCGGATTGCGAAAAACATGCACATACATCGAATCGACAATCAAATGTTCGTGGCCAGTGCCATCTAGCATTTGCCGGTAGAGATCGACGTTAGGCCGATTAAGCGCCTGCATAGCGTCAGAAATTGCCGGCACCCGTTCCTCATTGCCAGCAGCAAAGAATCTCAAAGCCCAAGGCAGAAACTTAGGCAGGTACTTCCAGCTGAGCGCCACGGGGCCCTCTGGATCAAGCAACCATTTTGGAATACTGCGCCAAGTTCCCGGCATAGATTGTGGTACACACGACCCCGGTGATATTACCCCGGCATTACCGTGACTAGCACCTTCCGCCGGCCTATCACGATCGATTAATAAAACCTCGAAACCCTTTTCCAATAAAGATATCGCCGTGCAGATGCCAACAATACCAGCACCAATGATGGTTGCACGCTCAGCCATGGTCTTCGTCCATTTTTACTCCCATACCCCTGTTCGGCAGCAAGCCTATACCAGTCCACCGCAGTTTTATAGTCCCGTGAAAAACCTTGTCCTTTGCTAGGTTGATTAAGCCGATGCGTTTGCGGGCAAATAGGTCGCTTGATACATTTCTTGATAGTGTTGTTCGACAGTCGCTGGCGGATACTTCGGCGATCCACCTTCTTCGAGACAAGTCGGAATGCAGTTGATTTCGAAATCCGGATTCCCAAGATAGAAAAACGGCACGGAATAGCGTTCCTTGCCCGAAACATTGACGACCCTGTGCAGTGTCGACTGATAGCGGCCATTGGTCCAGCGGGCCATCATGTCACCCAAGTTCACAACGTAGGTATCGGGGACCGGCGCGGCATGAATCCAACCAATGTCCTCGTCCCAAACCTGCAGTCCGCCACAATCGTCTTGCATGAGAAAGGTGAGGGTACCGAAATCTGTGTGGGCACCACAACCTTTCTCCCCGGGTTCCGGATTGGCCGGCTGCGGCGGGTAATGCAACAAGCGAAGCGTCGCCAATTCCTCGCTACAGAACGCAGAAAAGGACTTTTCGTCGACGCCCAAGGACACGGCAATTCCACGCATCAGCAAACGCCCAAGATCACGCATTGTGTTGTAGTATTCGGCCATTACCGGCTGAAAAGCCGGCAGCTCCTCCGGCCACTGGTTTGGACCGTGGTTGAATTTTCCAGCTTCCACTCGCGGGTCGTTCGGCGTGAGTTCTCGGCCAGCGTAAAACCCTTCCTTCAAATCTGGCGGCTGACCCGGTTCCAACGTTTGTGCTCTCATGGGCTCATACCCGCGAAAGCAGCTGGAGTGGGAAAGGTCGATTTTTTTCTTCTGTTTGATCGGTAGGTCAAAGAACGATTGGGCTTCGTCAAACACCTTGGCCCGCAAATCGGCGGAAACGCCATGGCCTTTGAGATAGAGAAAACCTTTATTTTGGCAGGCTTCACGCAAGGCTTGGCCGACAGACTCCCAATCCGCTCTATCCGGGCTCCATAAACCGGTTATATCGATCAAGGGCAATGCACTCGTCGAAATTGATTGCGCATCTAAACTGACAGTGGACATGGCGCAACATTAACATTTGCAACCCAGCAATACGAGAAAATATGGCTTTGGACATCAACAACCCAAAACCTTATAAATCCACTTTTCGAATTAATCTTGTCTATGAGAACGTTTCTCTGCCCGGCACCGACCTTGAGATATTTAATAGGAAAAATATCTAAGATCATAGTTTTTTATATATTTGAGTCTTCTGCTAGAGTTCTGGAAATAGGATGCCGAAGAAAACGACGTGGATGAGTTCCACTGGATCAATGAAGAGGCACATCTCTCTCACTGAGTGCCTCCTGAAGTACGGAGGTTTTCAGGGAGTTATGGAACTCGTTCTGTCCATCAACGCCCTTGATTGCGTTCTTGGGCCAGCGAAACCGGAACACAAAATATAAGGGACCAATTTAAACCGTAAAAAAGTGTGTACAAAATACTATCAATGAATTTTAACACTACAACAGAGAAAATCAAAATCGTTTTCAGGAATTCAATCAACATGGCCAGACTAACTTTTCTCTTTTTGTGCGGAACAATTGTTTTCCTTTTTGCGCTCTCAATATACGGTACCATTCTGATGGTTTCCGCACCGACCCCGTTGGGGATCTTTATGACAACTGGATTGGCCATTGCCGCATTAGCTATCATTTATTGCATGAGGCTTTCGTCTGAAATTAGAGCAAATTTAGCCTTGTTAATTTCTGCCGTGGTTTTTGGCGTATTTAGTATACAAACTATAGCTATAATATTTCTTCAAAATAATTCTGATAAGATTGTCCCCCCACAAACCATATTTAAAAAAGTAATGGAGTTACGAGACCAAGGGAGTGAGGCTTATCCCACCGTATTTCCTTGGGTTTTTATTCGTGGTAATGAAACGGTCTCTGTGGAGGGTAGAAATATTTTGCCATTATCAGGCATTGGGGGAAAGAGAACAGTTTACTGCAACGAAACAGGGCGGTTCTTAGTTTACACAGCGGATGAATATGGATTTCTCAATCCTCAGTCAGCATGGCAAAACCAGGATATTGACGTTCTTCTTGTCGGTGATTCTTTTGCTCAAGGTGCATGCGTTCCTCCTGAAGACAACATAGCGGCCCAACTCCGTCGCAAAGTTTCCACGATTAGTATTGGTATGGGAGGCAATGGGCCCTTACTTATGCTGGCGGGATTGCGTGAATTTCTATCTAAAACTCAAGCAAAAACGATTATGTGGCTGTATTTCGAAGGAAATGATCTCTACGAATTGGAACACGAGAAAAAAAATTCCCGCCTACAGTTATACTTAAATAAGTCCAGTTTTCGCCAGAACAATTGGAAGCATCAAAAAGCGCTTAATAATTTTTTGATTAACTATGCCGAAAAAAAAATATCCGCCCAAAAAAAATTGATCGAGTTAAAGTCCTTTCATGAAAGACCTTCACAGAGATTTATAGGTTTTCTCATGCTTCGCCCATTACGCAATTTGATCGGCTTAAGAGCGAGCCACACTCCTCAGGAGGCTGAGAATGTTGACCGTAAACCTTTTAATATTGGAAATGCTGATTTCAGTACATTCACACGGGTACTCAAAAGGGCGCGTGACGATGTCCACGGACAAGGTGCAAAATTTATTTTTATCTATTTGCCCGATCATTTAACCCGCGGAAGCAAGCCTGCTCAAATACACGCGTATAAAAAGATTGTTAAGATTGTGGAAAGGCTCAAAATTCCTCTATTAGATATGCGTGCTGCATTCTCCGTCCGTAACGATTTACCGTTACTATTTAGCTGTGAAAATTGTCATTACAGCTCCCACGGCTACGCTGTTGTAGCTAGAGCAATTGAAAAATTCGTTAGTGCAATAAATTAAGCTTGTAACGCAAAACATGGTATTCCCCCGTGTGACAACTTGTGTGACAACGGTTTAAGAACCTATGTTTTGGAATCGTAACCTATTGAGACTAAAGGGGACCGGAGAAGTCTGGCGGAGGGAGAGGGATTCGAACCCTCGATACGGTTTCCCGTATACACGCTTTCCAAGCGTGCGCCTTCAGCCACTCGGCCACCCCTCCGCGGACCGCGCAAAGTAGCGAAGGCATTCCCTTAGTTCAAGGGGAGTTATGGATATCCGCACATTCATTTTGCTTCCTGAAGTAATACTAACCACGTTATAATGTTGGATGCGGTTACTTTACTACGTGGGTGGGGTGTTTTTAATAGTTGCGTTTTTTTCCGCGGCAGCAGAAGTACTTGTCCATTCTGCCCGCGATAAGACTCAAATGATCGTTGCGGCTCATGACCTTCTGTATACCATATGGCCAAGTGGCCTTTTAATTTTGCAAATTCGATTAGAAAATATTTCTCCACACCTTTGGGACCCATGGGTGCTTTCAATGCTAAGTATGCCAGCTTGGGCACGATTTGGACTGCCTGGCTTTATTTTTATTACCCTATTTCG